>JAGRJD010000007.1 GCA_020442915.1 Thiothrix sp. | reverse complement strand
CAGGCCTTCGGCGATGGCCGTCTTGCCCACGCCGGCCTCGTCCACCAGCAGCGGGTTGTTCTTGCGCCGCCGGCACAGGACCTGCACCGTGCGTTCGATTTCAAGGTCGCGCCCGATCAGGGGGTCAATCCTGCCCTCCTGCGCCATCAGGTTCAGATTGGTGGCAAACTGGTCAAGCGGCTTTTTCTGGGACTCGGCACCATCACCATCCTGAGACTCCATACCCCCTCCTTCCGTGCCCTGATCGCGCACGCTGTCCTCACCCTGCAGGTCCGGCATGTGTTCATCCTTGCGGATGCCATGCGAGACGAAATTCACAATGTCCAGACGGGCCACGTCCCGCTGGGACAGGAAGTAGACCGCGTGCGAATCCGGCTCGCCGAAAATGGCGACCAGAATGGCATCCCCGGTCACTTCCCCCTTACGCGAGGACTGGGCACTGTAGACAGCGCGATGGATGACTCGCTGGAATCCCAGTGTGGGCTGAACATCACGGTGCTCGTCATCCGGAATCAGGGGGGTGTTTTCATCAATGAACTGTTCCAGGCCCCGGCGCAATGCGGCAATGTCAACATTGCAGGCACGCAGGGCTTCAGCGGCGCTGGCATTATCCAGCATGGAGAGCAGCAGGTGCTCGACCGTCACGAATTCATGCTGCCGTTGCCGGGCATAACGAAACAGTGAGTTGATGGAGTCTTCTACTTCTGAACTTAACATAATTTCAACCTTACGCTTCTTCCATCGTGCATAGCAGTGGGTGCTGGTTTTCCCGTGCATAGCGGTTGACCTGTGCGACCTTGGTCTCCGCGATGTCACGGGTGTAGACTCCACACACACCTTTGCCCTTGGTATGAACCAGCAACATGACCCTGGTTGCCGTCTCATGATCCAGTCTGAAGAAGAGTTGCAATACGTCGATTACAAAATCCATGGGTGTGAAGTCATCGTTTAAAAGTATAACCTTAAAACGTGATGGCTCCTTCACCTCTGGACGGGCATCCTCTACCGCTACGCCAGAATCATAAGCCCCTGAATCACGTTGTTCCTGATCTGACATTTAAATCTGTCCTGCTAACAATATAGTTCAGTAATGCATCAAAAGTTCAGCAAAAATTGGTCTTGTCACCGTATTACTCCCCTGGCAGGGGACTACAGCTCATTATGGGGGCGATACAGCACAAATCAACGTGGCAGTAACCGCCATGCCGGAACAGGACGAACCGGCATGGCCGGGCAGAAGGGCCGAAAGCCTACATGTCCCCCCCCGAAGGCCGCTTACATGTGTTCAATGATATTGTCCCCGAATTCGGAGCAGCTGATTTCTTCCGCCGTATCAATCAGGGCCGCAAAGTCAAAAGTCACCCGTCCCGAGGCAATGGCTCCTTCCACGCCCCTGACCACCAGATCCGCCGCTTCCACCCAACCCATATGGCGCAGCATCATTTCCGCCGAGAGGATGATCGAGCTCGGATTGACCCGGTCCTGCCCGGCAAAGGTCGGGGCCGTACCGTGGGTCGCCTCGAACATAGCGACCGTATCGGATAAGTTGGCACCCGGTGCAATGCCGATGCCGCCGACTTGTGCCGCCAGTGCATCCGAAATGTAATCCCCGTTCAGGTTCAGGGTTGCCACCACGGAATACTGTTCGGGACGCAGCAGGATCTGCTGCAGGAAATTGTCGGCGATCACGTCATTGATCACGATTTCCCGCCCGGTGTTCGGGTTCCTGAAGGAACACCAAGGGCCACCGTTCTTTTCCACTGCTCCGAATTCGGCCTTGGCCAGCGCATAACCCCAGCTCTTGAAGCCCCCTTCGGTGAACTTCATGATGTTGCCTTTGTGGACCAGGGTCATGGAGGGCAGGTCATTATCAATCGCATACTGAATGGCCTTGCGGACCAGGCGCTGGGTCCCCTCGGACGATACCGGCTTGACACCGATCCCGGACGTATCCGGAAAACGGATTTTGGTGACCCCCATCTCCCGGATCAGGAAATCAATGACCTTTTTGGCCTCCGGCGAGTCAGCCGCCCACTCAATTCCGGCATAGATGTCTTCGGAGTTTTCCCGGAAAATGACCATGTTGGTTTTCTCCGGCTCGCGCACCGGGCTGGGTGTACCCTCAAAATAGCGCACCGGGCGCAGGCACACATACAGGTCCAGATCCTGACGCAGCTTCACATTCAGTGACCGGATACCCCCGCCGACCGGCGTGGTCAGCGGCCCCTTGATGGAGACGACAAATTCCTTGATGGCCTGTACGGATTCATCCGGCAGCCAGACATCCTCGCCATAGACCTGATTGGCCTTTTCACCGGCGTAGACCTCCATCCATTGAATCTGGCGCTGGCCGCCGTAAGCTTTGTTAACGGCGGTATCAATGACCTTGTGCATGACCGGGGTAATATCAATGCCGATTCCGTCGCCCTCGATATACGGAATGATGGGCTGGTCAGGCACATCCAGGGAAAAATCTGCGTTGCAGGTGATTTTCTCCCCTTTGGCCGGCACCTTGATGTGTTGATACATGTTCTTCATTTCTCCTTGATTTCTGGTGGTCCCCAAGTGCATCTGGCGATTATAAAGCATTCCACTGCGGATGTGACGTTCCCGGACGAGGAATTAGTGATTCCTTCCGGTTTGGGGGTAAAATGCCGCGTTTGTATCGATACGGAAAATATCATGGTCTGGAAGCCAAGGGCCGTTGTCGCCAGTGTCATCGAAGAACGGGGGCGTTTCCTGATGGTGGAAGAACAGGTGGATGGCCGGCGGGTGCTGAATCAGCCGGCAGGACACCTGGAATATGGTGAAAGCCTGATTGCGGCCGTGCGGCGCGAAACCCGGGAGGAAACCGGGCTGGTGTTTGAGCCGGAGGCCCTGCTCGGAATCATGCAGCTGGACAGCCCCGACCCGGACCGGGTTTACCTGCGTTTTGTCTTTACCGGCAGCCACCATCGGCCGGCACAGCCAGCGCCCCTGGACCCCGATATTCTGGCCCTGCACTGGCTGAGTGCCGATGAAATCTGCCGGCATCCGCAACTGACACCGCGTTCGGCACTGGTACTGGCCGCCATCCGCCTGTATCAGGAAGGCGTGCGCCACCCGCTTGAACTGCTGCACTGGGTGGCCTGAGATGCCTGCCGGAAAACGTGTCATGGTCGGCCTGTCCGGTGGGGTGGACTCATCCGTGGCAGCCCTGCTGCTGCTGGAGCAGGGGTATGAGGTCGAAGCCCTGTTCATGAAAAACTGGGAGGAAGACGATACCGAGGACTACTGTTCGGCCAGTGTGGACCTGGCAGATGCACAGTCGGTAGCCGACCAGCTTGGCATCCGCCTGCACAGCGTCAACTTTGCCACTGAATACTGGGACCGGGTATTCAGTTATTTTCTGGCGGAATACCGGGCCGGACGCACCCCCAATCCGGACATTCTCTGTAACAGGGAAATCAAGTTCAGGGCCTTTCTGGACTTTGCCCTGACGCTGGGGGCCGACTGGATTGCCACCGGGCATTATGCCCGCACCCGGCATGAAGCCGACGGTACGATCAGCCTGCTCAAGGGGCTGGATACCAACAAGGACCAGACCTATTTTCTCTACACCTTGCAGCAGCCGCAACTGGCCCGCAGCCTGTTCCCGGTCGGCCACCTGCCCAAACAGGAAGTGCGGGCACTGGCGGAACGGGCCGGTTTCAGCATTGCCCGCAAAAAGGACAGCACCGGTATCTGTTTCATCGGTGAACGCAAGTTCCGCGATTTCCTGCAGCGCTTCCTGCCGGCCCGACCGGGCGAGATCACCGACCCTGACGGCAAGGTTATCGGTCGGCACCAAGGGCTGATGTATTACACGCTGGGCCAGCGCCAGGGCCTGGGTATCGGCGGGCGCCGTGATGCCGGCGCAGCGCCCTGGTTTGTGATTGACAAGCAGCCGGGGGCCAACCGGCTGGTAGTGGCCCAGGGCAACCAGAACCGCTGGCTGCTGAAATCCTTCCTGCAGGCCACCCAGCTGCACTGGGTGGCAGGCACGGCCCCGGCCCCCGCCTTTACCTGCATGGCCAGAATACGCCACCGTCAGCCGGAGCAGCACTGCACGGTCACGCTGGACAGCGAAGGCCTGCGCGCCAGCGTCTGTTTCACCGAGCCGCAGCGGGCCATCACACCGGGGCAGTCGATTGTGTTCTATGCCGGTGAACGGTGCCTGGGTGGCGGGGTGATTGACGGCATGGGCCGGGCCTGTCCCTGAAAGTCACCAGTCCGGATTTAACGCCAATGCGGACCCGGTGCACTTGACAATGCCTGCTTCGCCCCTTGAAATACCGGTCACACAGACCCTAACGGCATGCGTCCTGCCGCAGACCTGACCGGAAAACCGAGAAAAGCCCTGGAGCGCTTGTGGAATCAAATACTCAAAACCGGACCCTGGCCCTGGCCGCCCTGTTTCAGTGTGTGGAAGGTGTCAACCAGCTGGCTTCCAAAGGCCGGGTTGAACCGGAACTCCTGGAAAGCTGCATCAACAGCATTCTGCAGGATGCTGACACCCTGGCCGGACTCTATGGTGGGGTCGACGCCCTGCGCACCGGCCTTCAGACCCTGCTGTACCAACTGGGTGGCAACACCCTGACCCCGGATGGCCGTCCCAAAAACATGGAGACCACCCGTTACAGCATCAATATTCTGTATCTGGAGAACAAACTGCACCAGAACCCGGATACCTTTTCCCGTCTGATGACCGGTATCGGTGCCGCCCAGGCGCAGCTGGAGTTTTTCGAGCCGACCCATCCCAACATGATCGCCCGGCTGGCAGAACTTTACACCGACACCATCAGCAAGGTGGGGCCGCGCATCATCATCAAGGGAGAACAGACGCACCTGTCCAATCCCGATACCGCCGCCCGTATCCGGGTACTGCTGCTGGCGGGTATCCGTGCCGCCCTGCTGTGGCGACAGGCCGGCGGCAACCGCTGGCGGCTGTTCTTCGCGCGCGGCGCCATGCAGGATGAAGCCCGGCGCCTTCTGGCCTGACGGCGGCACTGTTGTTCTGCAGCACCGCTCTGCTCCGGCCCTGTGCTGCAGGTGTACTGTCTGCTGAATTTCCCTGATTTTGTCGGGGCGCTTGAATTCGCCCCGGTGCAGACGCATAGTAGCACCATTATCCAACCTGAATCTTGAATGAGAGGAATATCCATGGACGTGCTGGAACGCATTGACCAGGCAGTCAAATCCAATCCGGTGGTGATTTTCATGAAGGGCACCCCGCAGATGCCCCAGTGCGGCTTTTCCAGTCGTGCCGCCCAGGCCCTGATGGGCTGTGGTGAGGAGTTTGCCTACGTCAACGTGCTGATGGACCCGGAAATTTTCCAGAACCTGCCGCGCTATGCGGACTGGCCGACCTTCCCGCAGATCTACATCGATGGTGAGCTGATCGGCGGTTGCGACATCACCCTGGAAATGTATGAAAACGGCGAACTGCAGACCGCTGTCAAGGAAGCCGTCGGTAAAAGCAAAGGTGCTGATGGCGAGCCTGCCCAGGCCTGAGCAGGCCGCTCCTGACAAATACCTTTGAACCCTGTCAGTCTCTTCTCCGGCTCTGCCGGAGCTGACAGGGCATCCATCAGAACCCCTGCTCCGTATTATCCCGCTCCACCGCTTCCAGCAGCTGTTGCGGCAGGTCGGGAATGGCGCTGAACACCCGCTTCCAGTTGGGGATGAATGGCGTTTCCAGCTCCAGCGCCTCGCGCAGATACACGGCCTTCAAGGCACGGAAAAAGGCCTGATTCATGATGATACCTTCAGTCCCGAGCTTGCGGAAAATCGCCTTGGCGATTTCGTAGCTCATGCGCGACAAGCCGCTCTTGTGATCATTGCCCCCGATGTCCTGATGCTTGTCGCGGTCATTGCGGCAGACAGGTTTTATCCATGATTCACGAAACAGGTCCACAGGTTGCCAAGGCATTACGCCCGGGTCAACTCCCGGCCCACCCCGCACCAGAATGGAATACACGAACACGCCTTTTACACTAAAATTGAGGTCAGGGTGTTGCCGGGTGAGAAGAACGACAGGCTGATCTGTATGATAAAATGATGATGTCATTCCCGGTTTCAGGCTCCGGTATCCTTGGCGTGCTTCTCGTGCCGGGTTGTCGGACGTATCCTGCCGCACGGTTTTGTTACGGCTTGAATTCCACCGGCGGATGTTTCAGGATGAGGGGCCAAGCCTGCCGCAAGGTGATGTGATGTGTCATTCATGCCGTTCCTGTTGCCGCGAGTATTGCCCGTGATGGAACCTGCCGCCCGCCGTCCGCTGAAAGTCCGTGATACGGCCCTGGCGCAGGGGATCGCCCGTGCGCTGAGTCGGACCCCGCTGACACCGAACCAGATTTCCCTGTTGAGCATGCTGTTCGCCTTGTGCGCGGCCCTGTGTTTCTGGCAGGTGCATGCCCGTCCGGCCAGTACGGTCTGGCTGTTGCCGGCAGCGCTGTTCATCCAGCTGCGCCTACTGTGCAACCTGTTTGACGGTATGGTGGCGGTCGAGGGCGGCAAACATACCCCCGCCGGTGAACTGTACAACGACATGCCCGACCGGGTGG
Organism: Thiothrix sp.; assembly: GCA_020442915.1. Taxonomy (GTDB): domain Bacteria; phylum Pseudomonadota; class Gammaproteobacteria; order Thiotrichales; family Thiotrichaceae; genus Thiolinea. The sequence continues at coordinate 75,078 of JAGRJD010000007.1, read as the reverse complement.
CGGATGCACTGATTCTGGTCGCTGCCGGTTACGCCTGCCCCGTGCCCTGGGGTGTGGAACTGGGCTGGAGTGCCGCACTGCTGGCGGTGATGACGGCCTATGTGCGTACCCTGAGCGCAAGTATCGGTGCCCCGGTTGATTTCAGCGGCCCGATGGCCAAGCAGCAGCGCATGGCACTCCTGACCACTGCCTGCCTCGGCGGCATGTTCGAAGGCGGGCTGAGCGGCTCCCCGCTGTACAGCCTGACGCTGGCACTGGCAATAATCATCCTGGGTACGCTGTTGACACTGGTACGCCGCACGCTCACGGCCTGTCACTTTCTGGAGCAGCGCTGATCATGTTCGCCGTACCGGCACATGCCTTTGCCGTCATGCTGGTGGTACTGGCGCTGTTGCTGCTGGGCACTGTGGCCTGGTCTGCCCTGAGCCGGCGGCATCCGGAACGGGATTATCAGGAGCTTTATCTGCGTATCCGCTCCTGGTGGTGGATGATCGGCATCCTGTTTGCCTGCCTGGCCTTCAGCCGGGGCAGTGCCATCGTGCTGTTCGGTTTCATCAGCTTCCTGGCCCTGAAGGAGTTTTTCTCCATCGTGCCCACACGCCTGAGTGACCGCCGGGTGATCTTCTGGGCTTACGTGGCGATTCCGGTACAGTATTACTGGGTCTACAGTGGCTGGTACGGCATGTTCACCGTGTTCATTCCGGTGTATGTTTTCCTGTTTCTGCCCATGCTCATGGTGCTGGCCGGCAACACCCGGGGGTTCATCCAGGCCGCAGGCGTGATGCACTGGGCGGTGATGCTGACCGTGTTCTGCCTGAGCCACATGGCCTACCTGATCGCCCTGCCCGCCCTGAATCCGGGTGCCGGCAGCATCGGTATGGTGATTTTCATCCTGTTCATGACCGAGCTCAATGACGTGAGCCAGTATGTGTTCGGCAGGACTCTGGGCCGGCACAGGATCATCCCGGCGGTGAGCCCGAACAAGACCTGGGAAGGCTTTCTGGGCGGACTGGGCACGGTCACACTGGCATCCACGGTGCTGGCACCATGGCTGACCCCGCTCGGTTTCCTGCACGGGCTGTTTGCCGGCCTGCTGATCGGTGCTGCCGGTTTCATCGGCGATGTGGTGATTTCCTCGGTAAAGCGGGACCTGCAGATCAAGGACAGCGGCCAGTTGATTCCCGGCCATGGCGGCATGCTGGATCGCTTCGACAGCCTGATCTATACCGCACCACTGTTTTTCCACTACACCCATTATTTTGCCTACTGATGCCGAAACTGACCAAGCTGGTATTTTTCGCCCTGATCGTCAAGCCGCTGGTGTTCGTGGTGCTCGGCCTCAATATCCGGGGGCGTAACCACCTGCCGCCAAGGGGGCCGGCCATTATCGCCGCCAACCACAACAGCCACCTGGATGTGCTGGTGCTGATGAGCCTGTATCCCCTGCGACAGCTGCCCGGCGTGCGCCCCATCGCAGCGGCGGATTATTTTTTCAAAAACCGCTGGCTGAAATGGCTGGCACGCCACTGCATCGACATCATTCCGATCGAGCGCCAGGCTCCGGACCTGAACCGCATTTTCGATACCGCCAATACCGCCCTGGATGTGGGCAACATCCTGATCATTTTTCCGGAAGGCAGCCGGGGCGAGCCGGAAAAAATCGGCCGGATCAAAAAGGGCCTGTTCCACCTGCTGCAGGGGCGCAGCGACGCCCCCGTGACGCCGGTATTCATGCATGGCCTGGGGCGGGCACTGCCACGCGGGACCGCCCTGTTTGTCCCGTTCAACTGTGACGTGATCATTGGCGAGGCATTGCAGACTGCAACCGATGCCAACGCCTTTGTGGCACAGCTGGAGCACTGTTTTGCCCGGCTGGCCGAGTACTGCATCACCCGCTCACATTAAGCCTGCAGGCCGCAAACCTTCAGAGCACACTGCTCCCCTGACTCATCTGGTCCAGCACCTGCATGGTTTCCTTGACCGCAGCGGCGGACTCGTGCACCAGCGCCATCTCGGCATCATTGAGCTGCAGCTGGATCACGCGCTCGACACCGTTGCTGCCCAGAATGACCGGCACGCCGAAGTAGATGTTGCTCAGGCCGTACTCCCCTTCCAGCCAGGCGCTGGTGGGTACGATCTTGCGCGAGCCGCGCAGAATGGTCTGCACCATGTAGGCAGCGGCGGCACCGGGTGCGTACCAGGCTGAAGTCCCCATCAGTTCAACGATTTCGGCCCCGCCGTGAACGGTACGCTGCACAATGGCCTCGATACGTTCGGCGCTCATGAGCTCCGTGAGCGGAATGCCGCTGATGGTGGTATAGCGTGGCAGCGGCACCATGCTGTCCCCGTGCCCACCCATCAGGATGGCGGAAATCTCCTTGGGCGAAACATTCATTTCGGTGGCGATAAAGGACTTGAAGCGTGCGGTATCCAGCACCCCGGCCATGCCGAAAATCTGGTTCGAGGGCTTGTGGGCGGCCAGATAGGCGGCATAAGTCATGACATCCAGCGGGTTGGAAACCACGATGATTTTGGCATTCGGGGAATAGCGGATGATTTCGCGCGTCACCTCCTGCACGATGCCGGCATTGGTGGTGATCAGGTCCTCACGGCTCATGCCCGGCTTGCGCGGCAGGCCGGAGGTGATGACCACCACTTCCGAATTGCGGGTTTTTTCATAATCGTTGGTATAGCCACTGATGCGGGTGTCATACAGCTGCACGGCGGAAGTCTGCCACATGTCCAGGGCCTTGCCCTCGGCCACGCCCGGCTTGATGTCGACCATGACCAGATCCGAGGCCACTTCACGGTTGGCCAGCGCCCTGGCACAGGTGGCACCGACATTGCCGGCTCCGACGATGGTTACTTTCATTGTTTGAACGCTCTGGTGGTAAAAAATCCGATTCTAGGCCGATCAACAGGGCTTGCCCATGGCAAAATCGGCAGAATGCCTGAAGATTCCGTTTATTGCCGGTTATTGCCGGGCGCACCGGTCAGCCGGCGATGGTCCTGCTCTCAGGCCGTTTTTTTCACCTTTTGACCTGATGTTACTTGAACATTACCGAGACCTTATATAGAGTTGATAACCATTCTCATTTTTAACATGACATCCCGATGAACACAAACTGCATACCCCCGATGCCGCTGTCCCGACTGGCCGAAACCCGTCAGGCCCATATCCATGCGGTTGAAACCGACAAGGCCACCCGTATCCGTCTGCTCGGCATGGGACTGGGCAAAGGGTCACGCATCCGGATCCTGCGCAACCGTTTCGGGGATGTGGTGCTGGGCAATGGCCACAACCGCATCAGCCTGGGACGTTCGATCACCGAACGCATCCTGGTGCAGGAACAGGAGTAAGCAATGGCACGCGCCTGCTGCAATGCACCCCTACCCGTCGGGGGTGCGCCTGTCACCGCCGGTCAGCGCACCATTGCCCTGCTGGGCAATCCGAATGCGGGCAAGACCACCCTGTTCAACCGCCTGACCGGGGCCCGCCAGCGCACCGGCAACTGGCCGGGCGTGACGGTGGAGCGCAAGGAAGGCCGCTTCCGGTTCGGGAATCGGGAAATACCGGTCATCGACCTGCCGGGCACTTACTCACTGGATTTCAGCAATACCGCCACCGATGAGCAGGTGACGCGCCATTTTGTACAGGAGCATCCGGATTGCCTGTATGTCAACATCGTGGATGCCAGCACGCTGGAGCGCGGCCTGTACCTGACCCTGCAGCTGCGTGAACTGCAGGTGCCGGTGCTGGTGCTGCTGAACATGATGGATGTAGCCACCCGGCGCGGCATGAAGGTGGACGTGGCCGCCCTGCAGGACAAACTGGGCTGCCCGGTCCTGCCGGTGTCCCTGCGCCAGGAGCACGGTACCGGAGAGCTGCAGCAGGCCATCGCCCGCTACCATGCCGCGCCCGATACGGCGCCTCCACCTTGCCGGATCCATTACCATCCGCTACTGGAACAGGCGCTTGAGGCACTGCAGAGCGATGGCAGCACCCGTGCCGCTGCCCTGCTCAGGCTCCAGACCGGTACGGATGCCCCGACCCGGCACCTGCAGCAGCAGGTGGAACAGCAAAGCGGGGAGGAAGTGGATTTCCTGCTTGCGGATGCACGCTTTGAGCAGGCCACCCGACTGGCCCGGCAGTGTGTGCATGAGCGTGGCCGGATCAGCCGTACCCTGTCGGACCGGATTGACCACTGGGTGCTGGGCAGCTGGACCGGCATTCCGGTCTTTCTGCTCATGATGTACCTGCTGTTTCTGTTCAGCATCAATATCGGCGGGGCCTTTATCGACTTCTTCGACCTGTCGTTCCAGACCCTGAGTGTGGACGGCGTGCGCCACGTACTGGAAAACACGGGCAGTCCGGGCTGGCTTACAACCCTGCTGGCCGACGGGCTCGGCGGGGGATTGCAGGTAGTCGCCACCTTCATTCCCGTGATTGCCGCCCTGTACCTGTTCCTGACCGTTCTGGAGGAATCGGGCTACATGGCCCGGGCTGCCTTCGTCATGGACCGCTTCATGCGGCGTCTCGGCATCTCCGGCAAAGCCTTCGTCCCCCTGATTGTCGGTTTTGGCTGCAATGTTCCGGCCATCATGGCCACCCGTACCCTCGACAGCCAGCGCGAGCGCATCCTGACCGTGCTGATGGCACCGTTCATGTCCTGCGGAGCCCGTCTGGCAGTCTATGCCCTGTTTGCCGCTGCCTTCTTCCAGACCGGGAGCCAGAATATCGTGTTCCTGCTCTACCTCACCGGTATTGCCTTTGCCATCCTCACCGGGCTGGTGATGCGCAAAACCCTGCTGCAGGGCGGGGCCGATCATTTCGTGATGGAAATGCCCACCTACCAGCTACCCGGCCTGCGCAACATCCTGCTCAACACCTGGAACAAGCTCAAGGGCTTCATCCTCGGTGCCGGCAAGATCATCGTGCTGGTGGTCGTGCTCATCAATGTGGTCAACAGCCTGGGCACCGATGGCAGTTTCGGCAACCAGAACACCGAAAAATCGGTACTCAGTGCCGGTGCCCGTGCCATCACGCCGGTTTTCCAGCCCATGGGCATCACGGATGACAACTGGCCCGCCACCGTCGGAATCATGAGCGGTCTGCTGGCCAAGGAAGTGGTGGTCGGCACACTGGATGCACTCTACAGCCGGCTGGACAGTGCCGCTGTGCCGGATGAATTACCGCCCTACAACCTCGGGGCCGGACTGGCGGCGGCCCTGGCCACCATTCCCGCCAACCTTGCCGATGCCGCCGCCACGCTCGGTGATCCCCTCGGGCTCAGTGTAGTCAGCGAGGAACAGGCCGTCAGCAGCAGTACTTTCAGCGCCATGACCGCCCGTTTTGACGGCAGGATCGGCGCCTTTGCCTACCTGCTGTTCATCCTGATGTATTTTCCCTGCGTGGCCGCCACTGGAGCCATGTGGCGCGAAGTCGGCCCCCGCTGGGCTTCACTGGGCGTGGCCTGGAGCACTGGCCTGGGCTACGGGGCTGCCGTGCTGTTCTACCAGATCGCCACCCTGAACCGCCATCCGCTGCAGTCCCTGCTGTGGATACTGGGGATTCTGGGGGTGTTTGCCGCTACCGTCTATGCCATGCACCGGGCCGGCAGCAAGCCTCCCTCACCACCCTCTGCACGGCACCGGTTTGCACTGGGAGCACACCCGTCATGATGCTGGGCGACATCCGCGATTACCTGCAACAACAGGGACAGGCCAGCCTGAATCAGGTGGCCGTGCATTTTGACATTGCCCCGGACACGGCCCGCTTCGCCCTCGGTTACTGGCAGAAAAAAGGCAGGGTCCAGGAGCAGGCCGCATCCTGTGGCGGTGGCTGCGGCTCTGGGTGTGGCAAAGCCGGTGAGCCGCTGTATGTCTGGGTACGGCACGAACAGCCGCTGCGCTGGATGACCCGATGATGGTCCGATACTGAAGCTGATCAGCCAGCGTTCTCCCCTCAGAAATTCAGTGAAACATCCCGATGATGGGACAGGCAAGCGGCAATATCGGTCGCCTGATCCTTGCTCAGACGGGGCTGGGAGCGTGCTCCGAAAGTCGGCCTGACAGAATCGTCCAGTGCCTGTACCACCGGCAACAGGGCGGTGGCGGCCTTGTCACGCCATACCAGCTCCCCGCTCAGTACCGTCTGCGACTCTGCCACCTGTTCCCCGGCCTGGGTCAGTGCCGCTGCCGGATCATCACCCGGTTTTTTCAGCAGACGCCGGGCCTTGGTCAGGGGGGACTTGATGGCTGATGACGCCTTCACATCACTGAGGCGGTTTTCCAGAGCCTCGATACGGGCCATGGCCTGCTCCGGCCCAAGACCGGCCAGCTCACGACCCAGGACCGCCAGATCAGGCTCCAGTACCTTGAGGACCTCCCTGCCCTCAATCGCCTGCCGCACCGTGCGCAACTGGTCATAGGCACCATCCACGGTCATGAAATAGGCATTGCGGGCCGTGTTGAGTGCGGTCGACAAATCCTGATAACGGCTGTGCATCTGCTCATAGTCGCCGGGCAGACTGCTTTCTTCCTGTACCCGTGCGGCCTTGAGCGCATCAATGGCCTGCTGCTGTGCTGCGCGCGCGCTGTCCGTGGCATTTTCACCCAAACGTGCCAGTCCCTGCTCCTGCTCGGCAAGCTGCCGGTCGATACGCGCCATGACCGCCTCCACGTCACGCAGCTGCTGATGCACCGGATGGTATTCCTGCGCAAAGCTTTCCTGTTCACGGCGTGCCGTGCGTACCGCTTCCAGCTTCTCAAAGCCCTGTCCCAGTTCGCTGACAGCTGCTTTCAGGTCCGACTGCAGTTTGTCGGGCAGAACGGAGAGGTCAGAGGCTGCCAGCCGGTCCAGCGCGGTACGGATCGTATCCGCACCGCCGCCTTCCAGCTCGCTGAAGGTATAATCCTCCAGACAGACCTGGAGTTTGGGATTGATAGGCGGCGGAGCATTCTCGGAGGTGAGGTAGGAACGGTTGGGCAGGTAGTTCACCAGTGAAGGGTAATACCCGACGATGGCCAGGCCCACCAGCTGCAGGATGATAAAGGCGATTGCGCCCTTGTAGATGTCCATGGTGCGGATGGCCTTATCCGCCACCCCGCGCAGATAAAAGAGCGCAAAGCCGAAAGGCGGCGTCAGGAATGAAGTCTGGATATTGAGCCCGACCATGACCCCAAGCCATACCGCCGTAATGTTGGCCTCCGGATTCAGCAGCAGGATCGGGGCCACGATCGGCACCACCACCACGCAGATTTCAATGAAGTCCAGAAAGAAACCCAGCAGGAAAATCACCAGCATGACCACCAGGAACTGGGTCCAGAATCCGCCCGGCAGGCTGGTCAGGTAATGCTTGACCAGCTCCTCCCCCCCAAAGGCGCGGAAGGCGGAGGTCAGCATGGCAGCCCCCAGCAGGATGATGAAGACCATGGAGGTGGTTTTGGCGGTTTCCACCATCACCTCCCAGAGGATATTGCCGGTGCGCATCACCCGGACAATGCTCCAGAGTACCGCCAGCATCAGGAAGCCGACAGCGGCCAGTGCGATCTGGATCGCCTGCCACTCGGCCTCGCTCTGGATACTCTTGATATTGAGGGAATAACGGAACTTGAGCACGGTAAGGGTGATAATGGCGGCAAAGCCCAGCACAGCCGGCAGGTAGCGTCCCCATTTACCCGTGTACAGGCGGTAGCCTGCCATGATGATCGCGCCCACCGCCCCGATGGCGCCGGCCTGGTTCACGGTGGCAATCCCGGCCAGAATGGAGCCCAGCACAATGAAGATCAGGGCCAGTGGCGGTACCAATGCCACCAGCACACGGCGGGCGAACTGGCGGTCATACTCGCCTTCATACGGTACCGGCGGGGCCAGTTTCGGACGGATCCAGGCCGTTACCAGAATATAGAGGATGTAGATACCCACCAGTATCAGGCCCGGTATGATGGCGCCCATGAACATGTCGCCGGCACTGGCGGATACCACCTCGAACTGGGACGGCATGGAAAATTCACCGGTAATCTGGCGGTACAGGGCCTTGCGGGCGGTATTGGCCTGGTCGGCAGCGCTGGAAAGCTGATCAGCCAGAATGATGAGCACAATGGACGGCGGAATGATCTGCCCCAAGGTACCGGAAGCGCAGATGGTGCCGCAGGCCAGGGGTTTGGAATAATTGCTCTTGAGCATGGCCGGCAGCGAGATCAGGCCCATGGCCACCACGGTGGCGCCAACAATACCGGTGGTGGCGGCCAGCAGCGCACCGACAAAGATCACCGAAATGCCAAGCCCGCCGGGCAGTGGCCCGAACAGCTGCGCCATGGCCACCAGCAGGTCTTCGGCAATCCGGGAACGCTGCAGCATGATGCCCATGAAAATAAAAAGCGGAATGGCGATCAGGGTATCACGTTCCACCACCCAGTAAAGGCTGCGGAAATTGGTGACACCGGCGCTGAGCCACTGGGTGGGTCCATCGCCGGCGAAATAGGCGGAGGTATCACCGGCAAACAGCCAGCCGGACAGCGCCGCCAGCGTGACGGTAATGATGGCTGACCCCGGCAGGGCAAAAGCCACCGGATAGCCGGCCAGCAGTGCCCACATCATCAGAAGCAGCAGCAGGCCCAGAAATACCAGTTCCATTACACGCCCTCCTCATGCAGACCGGGAGCCTCGTCGGTGCCGCGTCCACCGCCACTGTAGGCGTAATCCTCCACCGTATCCGGGTCCACCTCTCCGGTGAGGATGGCAGCACTGCAAAGGAAATAGGCGATGAACTGGCAGGCCATGGAGACGGCAAAGACCAGCAGGAAAGTCGCCATCAGGTACATGACATACATGCCGTAGTTGCTCTGGGAGATTTCAAAATTGACCACCGGCGCAATCAGCACGCCCTGTCTGTTGCCCATGCCCATGGTCAGGATCACCCAGCACAACGACAGCCCCAGCAGTACCGAACCGATGGCATTCACCCAGGCCTGGGTGCGCTTGCGCATGCCGGCGTAGAGCAGGTCAACCCGCACATGGCCACCCTGCAACAGGGTATAGGCGCTGCCGAACAGGAACAGGGCGGCATACCAGAAGCGCACCAGATCGCCCATGAACGCCTGCTCATAGGAGAAAATAAAGCGCGTCAGCACAATGGCAAACTCCGCCAGCACCACCAGCAGGGACAGCCAGACAAAGCTGATGGCACGGGTAAAGGCGGCAATCACGAAAGACAGCAGTACCAGCGGATAATGCACATACAGGCCACGGGGCCGGGCCTGCTCCAGGATACCATTCCAGTCGGGCCCCACCAGCCCGGCCAGCAGACCTTCGACCCGCAGCAGCGAAATGGCGGCATCCACGATCCCGACCAGCAACACCGACCAGAACGCCGCCCGGATGATATAGGCGGCAAGAGCACTGTAGCGCCTTGAATCCTGTATCAGGAGGGTATCCGGTGTGCGCCGCACCTGCCGGATCACAAGCCCGGCCACCAGCACATACAGCAATACCAGCCCCAGCCCTTTGGCGAATCCCGGCCCGTCCAGTGAGGAACCGGCGGAAAAATATCCCAACAGTTGTGGAATATCCGGCCAGTCAAACCAGAATACCAGATAGCGGTTCAGCAGAAACAGGAAGACCGCCGCCAGCATCAGCAGGGACAGGATACGAAGCAGGAGACGGGATCGGAGCATGAAAATAGCCGCCATGGAGTTGGAAAGCCGGACGGCTGCCCCTGAACACAGAAGCAGCCAGATTCAGGTTTAGAGCAACAGCCGGAGCCTTACAGTCCCAACACGCGGTTACGCTGGTTGAGGTAGGCTTCATCGGCAATCTTGGACCAGCCGCCATAAGTGGTACGGGCCTTGAGGAAGCTTTCGTGGATTTCCTTGGCCAGCCCGCCCTGCTTGACCACATCCTCGAATACCGCTTCGGAAGCCTCGCCAAAGGCATCATAAATATCATCACTGAAAGCCATCAGCTTGACACCCTGGTTCTTGACCATCTGATCCAGTGCATCACCGTTCTTGGCGTTGAACTCCGCCAGCATGATGTCGTTTTCCATGGACGCTGCCGCCTCGATGATGGCCTGATCCACCTTGGACAGGCTGTCCCACCACTTCTTGTTCATGCCGAGCGACAGCATCGGACCCGGCTCGTGCATGCCCGGATAGTAGTAGTACTTGGCGGCTTCATACAGTTTCATGGCCTGGTCATTCCAGGGGCCGACCCATTCGGTTGCATCCAGGGCGCCGGAAATCAGGTTTTCATAAATCTGCCCGCCCGGCAGGGAGACCGGAGAAGCCCCCATCTTGGCCAGCACATCCCCACCCAGACCGGGCATGCGGATTTTCAAGCCCTTGAAATCATCGGGGCTGTTCATTTCCTTGCGGAACCAGCCGCCCATCTGCACCCCGGTATTGCCGCACAGCAGCCCCTTGACCCCGAATTCGGCTCCCAGCTTGTCCCACAGCTCCTGACCGCCGCCGAAACGCATCCAGGCATTCATCTCATTACTGGTCAGACCAAAGGGAACGGCAGCAAAATAGGCAAAGCCCGGGTGCTTACCCTTCCAGTAATAATCGACACCGTGATACATCTGGGAATTGCCGGAAGCCACCTCATCAAAGGCATCAAAGGCACCGACCCGCTCACCGGCGGCAAAATAAGTCACATCCATGCGGCCATCGGTCATCTTGCCCAGGCGCTCGGCAAAACGCTGGGCGCCGGTACCCAGGCCCGGAAAATCACGCGGCCAGGTTGAGACCATGTTGATCTTGAGTTTGTCTTCCGCCCGGAGAATGGCCGGTGCACCCACTGAGGCGGCGGCAACCGCCCCCAGACCGGCACCTTTCAACAGATCGCGTCTTTTCATGACTTCCTCCACTCCAATTGAGTTAATTAGCTGATTTAGTTGAAAATTTTCAATAGAAACCCGCTTGGCCGCAATCGGCATGGAGATATGTCAAATACTCCTCTCCCGCCCCAAGGCCAGAATGCCCCGATTATTGCCCAGTGGCGCAGAAAAGTAAAATGCACGCCGGAAAGCCCCCGGCGCTGTCGTCATCACCGGCGTATTAACCACTGGACAGGGCCACCAGCCACAGGGCAAGCCCCGGAAAGGTGATCAGCAGCGCCAGCCGCAGTATGTCGGTCATGATGAACGGCACCAGCCCCCTGAAAACGGTCGCCACCGGGACTCCCGGCAAGGCGGCCCGCAGCACGAACACATTCATGCCGATGGGGGGGGTGATCAGGGCGATTTCGGTCGCCACCACGACCACAATGCCGAACCAGACCAGATCAAAGCCCTGTGCCTCGATCAGTGGTGAAAACAGCGGCACAAAGATCAGGATGATGGCCAGCGAGTCCATGACACAGCCCAGTACCAGAAATACCAGCAGGATCATGATGATCAGGCTCACGCCCTGCAGACCGGCTGCCTGTACATATTCCAGAATGCCGTCAGCCAGCCCGGAATAGGAAATCAGCTTGGAAAACAGCAGGGCACCAAACAGGACGGTGTACAGGGCCACCGAAGTATAAGCCGTCTCCAGCAGTACCTCACGCAGGGTTTTGAGATCAAGCTTGCCCGACAGGGCCGCCACCAGCAGGGCGATCCCGGCCCCGATGCCGGCAGCTTCCGTGGGCGAGAACCACTTCAGGTACAACCCCCCGATGATCAGGGCAAAAATGAACAGGAACGACCACACTCCCTTGAGCGAAGACAGGCGCGTCTTCCAGTCCACCCGCTCCCCTTTCGGGGCGACCGCCGGATTCAGCATGCTGATCAGGTAGATACAGCCCATGTACATCACCAGCCCCAGCAACCCCGGTACCACGCCGGCAATGAACAGGTCGCCGATATTGCTCTGGGTGAGGATGCCGTAAATCACCAGAATGATGGACGGTGGAATCAGGATGCCCAGGGTGCCGCCGGCGGCAATGGTGGCCGTTGCCAGCCCTTCGGAATAACCATAACGACGCATGCTGGGATAGGCCACCCTGGACATGGTGGCCGCGGTGGCATAACTGGAGCCGCACACGGCACTGAAACCGGCGCAGGCAACCATGGTGGACAGCGACAGGCCGCCCCGGATATGGCCGAAAAAGGCATTGGCGGATGCGAACAGGTCACGCGAGATGCCGGTGCGCGAAATGACATTCCCCATGAGGATGAACATCGGTACCACGGCCAGCTCATAGGACAAGACCGCCTCGGAAATGGTCATGGGCAGCAGCGACAGGGCTACCTCGGTGTCCATGACCAGTGCAATGCCGGTCAGCGATACCGTCAGCAGGGAGAAACCCAGCGGTACCCGCAGGAAAGATAAGGCCAGAACGGCAATGATCGCCAGTATGCCGATACTCATAGTGCCTCTCCCTGCTCAGGGGCAGTGACCAGCATTTCATCCCCCAGAAAGTGCTGATACAGCAGGCCCAGTGCACTCAGCAACGCGGAAATGGCCATGAACAGGTACAACGGCCCCCGTGGCAGGCGCAGTTCATTGCTGACATCGGCAATGGCCCCTGCCTCCAGCGAGGACTGCAGGAAAGTCCAGGCGATCAGCAGCAGTATCATGGCCATCAGTACCACAATCACCGACTGCAGCCAGCGCAGGGACGGGGATTGCAGCACCTTGTCCAGCAGGTCCACCGTCAGGTGCATGCCGGCCATGGTCACCAACGGCAGGCCGCAGAATACCACCAGGGCCATGAGGTGTTCAGTCAGGTCATGAATACCATAAATCGGATGATTGAACAGGTGCCGGCCCGTGACATCGGCAAAGTTGATGACCACCATCAGCAGCAGGCAGAACATCAACAGGTATTCCAGCACGGTTTTCAGCAGGTAAAACAAGCGCTTTGCCATAACGGCCTCCTCCTCTCCTCTGTGCGCCCAGGCGGATACGCAATGCGCCGGGGCGCTTTAAGTGCTACCTGCCTTCCAGGCTTTTGTAGTCGGCTTCAAAATCGGCCAGCAGCGCTTTGGGATCGGCGATGCCCTTTTCTTTGGCGGCAACCTCCCAGTCTGCCACCATCTGCGTGCGGATTTCCGCCACTCTGGCCACCAGTTCCGGGGATGGCTCGCTGAACGTGTGGCCGGCATCGCGCAGGGACTGTTCAGCAGCGGCATTCTGCCGGTTGAAGGCTTCGCCCCAGCGGGTGGCAAACGCTGCTCCTGATACCTTCTCGATCGCCGCCTGATCTTCCGGACTGAGCCGGTTCCACTTTTTCTCGTTCATGATCAGGAAAAAGGTCGCATCATAAAGTCCCTGCCCGAAAACGGTATGGTGTGTCAGCACATCCTGCAGGCGGAAATTCACCACCGATTCCAGGGTGTGCAGGGAACCGTCAATCACCTTGCTTTCCAGCATTTCATAGGCTTTGGTTGCCGGTGCCGAAACCGGAACACCGCCCAGACTTTCAATCAATACCTGCTGGATCGGCCCCCCCATGCGGAACTTCTGCCCGGCAATATCACTCAATTCCACCATGTCCCTGCTGCCGTGATGCATCTGGCCGCCACCGAACATGCCGACACTCAGCACCTTGACCCCGGCATAGGCCTTGTCGGCCTGCAGGTACTGGTTGTAGCTGTTCCACAGTGCCAGGGACTGTGCTTTGGCATCACGCCCCGAAGACGGGAACTCGGCAAACCAGATGGACTGGAAACGATCCGGCTCATAGGTGAAATTACCCCAGGTGATGTCGGCAATGCCCTTGCGGGCCAGCTCCCAGTGCTGGGGCGGCGTTCCCAGTGCCTTGGGCAGGATGTTGACCTTGACCCGGCCTTCGGTCACCTTTTCCACGTCCTCGGCCCAGGGTGTGAAAACATCGGTATAAAGGTAATGGGTGGTTGGAACCCAGTTGGACATTTTCAGGGTCTCGGCCTGCAGGGGGGCTGCCAGCCCGGCAAGGCCCAGGGCCAGCGCAGGCAGCAGGGCAAACATCAGTTTGCGGTGCACGGTCGCAGTCATGATCATGGTATTCTCTCCTCCAGTGAACAGACAAAACTCAGGACACCAGCCCGGTACGCCGCCGGATCAGTTCGGCAATGATGGACGCCCCCAGGGGAATGATGTCGGTATCAAACACGAATTCCGGGTGATGGCAGAACGGCCCGTCCTGCCCCATGAAAAAGTAGGCGCCCGGTATCGCCTGCAGAAAGTGGGAAAAATCCTCCGAGGCCATGATCGGACGGTAGCCTTCATGGACATTGGCAGCCCCCGCCAGGTCTGTGGCGACTTCCAGCACCGCCTGTACCGGCTCCGGATGATTGCGCGTCACCGGGGTCTGCACCGGATAGCCCAGGTTTACCACCACGCCATACAGGGACTCGGTACTGCGCGCCACCTTCTCCAGCTGCTGCTTGATGGTGGTCCGGACCGCCTCGGAATGGGTGCGGATGGTGCCTTCCATCTGCAGCTGATCAGGCAGGATGTTGAAGGCATGGCCGGCATGAATGCTGCCGAAGGAAACCACCCCGCTGTCACGGCTGTCCAGCAGCCGGGTCAGACTTTGCTGCAGGGTTGTCAGCAGGTAGGCACTGGCCAGGATCGCATCCTGCCCGGTATGTGGCGCGGAGCCGTGCGTGCCCTGTGCCTGCAGGGTGATCACCACATGATCGGCTGAGGACAGGGCGCTCACTGCCGGTACCCCCACCTGTCCGGCACCCAGTCCCGGCAGATTGTGCAGGGCATAAATCTCGTCACAGGGAAAGCGCTCCAGCAGGCCGTCATCCAGCATGGCCTGTGCGCCGCTCAGCAGCTCCTCGGCAGGCTGGAACACAAAAACGGCTGTTCCCCTGAAATCCCGATGCGCCGCCAGACAGGTGGCGGCAGCCAGCAGGGTCACGGTATGGCCGTCATGCCCGCAGCCATGAAACCTGCCATCAATACGGGAGTGGTAATGAATACCGGCATGTTCCTGCATGGGCAGGGCATCCAGCTCGGCACGAAAACCGATGCGCCGTCCCGTACCACCCGTCCCCTGCAGCACACCGACAACCCCGGTCCGTCCGATGCCGGTCGTGACTTCAATCCCCGCCGCCCGCAGGCGCTCAGCCACAAAATCCGCCGTATGATTTTCATCAAAACCGGTTTCCGGATGCTGATGAATGACATGCAGCCAGTGCTCCAGTTCGGCACGATGTTCATCAAACCATTGACGCATAACACTCAAACCCGGTTGCCACTACCGGCATTATATTCTCAAAATAAGAATATCTTGTCCAGCAACTTTTGCCGGCTACAGGGTATAATCCGGCACATCTTTATTTTCATGAGGTGCATCGGCATGCCGGCAAACAGCAGGGACATCATTTTTCAGCACAGCGCACTGACCCACCGCCTGGACGTACTGGCCACCGATGCCATCCGGGTGACTGATCCGCTGTTTGTCGAACATACCGGCTGCACCATCCGCGAATACCGGGTGCTGCGCATGATTGATGAACACGGTGGCATCACTTTCAAGGACATTCTGGTCATCACCGGGCTGGACCGCAGCCTGGTGTCACGCCTGATCCGCATCCTGCTGGAGCGTCAGCTGATCTATCGGGTGAACAGCGAACAGGACGCACGTCGCTTCGGCCTGTTCACCTCGGAAACAGGCCGGCAACGCTGTCAGAAAGGGCGGGAACTGTCGGCAGCAGCAGAAAACATCCTGCTGGCTGCCCTGGCACCACAGGAAATGGTGGCGCTCAATAGCATGCTGGAGAAGCTGTTTGTGCGGGTAAGCTCGGCGAACTATGCCGAGCAGCTGCAGGCCCTGTCAGTACGCGCCTGATGCCGGCCTGCGCACGCAGGCGTTACACGTAAAGCTCGCCCCGGCTCAGCAGGCGTGCCGTACGCAGCAGGCCCGCCTTCACCACCTGCCCGGCCTCATCCAGCTGCAGCTCGACCGAGAACTCGCCCGAAGGGTGCTCAACCGCAAGCTTCCTGTTGCGGCCATCAGGAACCACGGCAATGCCTTCCGCCACCGAGCCGGGCAGAATGCAGGCCGTGGCAACCGAAACCGCGCCCAGCACACCGATGGAAGAGTGGCAGGCATGCGGGATGAAGGTACGGGTACAGACATGGCCACCCGCATGTGGTGCCGTGATCAGGGTCATTTTCGGTACCACCTTTCTGGTCACGTCACCCAGGCCCATGCGTTCACCGGCCTGCAGGCGCACGGCTTCCAGCCGCTCCCGGAAGCCGGTATCGGCACTCAGCTCCTCGCAGCTTTCGTAGCCGCTCTTGCCGAAATCCGCCGCCCGCAGCACCACGACCGGCATGCCGTTGTCGATACAGGTCACGGGAATGCCATTGATCTCGTCACGCACCTGCCCGGTCGGCAGCAGGCTGCCACAGGCGGAGCCTGCAATGTCCATGTAATTGCAGATCACCGGTGCTGCCGTCCCCGGCACGCCATCAATACGCGCATCACCCCGGTACTCGACCTCCCCGTTCGGCGTCTGCACCAGCAGTTCACAGGCATTACCGCTGTTGACCATGTAAACCCGTACGCTGGTCACGTCCCCGGTGACGGGCAGCATGCCGGATTCCAGTGCGAAGGCCCCGACGCCGGCCAGAATATTGCCGCAGTTGGGGGTGGTATCCACCCGGTTCTCACCCACCACCACCTGCACGAACAGGTAATCCACATCAGCATCCGGACGGCTGGAAGGACTGACGACCGCCACCTTGCTGGTCAGCGGATTGGCTCCGCCCAGACCGTCAATCTGGCGTGCATCCCGCCCCACGGCATCCAGCAGCAGCTGGTCACGGGCTTCAGGATCGTCCGGCAGATCCGTGGCCCGGAAATACAGTCCCTTGGAACTGCCACCACGAATCTGCATGTAGGGAATGGCTTGCTGCATGAGAACCTCCTCGGTACGGAAAAACCGCAAAATCCCAGTATAAACCGTTTCCCCCACTGCGGAATGCAGATTCCATCAACCTTGTTGCACTAATTGCCCGACCTTGCCGCTCTGCCAGGACGACCAGGCCGCGAGCATGACAAACAGCAGTGAAATGAGGGCACTGTAATGCACGACCTGATTCATGGCGGCATAATGCTCGGGCCGGATTTCCTGCCCGCCGATGAACAGCCCCAGCAGCAGGGTCAGTACGGCCGTTCCCAGCATCTGCCCCATCAGACGTCCCATGTTGACCAGGGCCGAGGCAATGCCCATGCGCTCCTCACTCACCGCCCCGAGGGCATTGCTGTTGTTGGGAGTGGAAAACAGTCCGTGCCCGACCCCGAACAGCAGCAGGCTGATACCGATCAGGTAAAGCGGTGTATCTTCGGACAGAAACTGCAGCAGCAGCAACCCCAGCCCGAAGGCCAGACAGCCCGCAGTGGCAAACAGACGCGGCTGCCAGCGGTCGGACAGGCGTCCGGACAGGGGGGCGAGAACGGCCATGATGATGGCCTGCAGCACCAGCATCTGCCCGGCTGCCGAAGCCGAAAGCCCGCGATTGTACTGCAGGTACAGCCCCAGCAGAAACAGCAGGCCGTAGCCACCGGCATACATCATCACCGCCGCCAGCAGGGAGCGTGAAAATACCCGGTTTTCCCAGATCACGCGCAGACGGATCAGCGGGTGGCTCGCGCTACGGGTATGGCGTACAAACAGGTACAGCACCGCGAAAGACAACAGGAAGGCAATCCAGGCAGCCACTTCCGGCAGGTGGCTGGCACCACCCACCACCAGCAGCAGCCAGAGTGCATAAATCAGCGTTCCGGTCCAGTCCATGGGCTCGGGCTCCTGACTTTTCCATTCCCCTTTCATTCTGAACAGCGTCAACCCCAAAGCCAGCAGGGCAAAGGGCACCACGAACAGGAACACGGCATGCCAGCCGAACTGGTCCGTGACCCAGCCGCCGATCAGGGGGCCGGCGCTCAGGCCCACATAAACGCAGGCACTCAGCCAGCCCAAGGCAGCCCCCCGCCCGTGCCCCTGATAAACACTGCTGACAATCGCCATGCCGGTGCCGAAAAACAGGGCCGACCCCATGCCCTGGATGACCCGGAACAGCAGGATCAGCTCGATGGAACCGGCAAGACCGGCTCCGATGCTGGCCAGCACATAGACAAAACTGCCGATCAGAAACAGGCGCTTGCGCCCGTAAATATCAGCCAGCCGCCCTGCCGGCAGCAGGGTAATCAGGTTGCTGAGCAGAAAACTGGCAGCAATCCAGCTCACATAGACGGCATCCACCTGCAGGTCCCGGGCGATGCCGGGCACAGCCACCAGAATGGCCGACAGCGAAATCGGCGTCAGCAGGGTGCTGATACCGACAATGAAAAGAACCCCCAGACGGGCGGACGCACTGGCGTCATAATAGGCACGGGTTTGCTGGATATTCACCGGTTATCCTTTTATTGGATTCGTATCGGAATCAGAATCAGACGCGAGGTTACGCTCCCGGATGCGTTTCTTGAATTGTCCGGGAGCTTCGCTGCAATGCTTGGTAAAAAAGCGTGAAAAATAGGCGGGATCCTTGAATCCCAGATCATAGGCCACTTCGTTCACGGAACGGTTGGCATAAATGAGCTGGCGTTTGGCCTCGGTCACCAGCCGGTCATGGACCAGCTGCAGGGCATTCTGGCCCGCATACCGCTGGCACAGGCGGTTGAGGCGGCTGCCAGTCAGGCCCAGGGTATCGGCATATTGCCCCACATTCCAGTGCTCACGGTAGTGCTGCTCCAGCAGTTGCAGGAACTGCTCATAGACCGCGATGCGGGCATCCGAATCCGGATCGGTACTGCGCAGGTGGTCGGCGAAGCGGGCCAGCATGACAAACAGCATCTTGAGGCAGCCACCGATCAGGGCCGTATGCCCGGCCTGCGGTTCACGGTACTCCTGTACCAGCTGGTGTACCAGCTCGCGCAGATCCCGCTCTTCCCGGCTGCCGGGCTTCGGCTGCACCATCAGTACCTCCCGCAGCAGGTCCGGAAATTCCTGACGCTCGCTTTCGGCAAAACTGCCACGCAGAAAGGACTCGACAATGGTGACCATGTAGCCGCACACACCGGGCTGGTGCACAAAACCATGCACCTCCCGCGGTGGAATCGACAGGATACAGAACCCGTTCCGGGTTCCCAGCAGGTCACACACCCTGACCAGAACACTGCCCTGCTCCACGATCAGCAGTTGATGCATGTTGCCATGACGATGGGGATGAATCTCCCAGTTGTGTCTGGGCAGGGATTCCTGCAGCTGGGAGATGTGCAGATAATCCAGTGTATGGGAGGGAGCCGTCTCTCCATACAGAAAGTAATGGGGTACATCCGACATGGTATTGGTGGTAGCTGAAAGCATAAAGGGACATGCCAAAAGTGGACATGCCCCCTGATATTACCCGCCACAAGGCACCAATGCCAATAACCCTGTTCTCCCTGTTCCGGAAGCGCTGGTGTCCGGTGTGCTCAGAGCACCGTGGTGATGGCGTTGAGCTTGCCGGTGAAATCCAGCTGGTTGCTGATGTTGTTGCCGGTACTTCTCAGGGCGTCAAGGGCCATGGCATAAAACAGATCATTCTGCTGTGCCGTGGACTGGTTGCCACCGGATGAAGGCTGGTTGCGGGAGCCGGAGTTCAGGGCATTGAGCTGCTGCTGTACCAGCGGCAGGCTGCCGTCATCCGGCTGGGGCGGCTGGTGCTTGAGCTGACCCAGGTGTTTGCCGGGGTGTCCGGCGGTCCCCGGACGACGTGATTGAGTGGCTGCCTGGCCTTGTGTAGTGGCCGTTGTTCCAAAAGTGCTGATTCCCTGCATGCTGTTTTTCTCCATGATAACTGCTTTGTCAATCAACCGGACTACCTTGCGGTTTCCTCTTCAGGGTAATGGTCCGTCAGGACTGGAAACACAGGATTCAGGATACCCGGCAACAGTCACGTGACAAACCGTCGGTCGCCCCTCAGTCCTTGTTTAGGCCGTCCAGCAGGGCCTGGGTCACCATAACCTGATAACGGACATCGGTACCCGACGACAGCAGGCCGCCCGTGCCACCGGTACTCTTGAAGCCAGTGACGGCATCACCCACACTGAGGCGGCCATCACTGTTGACATCACTCGCCGTGACATTTTTGAGGTCAAGGCTGTTGCCCAGACTGGTCTGCTGGGCAGTGGTCAGGCTCAGGGCCGCCCCACTGGAGCGCAGTGCCATGAAACGCTGGACATCCGCATCCGTCACGCTGTAATTTTCGGTGCCGCCGGTATTGACCGGGATCAGTACCACCGTGTCAGCCTGATTCAGGCTGCCGGATGCATTGGTATCCAGTACCTGATCCACACTGGCCTGGCTGGTGCCGGTATCGCGCCCCAGCGCTTGGGCCAGCAGGCTTTTATCGGTGCTGGAAAAATCCAGTGCCGTGCCCTGGGCCTGCTGGTTGCCGGCAGGATCGCTATCCCCGGTACCGGCCTGCGGGTCCTGGTTGCAGCAGGACGAATCACGCTCCTGGATCTGTGTCAGCAGCATCTGGATCATCATCAGGATCAGCTGCAGCATGGTCTGGTCCAGACTGGCATCACCGGTCAGGCTGGTGGTCCCGGTTCGGGAGTGAAAGTTGTTGTCGCGGTTACGGGTGGCCTCGGTCTGGCTCTGGGTCCGGTTCTGAACCGTATTCTGAAACGCGGCCAGAAACGGGGCATTCTGGGTGCATACATCCTGCATGAAAACTGTCTCCTGATGAATAGGGGCCCTTGGGTGTGATCGTAGGCGCTCCGGAGACCATCCCGGCCATGCAGCTTGATGGCCGGTAGCAGTGTATTGATAATCGGAACCGGTTTCAGCCGGCCTGCTGACGGGTTGCTGCAGATGGCTCCGGGGCCGGCTCCACAAGGCCGGTGGCCGTGTCAGACGGGCTTTTTTCATCCGTGATCGCCGCATACCAGCGGTCATGATGCTCTCTGGCCCAGTTGCTGTCACAGTAACCGGTGGCCATGCACTCAAAAGCCCCCTCCATGGCCACGGTCCCCATGTAGATATGGCCCATCGAAACCGCCATGATGGCAACCGCACCGATACTGTGCAGCCGGTGATACCAGGCCATGGCATCACGGTCAAAACCGCCCAGATTCGGAAAATCCAGCACCAGCCCGCTGACCACAACCACCATTCCCACACCGGCGGCCAGCCAGTACCAGCCCTTTTCACCGGCATTGTACCGGCCTGCCGGCGCATGACCACCCAGCATCCCGCCGGCCTTGAACACCCACTTGAGGTCATAGAGCGCGGGGAAATTGCCTTTCATGAAGGTGATGATCATCACCAGCAGGGCGACCCCGAACACCGGGCCGGAAAAGTCATGAATGCGCTTGAGCCAGTACGTGAGCGCACCGCCGAATTCGGACCCCAGCCAGGGGATGATGAAGTAACGTCCGAACAGCATGACCAGCCCGGATAGCGCCAGCAGCACAAACAGTACCGCCACGGTCCAGTGCACCAGGCGCTGAAAACCACTGAAGCGCCGGATTTTCTCCCCCGAACGCCCGGCCCGGATGGGAATCTTTCCGCGCAGCAGCCGGAACAGCAGGATGGCGATGGCCACCCCCCCGAGCACCCGGGCGGCCACGGGAATCAGCTCCTGCATGCGGAACTGCCGCCAGGCCTCGCCACCGACATTGATCAGCACGCCCCGCTCGCCCCCCGGTGGCTGGGTGCGCACCTGTCCGGCATCAAAGGGCTGACGCTCACGTACCGCATCCCACAGTTCGACACCGGGGGAAACAGCCGTCGGATCAGGTGCCACGCGCGGTTCATCGCCGGCTGCTGCCAGCGCAGCGGCAAACGGCAGCAGCAAACCCAGCATCAAGGCTGGCAACCAATACCGGCAGGCCAGGATGGCCGGAAACAAAGCAGTTCTGAAAATACCTGTGCTCATCGTGTATTGCTTACCTTGTCAATGCTGATAGCCCGGACCCCCTGCCGGCCAGGCACGCAGCCAGGCCGGTGGGGTTTTGTTTTCGCGGGAATCGGATCACTCCGGCTGTGGCGGTGTCTGCAGCGCCTCGAAGGCCCCTTTCTGCAGGCTGCCGGAAGCCAGGTAGGCATTCGCGCCCCGGTTCACCACGCGTTTGCGGTAAATATCGGCAATAACACCCGCATCACCGGCCAGCAGCGCCTTGGTCGAACACATTTCCGCACACAGGGGCAGTTTGCCTTCTGCCAGCCGGTTGCGTCCGTACTTGCGGATTTCATCCGGGCTGTTGTCGGCAGTTTCCGGGCCTCCATTGCAGAAGGTGCACTTGTCCATCTTGCCACGGGTGGAAAACTGGCCATCCAGCGGGAACTGCGGGGCACCGAACGGGCAGGCATAGAAGCAGTAACCGCAACCGATGCAGGTATCCTTGTTGTGCAGCACCACCCCGTCCGGCGTGGTTATGAAGCAATCCACCGGACACACCGCCTGACACGGGGCATCGGAACAGTGCATACAGGCCACCGACAGCGAGCGCTCGCCCGGCTCACCATCACGGATGGTGACCACCCGACGCCGGTTGACCCCCATCGGCACTTCATTTTCATTCTTGCAGGCCGTGACACACGCATTGCACTCGATGCAGCGTTCCGCATCACAATAAAACTTCATTCTTGCCATGGTTCACTCCTCAGGCTTTGGCAATGCGGCACAGGGTACATTTGGTCTCCTGCATCTGGGTCACGGAATCATAACCGTAGGTGAAGACCGTGTTGCAGGCCTCTCCCAGTACATAAGGATCCGACCCCTGCGGGTATTTGGCGCGCAGGTCCTGCCCCTCGAACACCCCGGCGAAATGGAACGGCGTGAAGGCCACACCGGGAGCAACCCGTCGGGTCACCAGTGCCTTGACCTTGATGCGCCCGCCTTCCGGCCCCTCAATCCAGACCATGTTGCCATCCTCGACCCCGGCATTGTTGGCATCGCGCGGATTGAGCTCCACAAACATGTCCGGCTGCAGTTCGGCCAGCCAGGGATTGGAACGTGACTCATCCCCGCCACCTTCATATTCCACCAGACGCCCGGAGGTCAGGATGATCGGGAACTCACCGGAATAGTCTTTGGCCTGAATCGACTGATACCGGGTCGGCAGGCGCCAGAACGACTTGCGATCCTCGTAGGTCGGGTAGCGGGCCACCAGATCATGGCGGCTGGTATAAAGCGGCTCGCGGTGAATGGGCACCGGGTCCGGAAAGGTCCAGACAATGGCCCGTGCCTTGGCATTGCCGTAGGGCGCACAACCATGCCTGATGGCTACACGCTGGATACCACCGGAAACATCGGTTTTCCAGTTCTTACCCTCGGCAGCCTGTTTTTCCTCTGCCGTGAGGTCATCCCACCAACCCAGCTGCTTGAGCATGTCGGCAGTGAACTCCGGATAGCCGTCGGTGAGCTCGGCCCCCACATTGGAAGAGCCTTCGGCCAGAATGTTGGTGCCATTGTGCTCAACTCCGTAGCGGGCGCGGAATGGCAGGCCACCTTCCGCCACCGGCTTGCTGGTGTCATACAGGTTGGGCGAACCGGGATGTTTCATGTCCGCCGTCCCCCAGCAGGGCCAGGGCAGGCCGTAAAAGTCACCGTCACAGGGGCCGCCATCCGCCTTCAGGGACGTGAAATCAAAGGTTCCCCAGTTCTGCTGGTGCTGCTTGAGCCGCTCCGGGCTCTGGCCGGTGTAGCCGACCGTCCACATGCCCCGGTTGAATTCACGCGTCAGGTCCTCAATCAGCGGCTCCTCATTCTCGACCTTGATGTGCTTGAACATCTCCTGCTCGAAGCCGAGTTTTTTCGCCAGCTGGTACATGATGACGTGATCAGGCCGGGACTCGAACATCGGCTCAATCACCTTGTCACGCCACTGGAGCGAGCGGTTGGAGGCAGTCACCGAACCGTAGGTTTCAAACTGGGTCGCCGCCGGCAGCAGGTAGATTCCGTCCTTGCGGTCAGGCAGTACCGAGCTGAAGGTGGGATAGGGGTCAACCACGACCATCATTTCCAGCTTTTCCATGGCCTGTTTCATTTCCGGCCCACGGGTCTGGCTGTTGGGGGCATGGCCCCACAGAAACATGGCCTTGATGGCCTGCTTCTGGGCGATATTGGCCGGCTCCTCCAGCACGCCGTCAATCCAGCGCGACACCGGAATGCCGTTGGTGTTCATGACCGGGGTTTCCTGATCGCCGGACTTCTCGTAGCTGCCGCTGTCAAAACGGCCCTTGATCCACTCGAAATCCAGATCCCAGACTTTGGCCCAGTGTTTCCAGGAGCCCTCAGCCAGCCCGTAATACCCCGGCAGGGTATCGGCCAGCACCCCGAGATCGGTGGCCCCCTGCACATTGTCATGCCCCCGGAAGATGTTGGTCCCTCCGCCGGCCACCCCCATGTTGCCGAGTGCCAGCTGAAAAATGCAGTAGGCACGGGTATTGTTGTTGCCGATGGAGTGCTGGGTTCCCCCCATGCACCAGACAAAAGTACCGGGGCGGTTCTGCGCCATGGTCCGGGCCGCCCTCAGCACCTCGGCCTCCGGCACCCCGGTCACGTCTTCCACCACATCCGGAGTCCATCGGGCCACTTCGGCCCGGATTTCATCCATGGCATAGACGCGCTGACGGATGAACTCCTTGTCTTCCCAGCCATTCCTGAAAATATGCCAGAGCATGCCCCAGACCAGCGGCACGTCGGTCCCCGGACGCAGGGCGATGTGCTGGTCGGCATGGGCAGCCGTGCGGGTAAAGCGCGGATCGATCACGATCAGGCGCGCCCCGCCTTCCTCCTTGGCCTTCATGATGTGCTGCAGCGACACCGGATGCGCCTCGGCCGGATTGCCGCCCATGATCAGGATGGCCCTGGCATTATGCATGTCGTTGTAGGAGTTGGTCATGGCCCCGTAGCCCCAGGTATTAGCAACCCCGGCAACCGTGGTGGAATGGCAGATACGGGCCTGATGGTCGACATTGTTGGTGCCCCACATGGCCGCCATCTTGCGGAACAGGTAGGCCTGCTCGTTATTGAACTTGGCCGACCCCAGCCAGTAAACGGAATCCGGGCCGGCACTGGCACGAATATCCAGCAGTTTGTCACCGATTTCATTCAGGGCCTGATCCCAGGAGATGCGCGTCCATTTGCCATCCACCAGCTTGGTCGGGTACTTGAGACGGCGCTCGCCATGCCCGTGCTCGCGCACGGCGGCACCCTTGGCACAGTGCCCGCCGCGATTGAAGGGGTGGTCAAAGGCCGGCTCCTGCCCGACCCAGACCCCGTCCTGCACTTCAGCCAGAATGCCGCAACCGACCGAGCAGTGGGTACAGATGGTTTTCACCTGGCGGATTTCACCCCCCTTCGGCGCTTCAGCCTCGGCAGCCCGGGACTTTCTCATCATGCCGGCACCCAGCCCGGTCGCAAGGGCAGCACCACCGGCCACCAGGCCCGACTGGCGCAGAAACTCACGCCGATTCAGGGTTCTGGTACCTGTCGGTACGGACTGACAGGCCGGCTGTTCGCTGATGCGGGTCAATTTCATGAAGGCACCTCCCTTAACTGGCGCTCTGGTAATAGGCTGTAATGTGCGGGGTCACACGATACCCCTGATCCTGGTGCGCCGGTGTACCGGCCTGTGGCTCCGGCGTGGGAGCGGCCTCCACCTGCCCGGCCAGCAAAACCGCGCCGGCCCCGACCGTTACCGACTGGCGCAGGAAAACACGCCGGCTGCTTTTTACGTTTTCTGTCACGTTTTCTTTCACATCGACCCTGGGGTCGGAATGCCTGTTTTTCATTTCCACGTCCTCATCATCCTCATCATCATCTCCAGTCAGATCATCCGCCGTCCCCGACAGCCTCAGAACCTGCCTTGCCTACCGTGCTACCGGCTGGCTTTCAATCCGGAAATAGCGGTTTTCAAACTGCAGGAAAGCGGTACCGAACCGGGCCAGCGACGGGTAGAACACGGCGGATTCCGCTGCTGCCATATCCACAAAGAATGCCGGCATCCAGCTCTCAAGGTGAGCGGTGAAGAAACCGGTCTGTACCACCAGCGCCGCCTGCTCCTCAATCAACAGCGCCATGACCTCGCACAGGGCGGCGGCATGATCCTCGGGTTCATGCACCTCCGGTGCCCGCTCAAACCCGAGCCGGGCCAGATCCTGACGCAGCAGACCGAGCGGCTTTTCCATCAGGTAGCCGGTCAGGTACCAGGAGCCGAACGGCACCAGTTCCCCGCGCCCCAGCCCGATGAACAGCACGTTGAACTCATCTGCCAGCGCCGCCGGATCACTGTGGCGTGCCGCCAGCCCCAGCAGGGCCATAGAGGCCGCCAGACTGTCCGGCCCGCCATCAGCGTCCGGAGACTCCGGGCCGGTACCGTTAGCCAGCCCGGCCAGATAATCCAGCACATGCTGGTCCGGTGGCTGCCGCAATACCGCCGCCAGCAGCCGGTAGGCATTGGCGCGATACAGCGACTCCGGCTCCGGTATTGACCTGTTTTCAGGCGGACCGGCCACATCCTGCCGCATTCTGCCGCTCATGAAAAATCCGCCATGGCCTGCGGGTCCTGCACCACATCCACCACCCGGCAGTCCTCACACATCTGCAGACGCCGACGGGCACGTTCACTCTGGAACATGGCATGCCCGGCCAGCTTGTGCTGCAGGTTGTCGATCATGCGCCGGCTGCCGAATGGTTTGCCACAGCTGACACAGCAGAACGGTTCCTCCTCATGCAGCACCCGCAGGGTGCGCCGCTGCACGGGATCGGCCAGATACAAGGGCTGCAGGCGGATCGCCTGTTCGGGGCAGGCGCTGGCGCACAGCCCGCACTGGACACAGGCCGCCCCATTGAAACGCAGCCGGGGCCGGTCCACACCGCCACTGAGCGCCTGCAGCGGGCAGACCGTGGCACAGGCCATGCACAGCGTGCAGCGCTCCTGACTGACGGTCAGCACCCCGAACGGCGCACCGTCCGGAAGGCTGATCTCCCCGGCTGGAATGGCTGCCTGTCCGAACAGGTGATCCAGTGCCAGCAGCCATTGCTGACGCTTGTCGGCCATTCCGGCCTGGGTTGCCGGCGTGATTGCCGGCATCACCGGCCCCGGATCGATACCGGATGCCGGGATACCCGGCTCCAGATGCAGGATGGCCTCCGGCGGATACCCCAGCCCGGTGAGCAGGGTCCGGGCAATGGCCAGCTGCTGCTGCAGGGTCCGGTGGGCCTGTTCCGGTGTGGCATCCTCATCCCAAAGCAATACCTGGGCCGCACCGAAAGCCAGTGCGGCAAACCAGAGCTCCGGCCCTGCCGCAGCCAGTTCTTCGAGTGCAAACGGCAGCACATTGGGTGCCAGTGCTTCCGGTTGTGGCGCATGCCCGGCTCGGTGAAACAGGATTTTCGGTACCACACCACCGGCATCACGGTAGTGGCGCAGCAGAATGCGCAGGCTGTCCACCGTATGGGAGGGGGGCGGGTAATCATAGCGGATGGCCCCGGAAGGACAGGCCGTGGCACAGGCGCCACCGCCCTGACACAGGGCAGGGTTGACTTCAATTTTTTCACCCACGGAAATAATGGCTTCCGCCGGGCAGGCATCAATGCAGCGGGTACAGCCCCGGATGCCGCTGCTGCCATGGACACAGCATTGTGGGTCGTAGTGAAAATAGCGTGGCTTGCTGAACTGCCCGGTCAGCTGCGCCAGCGTATCCAGGGTCGCTTCCAGCGCCTCAGGGCCGGGAGCGAAATACCCCGGCGGCAGGATCCCGCGCACCAGGGCCGGCTGCAGCTGCAGGTCCAGCACCAGATCGGCCTGCAGCACGGTGCTTGCTGCCGCTGCTTCCTCTGCCTCCAGGAGCACTTCAAACGCGCCCAGATGCCCCCGTACCTGCATCCGGCGTCCGGCCAGCGGAACCAGCGCCTGTTTCAGGCGGCTGGCCGGCAGTGCCAGCGCCGACGCAGGCGCATCGGTCAGCAGCACCTGCGGACTGAGTGGTGCCTGCAGGCGGACGGCGGTTTCCAGCGCCCGCTGGCCCCCGATGACCAGTACCCGCCCCGCCGACTGATAAGCGATGCTGCCGGCAATGGCCTGCGGACGCTGTTGCAGGGCTTCCAGGGCACGGGTCCGGGCATCCGCCAGCTGCTGCAGGCTGGTGTCATGCCCATCCAGCAGCCGTTTCAGTCCAGCTTGGGCCTGACGCCGCAGGTGCTGTTTCATGTCCGCAGTCACAATGGCTCCCAGGGGTTCAAAGGTGGTGTAATCGCCGGCATAGTCATCCAGACCATCCAGCGTGTTGAAGTGCGGCTGGCTGAACAGGCGGCGCAATGCCTGATTGCGCAGGCCGGCACTGATGCCGGGTGCCATGAACGGGCGGTAATCCGAACCGGCACCGAGGGATTCCAGCGGCGGCATGTCGGCATCCGTGAGTTCGGCAAAGGCTTTTTCAGCCTCCACAGGCACTTCATCCAGCGTATCACCTGGCACCGGCATGATTCCCTCAGGGCCGGCAGCAACCCGGCCTCCGCGATCCGGATCAGCCCGGTTCAGGGTAACTGCGGCTCCAGCGGGTTCCGGCCCGCAGGCATCAGCCCCCTTGTCCGGCTGGTTCGGTCCGGTCTCCCGTTTCAGCCGTGACCAGCGTTGCAGAAAACCGGCCTCCGGCGTTGGTGATGACTCAGGCATGCGGCCTCCCGGGTGCGCTTCCGGGCAAGGCGGAGGCGGATGGTGCCTGCCCCTTGCCCGGTTCCGCATCACGCCAGTCGATCCGGCGGCGCTTTGCCCGCTGCACCGGGACATGATTGGCGACCACATAGGCTTCCAGCCAGCGATACAGTTCCGGTGGCAGGGGCAGCGCGTACACGGTCAGGGTTCCCTGCAAGTAGGCATTGGCCTCGTCAAAACACAGGGACACCTTGAGGATGGACGGCAGGTCGGTGCCGGTCTCCAGGTCCGCCAGCACATAACAGCCCGGCTGCGGTGAACACAGGTTGTGATAGTAGCTTTCACATTCATCCGGGTGCAGCTGCACGCCCAGGCCCGGATACAGGTATTGGGCCACCCCCGCCTGCTCGTGCAGGAGCGTGATGTCCCGGTATTCACCGGCCCCTACCACGACACCGGCAGCGACCCAGCTGGCCCGGCACCAGCGACTGTCTGAAGGCCGCCGCTCCATGATCACGGATACCGGCAGAAATCCGGGAATGGCCGGAGTACCGGCAGGGCTGCTGGATTGCAAAAGCGACTCCTTGGCATGATGGCTGAAACACACTGCTGGCTTTAGGCCAGCAAACGCCATGCCAGAAAAAATACAAAAAACGACCCTATTGTCAGTACAAATAAGTTTTATTTTCGTTAATTGCCCCATTTTGTCTGTTCTCCCTGTTTATTCCGGTATTTTTATGGACAAAATGTCCAGTCATGCACAGTCAGCGGGCCAATCAGGGGCAGGATATTCCGGCAACCAATAGCCCGTCAATCCGGAAACCCATTTGCAGCCTGACAGCAAACTTGCTAATTTTCAGAACTGTTCCCTCCCTGAAGCGAAGAGTAATCCATTCATGAGTCCCGCCCTGTCCGACAGTCCGCAACTGATTGACCGCTTTGGCAGAAAAATCACCTACGTCCGGTTTTCGGTCACGGACCGCTGTGACCTGCGCTGTGTCTACTGCATGGCCGAAGACATGACCTTTGTCCCGCGGGAACAGCTGCTGACCCTGGAGGAACTGGCGCGTCTGGGACAGGCATTCGTGGCGCTCGGGGTGCACAAGATCCGCATCACCGGCGGTGAGCCGCTGGTACGGCGCAATGTGGTATGGCTGTTTGAGCAGCTGGGACAGCTGCCGGGTCTGCGTGACCTGACCCTGACCACCAATGGCACCCAGCTGGCCCGCCATGCCCGTGCCCTCAAGGCGGCCGGTGTGACCCGCATCAATATCAGCCTGGACACCCTGGACCCGGAACGCTTCCGGCGCCTGACCCGTCTGGGGGACATCCGCAAGGTGCTGGCCGGGATTGAGGCCGCGCTGGAGGCCGGGTTCGAGCGCATCAAGCTCAATGCCGTGATCCTCAGGAACCGCAATCATGACGAAGTGCTGGCACTGACACACTTTGCACACGAGCGCGGCATGGACATCAGCTTCATCGAGGAAATGCCGCTGGGCGTGATCGGCGACCATGACCGGGCCGAAGCCTATTATTCCAGCGACCAGATACTGGCAGACCTGCAGCAGGCGCTGAAACTGGTACCGGTGGCGGACAATACCGGCGGCCCCTCACGCTACTACCGGCGCACGGATGGAACCGGGCGGGTGGGCTTCATCTCCCCGCACAGCCACAATTTCTGCGACACCTGCAACCGGGTGCGTGTCACTGCCGAAGGCCGGCTGCTGCTGTGTCTGGGGCAGGAGCACTCCATGGACCTGCGCCGCATCCTGCGTGGTTATCCCACCGAACCGGCACGGCTGCGGGAAGCCCTGCTGCAGTCCATGGACCTCAAACCCCAGGGACACGAATTCCAGCTGGCCGCCCAGCCGGTCATTTTCCGGCACATGAGCGTTACCGGTGGCTGAAAAGCAGGCCGGGACGGTGTCTTCCCGCCGCCCGCAGCTGAGCCGGGCGGCTCTGGATATCACGGTGGCGGTGACCTGTACCGATGAATACGGACAGGCACGAGAGGTCCATGTTTCCGCCGAGCGGCCGCTCACCCTCTATCTGGACAAGCGTGAAGTGGTCACCCTGATGACCATGGGCTGTGCCCCGGAACTGCTGGTACTGGGCTGGATTAAAAACCAGCAACTGGTGGAACAGCTTGAGGCCATTCAGGCCGTGCAGGTGGACTGGGAAACGGGTTCGGTGGCCGTCACCACCGTTGCGGGGGTGCATGCGCCGGAGCTGGACCGGAAACTGGCCCATAAAACCGTCACCACCGGCTGTGGCCAGGGCACCATGTACGGCAACCTGATGGAGCAGCTGGAACAGTTGCACCTGCCCCGCCCCCGGATCCGGCAGTCACGTATATACACGCTGCTCAATGCCCTCACCGACCACAATGAAATCTACCGTCGGGCCGGGGCCGTGCATGGCTGTGCCCTGTGCCAGGGAACCCGGATCCGGGTGTTTGTCGAAGATGTGGGCCGTCACAATGCGGTGGATGCCATCGCCGGGCACATGTGGCTGGAGGGCGTCGACGGAGCGGACAAGATTTTCTACACCACGGGCCGGTTGACCTCGGAAATGGTGATCAAGGTGGCCCAGATGGGCATTCCCATCCTGCTGTCGCGCTCAGGCGTCACCCAGATGGGGCTGGAACTGGCGCAGAAGCTCGGTGTGGTCCTGATTGCACGTGCCAAGGGAAAGCACTTTCTGGTTTACCATGGCCGCGAGCAGGTCGAGTTCGACGCCATGCCGGTCCAGGCCCAGCCCGGTCTGCCGGAACCGCACCGGAGCCACGGGGAATGACCCAGAATACCTACCTGACTGTCAAGCAGGTGGCCAGCTATCTGCACCTGAACGAAAAGAAGATTTACGAGCTGGTGCATGACAACCTGATTCCTGCGACCAAAATCACCGGCAAATGGCTGTTTCCGCGTGCCCTGGTGGACCGCTGGCTGCTGGAATCGGCCCATGAGGGACTGCTGAATGACCGCCTGACTATCGTCGGCAGCGATGATCCGCTGTTTTATCGCCTGATTCTGGCTTATACCGCCCGTATCGGTACCCAGGGGCTGGTCTGCTATGCCCCGAACGGCACCGGCCTGGGACTGCTGCAGCTGCAGAAACGCCGGGCGGATGCCTGCTGCCTGCACTGGGGGCCGCAGGCGGAAAGCAGCCTGCGCCACCCGGCCCTGGTCCAGCAGCACCGGGATGCCGGACACTGGGTACTGGTGCACCTCTACCAGCGTGAACAGGGTCTGATCGTGCATCCGGACAGGCTCAGGGCCAGCCGCGAGCTGGGCACCCTGCTGCAGCAGGACCTGCGCTGGGCCATGCGTCAGGAAGGTGCCGGCTCCCAGCGTTACCTGCTGGAAATTCTGGCGCAGGAAAATCACAGTCCGGACCAGCTCAATCAGGTGCAGACCGCTTATTCCGAGCGTGAAGCCGCTGCCCTGATTGCCATGGGCGAGGCCGATATTGCCCCCGGTGCCCGGGCGGCAGCGGTGGAAGCCGGCCTGGGCTTCATCAGCCACGGCTGGGAATCCTTCGATATTGCCCTGCCCCGCAGCATCTGGTTCCGCAACCTGTTTCAGGGCCTGCTGAAGGAAATACAGACCAGCCGCAGCCGGCAGATGCTACTGGATTATCAGGGCTACAACCCCGAGCGCTGCGGCGAACTGCTGTGGGGCGGCGACTGAGGCAACAGGCTCTGCCGGCATCGGTTCATTCCGGCATCAGCACCTGTACCTGCCCGCGTCCAAGCGCATTCAGCGCCGCCGTAAGTGTTTCCAGACGCTCCTGCGCACAGGTGCACGCCAGCGTCAGCTGCTGTCCGTAATCCGCCCCCCCGATAGCGGCACCCTGCTGCTGCAGGGCACGGCGCACGGCATCCTCCAGCGCAAAGGGCAGCACCAGCATCAGGCTGGCCTGGGCCACACGCCGGCATGACTCCAGCTGCTTCATGGCCAGACTGACCGAACTGGAATAGGCCCGCACCAGCCCGCCGGCCCCGAGCTTGATACCACCGAAATAGCGTACCACCACCGCCACGATCTCCCCCACTTCACCATGCTGCAGGACATTCAGCATCGGCCTGCCGGCGGTGCCACCCGGCTCGCCGTCATCACTGCAGCTGATGGCGGTGGTATTGCCGGGCTCTCCGGCAATATAGGCCCAGCAGACATGACGCGCATCCGGATAGCGTGTACGGATATCCGCGATAAAATCCTGAGCCGCCCGGGCATCCGGAGCATGACCGATGAAGGTGATAAAACGGCTTTTCCGGATGACCTGCTCATGTTCAACGGTTGCCGCTGGAATCTGATAACTGCTCATGGCACGTATCTTACCCGGCTTACTCCGGCTCCGGAATGCTACCGGACATCCCGGAAATTAATGACAGGCAGAACAGCTACCGTAATTTTAACCGTAAATTTTATCCAAACTGAACATAAGAACATATACTAGAATCATGTTTTTATGGTATTTAATCGGAAAAATTATGGGCCAGGGAGCGCTGATATGAGTCAAAAATCAAAAATAACAGGCAGATACAAGTGCATGATTTTGTCATTACTCTTAATCACCGGGTCCGTCGCTGCACAACCGCAGCAGAATCTCCGCAACACCGCAGTCAGCAATGTAGCCCAACATTACCAGAACCCGCTGGTAGAACTCGGATCACTGTTCACCCTGTCTGCCGTGTATGACTACCTGAGTACAAACCCGGATTTTGTCAAGCTGAGCAATATGGCCGAGCGCCTGTGGGCCACACAGACCGGCAGAAATCAGCTCAACCGGGTCCGGCCCAGATACGACGACATCACCCGGATGGCCCCGACTCGCCGGCCGTTACAGTGACTCCCGCCGCAGGTGCCTGATAAGGCCCGCCAATCGGTGAGCACCCGCTGAGCAGGCAGCCGCACCGATTTTCATGTTCCCGATGAGAATTGCTTGCAATCCGGCGGCCAATAAAGATAATAAGAACAATTCTTGTTTACATTATCGATATAGGCCCCCCATGTCCGCGAAAATTGTCCTGGCACTATTGATCGGCAGCCTCAGTGCTTCCGCTTTCGCCAATGAAGTCAACGTCTATTCCGCCCGCAAGGAACAGCTCATCAAGCCGTTGTTCGATACCTTCACCGCACAGACAGGCATCACCGTCAACCTCGTCACCGGCAAGGATGACGCCCTGCTGGAACGCCTGCGGCTGGAGGGGGAAAACACGCCCGCCGACCTGCTGATGACCGCCGATGCCGGACGCCTGTATCGCGCCATGGACATGGGGCTGACCCAGCCGGTGGAATCGGAAACGCTGCAACAAGACATCCCGGCCCACCTGCGCGACCCCGGCGGGCAGTGGTTCGGCCTCACCGCGCGCGCGCGCCCGATTTTTTATGTCAAGGGCAAGGTGCAGCCGGAGGAACTGTCCACCTATGAAGCCCTCGCCGACCCGAAATGGAAAGGCCGCATCTGCGTGCGTTCTTCCGACAATATCTACAACCAGTCCCTGCTCGGCTCCATGATCGCCGCCGACGGTGCGGAAAAAGCACAGGCCTGGGCGGACGGTTTCGTCAAAAACTTCGCCCGCCCGCCGGAAGGTGGCGACCGCGACCAGATCAAGGCGGCGGCGGCTGGTGTGTGCGATCTCGCCATTGCCAACACCTACTACTACGGGCAGATGCTGGCGGGCAATGACGCCGCTGAAAAGGCGGCAGCGGAAAAAGTCGCCATTTTCTGGCCGAACCAGGACGATCGCGGTACCCACCTCAATATCAGTGGTGCCGCCGTCACCAAAGCCGCACAACACAGGGACAACGCCGTCAAACTGCTGGAATTTCTGGTCAGTGATGAAGCCCAGCACTGGTATGCCGAAGCCAATCAGGAATACCCGGTCAAACCCGGTGTGGAGCCGGGCGAGCGCCTCAAAGGCTGGGGTGAATTCAAGGCCGACAGCCTGAACCTGTCCGAACTCGGCAGAAACAATGCTGAAGCGGTGATGATCATGGACAAGGCTGCTTGGAAATAAGACCCGTCCTGTGGCACGCCGTGCTCATCGGCATGGCGCTGCTTACTGCCCTGCCCATTCTGGCGGTGTTCGGCTATGTCTTTGTACCCGCACCGGAAGTCTGGCGGCATCTGGCACAGACCGTGCTGCCGGATTACCTGTACAACACGGTACTACTGGTGCTGGGCGTCGGCTTTGGTGTGCTGTTGCTGGGCCTGCCGGCGGCGTGGCTGAACAGCATGTGCCGCTTTCCGGGGCAACGCCTGTTTGAATGGGCGCTGCTGCTGCCGCTGGCGATGCCCGCCTACATCATCGCCTACACGTATACCGGCATGCTGGATTTTTCCGGGCCGCTGCAAAGCCTGCTGCGCGCAGCGACCGGCTGGGGCTATGGCGATTACTGGTTCCCCAATGTGCGTTCACCGGGCGGGGCGATCCTGATGCTGTCGCTGGTGTTGTTTCCGTATGTCTACCTACTGGCGCGGGCAGCGTTTCTGGAGCAGTCGATCTGCGTGCTGGAAGTGAGCCGCACGCTGGGTTGCAACCCCTGGCAAAGTTTTTTTCAGGTCGCCCTGCCGCTGGCGCGCCCCGCCATCATCACCGGCCTGTCGCTGGCGCTGATGGAAACGCTGGCCGATTTCGGCACGGTGCAGTATTTCGGCGTCACCACCTTCACCACCGGCATTTTCCGCACCTGGTTCGGCCTGGGCGATCATGCGGCGGCTTCGCAGCTGGCCGCGCTGCTGCTGGGCTTTGTGTTCGTGCTGATCCTGCTGGAACGCGGGTCGCGGCGCCGGGCGCGTTACCACCATACCTCCAGCAAATATTCGCGCCTGCCGCGTCATCGGTTGCGCGGCGGGCAGGCGGTCGCGGCGGTGCTGGCCTGCACCCTGCCGCTGCTGCTGGGTTTCGTGGTTCCGGTCGGGCAACTGCTGTACTGGAGCCTGAGCACGGCAGCAGAGGGGCTGAACCGCGACTTCCTGCAACTGGCCGGCAACAGCCTGCTGCTGGCCGGGCTGGCGGCGTTGTTCGCCCTGCTGCTGGCGCTGGTGCTGGGCTATGGCAAGCGCGTGCGCAATGACCCGCTGGTGAACCTGAGCGCGCGCATCGCCGCGATGGGTTACGCGATTCCCGGCACAGTGATCGCCATCGGCGTGCTGATCCCGTTTGCATGGGCCGATACACAGCTCAATCACTTCAGCAGGCGCTGGTTCGACGCCCGCGTCGGCCTGCTGCTGAGCGGCACCCTGTTCACCCTGCTGTTCGCCTACAATGTGCGTTTTCTGGCGGTGTCGCTGCAGACCGTGGAAGCAGGACTGGGCAAGATCAGGCCGACCGTGGATAACGCCGGACGCTCGCTGGGCCTGAACGCCTTCGGCGTGCTGCGCACCCTGCACCTGCCGCTGATGAAAGGCACACTGCTGACCGCCCTGCTGCTGGTGTTCGTCGATGTGCTGAAGGAACTGCCCGCCACCCTGATCCTGCGCCCGTTCAACTTCAACACCCTGGCCGTGCGGGCGTATGAACTGGCCTCGGATGAGCGGCTGGCGGATGCGGGGCTGCCGGCACTGATGATCGTGGCGGCGGGGATTATTCCGGTAATACTGCTCAGCCGGTCGATCGGGAAATCAAGGGCGGGGGAACAGCCATGAACACACTGGTTCTGCAAGACATCCACATCGCCTACGACCGGCACACGGTCGTGCACACTGTCAGTCTGAGCCTGAATGACGGACGGATCGGCTGCCTGCTTGGCCCCAGCGGCTGCGGCAAGACCACGCTGCTGCGCGCCATCGCCGGTTTCGAGCCGGTTACGCAGGGTGTCATCACCCTCAGCGGGCAGGCGATCAGTGCTCCCGGTGCACACCTGCCGCCGGAACAGCGCAATATCGGCATGGTGTTTCAGGATTATGCGCTGTTCCCGCACCTGAACATTGCCAGGAACATTGCTTTCGGCATACGCAAACACACCGGCAGGGACAAGGCGCGGCGGGTGGCGGAACTGCTGGAGCTGGTGAACCTGCCGGGTTACGAAAAACGTTTCCCGCACGAGCTTTCCGGCGGACAGCAGCAGCGCATCGCCCTGGCCCGCGCGCTGGCACCCCGCCCGCGCCTGCTGCTGCTGGACGAACCCTTCGGTAGTCAGGATGTGGAGCTGCGTGAAATGCTGGCGCGTGAGGTACGCGATATCCTGAAGGCGGAAGGAACCACCGCGCTGCTGGTGACGCATGACCAGCAGGAAGCCTTCGCAATGGCGGATGAAATCGGGGTGCTACGGGCCGGGCAACTGCAGCAGTGGGATACGGGCTACAATCTGTACCACAGGCCGCACAACCGTTTTGTAGCCGGCTTTATCGGTCAGGGCAGCCTGCTGGCCGGTACCGTCATCAATCCGGATACTGTCAGCACACTGCTGGGGCCGGTCCGGGGTCAGGTACCGGCACATTGCCCGCCGGCATCGGTTGTGGATGTCCTGATCCGTCCGGATGACCTGAAACTGGTGGAAGAGGCAGCGCGCAAAGCCAGTATCGTCGCCCGCGTGTTCCGGGGCGCCGAATACCTCTATACCCTGGCCCTGGACGATGGCAGCCGGATTCTGGCACTGGCACCCAGTCATCAGGCCCGTCAGGTCGGAGAAAGTGCGTGTTTTGAACTGGACATGCAACACCGGGTGATCCTGCCCAGAGAATGAGGCCTGCGGTTGCCATAACGACCGGCTGCTCTTCCGATAGTTGCCGCTGATCAAGAATCACTTGCATTTGCCACAATGGTCTATTACCATTTCAATATTGAGAATGATTCTTGTTTGAGTGTAGCATCCATGTATATCTGCATCTGCCATTCCGTAACCGACAAAGCCATCCGGAAAGCCGTACAGGACGGACATGACTCGCTGGAAGCCATTCAGCAGCAGCTGAAAGCCGGCACCTGCTGCGGCTGCTGTGAACCGCATGTCATGGAAGAAATAGACAAGGCCCGTCATACAGCAGCGGCACCGGACGCACTGATGGGGCTGTTTTTCCCGCTTGATACCGCCCTACCCCGTATTGCGTAATCCCGCCGCCAGGGCATTGATGGTGCGCAGCAAAGGCTCCAGCCAGGGTGAAGGCTCACTGTGTCGGGCCAGATGGTTGCCATGGCGGCGCAGCAGGGTGATCTGGATGTAGTTGAGCGGATCCAGGTAAGGGTTCCGGCGCTGCAGGGAATACTGCAGCAGCGGGGCCTCATCCATCAGTGCCTGATGCCCGCTAATGTGCAGCACTTCCTGCACCGTCAGTGCATACTCACGACGGATCAGGCCGAAAATATGACGGGCCTGCTCCTGATCCTGCACCAGTCCCGCATAACCACGGGCAATTTCCATTTCCGCCTTGAACAGTGACATCTGGGTATTGCTGAGCAGGGAACGGAACGCAGGCCAGTTTTCATACATGGCTTTCAGACGCTGCTCACCGTCGGCATGCTGCTGCTGGAAACGCGCCAGTGCAGTGCCGATGCCATACCAACCCGGCAGGGTGTAACGGGCCTGGGCCCAGCCGAATACCCAGGGAATGGCACGGATTGAGGCTTTGTCGCGCACGGTCTGTTTACGGTGTGAGGGGCGGGAGCCGATATTGAGCTGGCCGATTTCCTCCACCGGCGTGGCTTCATAGAAATAGTCCATCAGGCCGGGCGTGCGGTCAGTCAGCTCACGGTAGTGGTGCTCGCCGGTATCGGCCAGTGCCTGCATTGCACTCAGGTAATCCTCACTGAACGGCGGGCGCGGCAGTACCAGATCAATGCTGGCTTTCAGCAGGCCGGTACTGCCCACACTCAGTTCATACACCGCCGTTTCCACATTGCTGTATTTGGTCGCCAGCACCTCCCCCTGCTCGGTAAACTTGATCTGCCCGTGCACGGTATCGGGGGGCTGGGCCACAATGGCCTCATGCGTGGGACCACCTCCGCGCCCGACGGTACCGCCCCGCCCGTGAAACAGCCGGCACTCGACCCCGGCCCTGCGGGTGATGGCAATGACCTCTTTCTGGGCATTGTACAGGTTCCAGCTGGAAGCCAGAATGCCGCCATCCTTGCAGGAGTCGGAGTAGCCGAGCATGACTTCCTGCAGGTTGCCGGAAGCCTGCAGCAGGGCGCGATAGGTCGTATGCTCCAGCAGGGTGTTCAGCACCGAAGCGATATGGCGCAGGTCCTCGATGGTTTCAAACAGCGGTGCAACCCGGATATGGCAATTCAGCTCTTGCTCCGGTGTATAGCCGACCAGTCCGGCCATTTTGGCCAGCAGCAACACCTCCAGCACATGGCTGGCCTGATGGGTCATGGAGATGACGTAGCTGCCGAAGATAGCCGGCCCGGCCTCGAGACGCATTTCCAGCATGCTGTCGAACACTTCCAGGGTCTGGGCACTGCGCTCAGTCAGCAGCGGACGCTGCGGTATCGGCAGGCGCGGGCGCAACAGCCATTCACCCAGCAGTACCAGGCGCTCGGCTTCCGGCAGCGCCAGATAATCAGGACACAACCCGGCCAGCCCCAGAATTTCCGCCACGGTTTCACTGTGCACCGTGGATTCCTGACGGATATCAAGCTGGTAAAGACCGAAGCCACAGGTTTCCACCAGCCGGATCAGGTCCTGAAGTTCGCCCCCGGCCACCCCATCGTCATGATGACTGCGCAGTGATGCACTGATCAGCTGCAGCTCATGCAGAAAACCGCCCGCATCAGTATAGGCATCGGCGGGCAGCAGCGTGCGTTCGTGATGCAGGCGAGCCCGGGCAGTTTCCAGGGTCAGCTTCAGGCGCTGGCGCATGATGGTGAGCAGGCGCCGGTAAGGCTCTTCCAGCAGCGGATCACTGCGCCGGGCCAGCAGGCGGTTGCCCATGCGGGTGTTGAGCGCATCCAGGTAGGCACTGAATTCGGCAGACGGGGTGATGAATTCGGTGGAATGGGACAACAGGTTGCGCAGACTGTCAACCCGGCGCAGGTATTCATACAACGCCTCCACCATCCCCAGGCGGATCGCCTTGCGGGTCACGTCAGCGGTGACAAACGGGTTACCGTCCCGGTCACCGCCGATCCAGGAGCCAAAGCGCAGAAAGCTCGGCACCTGAATCACTTCAGGACCATAGGCATGACGCAGGGCACGCTCGAAATAGCGGTACAGCAGCGGAATGGCTTCAAACAGGCTTTCCCGGAAATAATACAGGCCATACAGGACTTCGTCTTCCACCGTGGGTTTGCGGGTACGCACCTCGTTGGTACGCCACAACATCTGGATCAGGCTCCTGAGGCTGTGGCGCAGCTCCCTGCCCTCCGCCTCACCCGGCGAGCCGGATTCCAGCGCACTGAGGACCAGAAACAGGCGTCGCTGCAGGTCCATCAGGGTACGGCGGCGGGCTTCGGTCGGGTGGGCGGTAAACACCGGAATGTACCGCAGGCGTTCCATCAGGTACTGCATGCCCTGCGCATCGACACCGGCCTCGCGCAGTTCCAGCACCGTACGCCGCACCGAACCACGCCACAGCAGCGCTTCATCCGTGCGGGCAAACCGGGTACGCCGTTCACGCTCGCGGAACGCCTCTTCAACGAGATTGGAAAGCACGTAGAAGGTGTTGAAAGCACGGATCACCTTTTCCAGCAACCGGACATCCAGTTCAAGAATGAACTGCATCAGCGCATCCCTGAGTGCGGCATCTTCAGTCTGGCGCAGCTGGATATAGCCACGGCGCAGTTTTTCCACCGCCTGATACAGGGTTTCACCCTCCTGCTCACGCAGCATCTCTCCCAGCAGCTCACCCACTTCACGCACCCGCTCCTCCAGGCTCCTGAGATTGGCCGGGTCATAAGGGGTGGCAGGGAGAAGATCGGTGTTCATGACAGGGCTCCTGATGGTGGTGGATGGGCTCATTATGCCGCAAAGCCCCGCTGTCGGGCCATGTCAGAATACGCCGTTACCCTTGCGTGAGCTGTACGCAGTGATCCTGCCCACCACTGATGGACACCCTGTTAAGCGAGTACACTACGCTACAAGTGAAATAGGTGTTTATCCATCGTCGAAGAATCCAGCTCGCCATCGCCCTGTTCCATCGTGTCAGACAGCGACAGCATCCAATCCACCCGTTGGGCATGGCTCAGCTGCATCAGGCTTTCTGTTGTCGGGCGGATAATCGGGGGCATGGCAAGGGTGTAGCTGATTTTTTAAAAGGCTGGGTAGTTACCTTGCTTGTTACTTTTTACGCCTGATCTTTCCTGTATAATCCGAAGCTTAAAGCCTTGATACAAAACCCTTGCAAACAGGGTTTTTTTACGGATAACCAAATTCTAATTCGTATCGTATAACCGTAATAGGAGGAAAATATGCTGGGCTATTGTGATTGTGTCGGCATCTGTGGACTGGAC
The DNA here is from genome assembly GCA_020442915.1 of Thiothrix sp. Lineage (GTDB taxonomy): Bacteria > Pseudomonadota > Gammaproteobacteria > Thiotrichales > Thiotrichaceae > Thiolinea. The sequence continues at coordinate 34,099 of JAGRJD010000007.1, read as the reverse complement.
GAAAACGAGGTTGAAGTGCTGGCATCCGGTGCCCATGTCAACCTGATGTCGGCCTGTGCCATTGCGGAGGCGCTGACTGAAACACCGGGCGGCTGTCAGACGGTACTGGCCTATATGGTTCGCGGCCTAGAGCAGGCGCAAGGCGTGCATGATCGCCGGCAGGTCGAACGGGCACATCGGGCAATCCACCATTTTGTCGAACACCATGCCCTGATCTAGGCCGGTTGCGGGGCTTTCCGAAACCGGTTCTGCCGCCCGCCCCCCCGGTACGGGTGAATCCTGTGGTAACTACCCACAACCCGTTGTCGGCCTGAAAACCAACCGACAACGGGCACTATCAATCCATTGAATCATTACGAGCGTGAGGTGACGAAAGCACCGGCTTCCCCGGACAGGCTGCGGACCCGTGCCAGATTGGAGCGTGCCTCACTTTCACTGCCGAAGGGAACCCGGACCTTGAACAGGCCGTCCACCCGGTCAACCACGGCATTCAGTCCCTGTGAGCGCAGATCCTGCTGCAGGCGCTGGGCCTTGTCCTGACTGACGGTGGCAAAGACCTGTACGGCGGAAGAACCACCGGCTGAGCCACCGGAATAACCGCCACTGCCACTGGTATAGCTGCTCCCGCCCGTGTAATAGCTGCTGCCCCCTCCGGTATTGCCGCCGGGTGCACTGTAGTCATAGCCGGGGGTACTGTAGTTGCTGGGCGGGGCCGTGTTGTAGGTCGGAGCGGTGTTGCCGGCAACCGGGCCATAACTGTCATAGCTGCTGGAAGGATCGTAACCGGTATTGCCGGCAGCACCGGTGTAGTTGTCATAACCGCTGCCGCTGCTACCCGTGTTATCCGGTGTGGTGTTTGCGTAGTTGTCATAGCCACCGTTACCCGGTGCGGGCGCCGTCGTGCCGGTATAGTTGTCATAACCGGTGTAGCCGGCTGCCGGTGCAGGCGCTGCGGCAACCGGCATGGGTTGTGGCTGCGGCTGGGCCATAACCGGTACCGGCGTCGGTGCGTAGGTCGGGGCATAGGCTGCGGGTGCCGGGGCCGGAACACCCTGTGGCGGCACATAACCGGCGACGTTGGCGGATGAGCCGTCCAGCGGGCCGGCTTCCGGGATATTGCCGGAATAATTGCTGCCATAGGGCATGACGCCGTTATCCGGCTGGCTGGTGGGTGTGGTAGAGCAGGCGGAGATCAGCAATGTGGTGGCAGACAGTGCCAGCATGAGACGGATTTGTTGTTTCATTTTCAGAAGCCCTCTGTTTAATTATTGTTTTGTCTGTTTTATCTAAGACATACCTATATTCACCGAGTTCTGAAAGTAAGTAAATATTTTTATGCCGAACTGACGTGCGGTCATGCTTGTTACCGTTACAGCCGGAAATTTTCGCCCAGATAGACCTTGCGGGCCTGCTCATTGGCCAGAATAGCGGCGGGTGTGCCCTGTACCAGAATGCTGCCCTCACTGAGAATATAGGCGCGGTGACAAATGCCCAGGGTCTCGCGCACATTGTGGTCGGTGATCAGGATTCCGATCCCGCGTTTGACCAGGTGATTGATGATTTTCTGGATTTCCAGCACCGAGATCGGATCAACACCGGCAAAGGGCTCATCCAGCAGGATAAAGGCCGGATCAGTAGCCAGGGTACGGGCAATTTCCAGGCGGCGGCGCTCACCCCCGGAAAGACTGATGCCGAGGCTGTCACGCAGGTGCGTGATCTGGAACTCCTGCAGCAGGCTTTCCAGACGCTCCTGCTGCTGCCTGCGCTTGAGATCACGGCGCAGCTGCAGGATGGCCAGGATGTTTTCGGCCACGGTGAGCTTGCGGAACACGCTGGCCTCCTGAGCCAGATAGCCCAGGCCGGCCCGGGCACGCTCATGCATGGCATAGCGGGTGATATCACGCTCGTCAAGGCAGATCTGCCCGCCATCCACACCCACCAGCCCCACAATCATGTAGAACGCTGTGGTTTTGCCCGCACCATTGGGACCCAGCAAGCCGACAACCTCGGCACTGTGCACCTCCAGACTCAGATCCCGGAGTATCTGGCGTTTCCGGTAGCTTTTCTGCAGCTGCACTGCACGCAGGGTGGCCATGAACGCTTATTGCGCCTTGTTGGTGGGGTAGAAAATGGCCCGTACCCGGCCCGGTTTCTGAGTACCTGCCGTACTGGTGCTGCCACCGGCCTTGAGCTCACCGGTCGCGGTGGAGTATTCGATGCGGTTACTGGAAAAGGTATCCCGGTCCTGGCTCAGGGTAGCACCGCCGGTCAGCACCAGCAGTTTCTGGGGCACCAGATACTGTATCAGCTCGGCCTTGCCCACGGCCTGTCTGCCGTTGTCCATGGTCTGCCGGAAATTCACCGGGCGTCCGGCGGCACGGATGCTCTGGATTTCATTGGCGGGCGCACTGATTTCAATCCGGTCGGCGGTGATGCGCAGGGTGCCCTGGGAAATTTCCACCCGACCGGCATAAACGGCCGTACCGGCCTGCTTGTTGAAGACCACGGAGTCAGCCTCCAGATTGACCGGCTGCTCCACGTCCTCGCGCACGGCCAGAACCGAAAGCGGCAGCAGGCACAGCAACAGCAGGGTGGTCGCCCTAGTGAGCGGGGGTATAGGTTGATCGTACATTGTTGTTTATCCTCAGGGATTCCTCATCCAGTTTAGCCTCAAGCCCGGTGCCCTGCAAAACGAAACCGGGGCTTTTGATCAGTACGTCTTCGGTGGTGCTGGCAACGTTGTTGTTGATATCGTACTGCAGTTCCGCCGTGGTCAGGTCAAGCTGCTCTTCTCCCTGAACCCGCGCCAGCAGGTGAACCTCACCCTGCAGTGCGGCAATATTGTCCCTGTGGTCCAGCACGGCTTCGCTGGCACTCAGGTTGACCGTATCCGCTGCGACACCGGCCTGATAGCGGTGACTTTCGAGACGGGGTTCAATGATGAAGCTGGTTTTGCGCTCGCGCCAGTGGGCCTGATACTGGCCACTGAGCTGCATGCCGGTTTCACCGGCGGCATTGATGGCGCTGAAACTGAAATTGGTCATGTAATAATCAATCTCGTCCTGCCGGGTATCGATCGGCTGCAGTTCCGGGCTGATCAGGTAATCCTGCAGATTGATGATCACCAGCAGCGCCGCGAGCCCCATGACCAGTGCGAGTCCTCCCCTGCCCATGACGGCTCACCCTGCCGTCATTTCAGGTAATCCTGCAGCATGGCGGCAAGCCGGCCCTGGGCCTCCAGCAGCCTTTCGCACACTTCGCGCACTGCGCCCCGTCCTCCACCCTGCCCGGTAATCCAGTGCGCGTGCTGCTGCACGAACGGATGGGCATCCGCCACCGCAATCGCCAGCCCCACCTGCATCATGACCGGCAGATCCACCACATCATCGCCGAGATAGGCGATCTGTCCGGCCTGCAGCCCGGTGCGCTGCAACAGTTCAGCAAAGGCGGGACGCTTGTCGCGGTAGCCCTGGAACACCAGCTCATCCGGAATGTCGAGATTGGCAGCCCGATAGCTGACCAGCTCCGAACGACGTCCGGTCAGGATCGCCACCCTGATCCCCCCGTACTGCAGCATGCGGATACCATGGCCGTCACGGGCATTGAAGGCTTTGTACTCCTGGCCCTGATTGTCATAAAACAGGCTGCCATCGGTCATGACGCCATCGACATCAAGGACCAGCAGGCGGATTTTTTCAGCTCGGGTCTGGATTCTGGTCATCAAACAATTCCTGCGCGTAACAAATCATGCATGTGGATGATACCAGCCACACGCCCGTCCCGAACTACCGGCAAGGCGGTAATGCTGCGCTCCTGCATCAGGTTCAGGGCTGACACCGCCAAGGCGTCGGGAGCGATGCTCAGGCACTGTCGGGTCATGACGCTGGCCACGGCGACATCCGGTGTCATGCTGTTCTCGAACGAGCGCCGCAGATCACCATCGGTGAAAATGCCAAGCAGCCGCTGCTCCCCGTCCATGATCACGGTCATGCCAAACCCCTGACGCGTCATTTCCAGAATGGCCTGACGCAGGTCGGCATCAGGCGCAACCCTGGGGATATGCGCCCCGGTGTGCATGATGTCATGCACATGCACCAGCAGGCGCTTGCCCAGACGACCGCCGGGGTGTGAACGGGCGAAGTCTTCAGCCGTGAATCCGCGCGCCTCCAGCAGGGAAATGGCCAGGGCATCACCCATCACCAGGGCCGCCGTGGTGCTGGAGGTGGGAGCCAGACCCAGTGGACAGGCTTCATTGTCCACGCCGGTATGAATGTGGTGATGGGCGGCACGGGCCAGTTCCGATTCCGGGTGGCCGGTCATGGCCACAATCACCACCTGCAGGCGCCGGATGGCGGGAATGATGGCCAGAATCTCGTCGGTCGCCCCCGAATTGGACAGGGCAATCAACACATCACCATCCATGATCATGCCCAGATCACCGTGACTGGCTTCCCCCGGATGCACAAAAAAGGCCGGAGTTCCGGTACTGGCCAGGGTGGCGGCGATCTTGCTGCCGATGTGGCCGGACTTGCCCATGCCCGTCACGATCACCCGCCCCCGGCAGGCCAGAATGGCTTCGCAGGCGGCTACAAACTGGTTATCAATGCGGGCCGGCAACGCGTTCAGGGCGCAGATTTCAGTTTCGATCACCGCCCGCGCCAGGGCTTTGAGGTCGGCCCGGCTGTGGTCTGGAGCTGCACTCATGCCGTGGCCTGACTCTGGTAGTAGAGCAGCAGCTGGTAGGCGACAAAAACCAGCAGCAGCACCGAGGCTTCCCAGCGTGTCAGGATGTTGCGTCTGGGGGGGGTGAAGGCGAACAGCAGCAGCAGCAGGGTCAGCCCCATCATGATGGGCAGATCACGGCTGATCACTTCCGGCGGTGGTGCAAAGGGCCGGATCAGGGCCGCCAGCCCCATGACACCCAGGTTGTTGAACAGGTTGGAGCCGATGATGTTGCCCACGGCCATGCCGGTTTCACCCCGACGGGCACTGCTGATGGAGGCTGCCAGTTCCGGCAGACTGGTGCCGATGGCGACAATGGTCAGGCCGATCACCAGATCGCTGACCCCGAAATAAGCGGCAATGCCGGAAGCGCCCCAGACCACCAGTCTGGCCGCCACGACCAGCAGCAGCAGTCCGGTCACGGTCCAGAACAGGGAGTGCTGCATGCTCATGGCGACCTCCTGTCTGGCGGTTTCCGCCTGCAGTGCCGGGTCGTTGCCCTGCCGGGCCATGCGCAGCATCCACAGCAGCAAAACCAGCAGGGCTGCCATCAGCAGAAGGCCATCCAGGAATGACAGGTAATCATCCAGCAACAGCAGTCCCGAACCGGCCCCGACCAGCAGCAGAACGGGGATTTCGCGCCGGATGATGCTGGATTCCAGGGGCAGCGCGGCGATCAGCCCGGTCACCCCCAGAATCAGGGCGATATTGGTGATGTTGGAACCGATGGCATTGCCCAGCGCCATGGCCGGCGTACCGTTCAGGGCTGCCGAGGCCGAAACCACCAGTTCCGGTGCCGAGGTACCGAATCCGATCACCACCATGCCGACCACCAGCGGCGGAATACCGGTGAGTCCGGCCAGATTCACCGCCCCGTCCACAAACTTGTCCGAACTCCAGGCCAGCAGGATCAGCCCGCCGAGTACCGCCAACAGCAACAACATGGTTTATCATACATCCCTGATGGAAAGCGCGCATTATACCGAACTGAAATTTGCTGTAAGCTTTCCCGGAGCGAAATAGGGGGTTGCAGGCGGTTTTCGGGCAGAAGCAGTGCCCAAAGGGACAGGCCGGTGCACCGGCCTGCCACGGGAGGGGGTCACTCGGCGGCTTTGCGGGCCTCGTCCAGCCAGCCGTCAAATGTCTCCTGATGTGCCTTGATCCAGGCATCGGTATGGCGCTCGATGTCCTTCTCCGAATCTTCACCATCACGCATGCGCAGGTTTTCCGCGCTGATGTCATTGGCACTGAGTTTCATGATCGAAAACAGTTTGGCGGCAGCCGGGTTGGCCTCGGCAAACGCACGGTTGGCGATGATCCGCTGCTCATTGGCCTCGAAACCGTAGTTGGAGCCATCCGGCAGTGCCGTGTCCATATTGGCGCGCTCACCGGGCAGGGAGGAAAACGGTACCTGCAGCCAGGTGGTGTCCTTGCCGGGTACCAGCACGCCACTGACCCAGTAGGGTGTCCAGGTGTAATACAGGATCGGCTCGCCCTGCTTGTAGCGGGCGATGGTGTCGGCGATGATGGCGGAATAGGCTCCCTGATTGTGGGTCACGGTATCACGCAGGCCATAGGCATCCAGCTGATGCTCGATCACGGCCTCACAGCCCCAGCCGGGGTTACAGCCCGCCAGATCGGCCTTGCCGTCACCATTGGTATCGAACAGCTTGGCAACTTCGGGATCCTTGAGCTGTTCGATATTGGTGATCTTGTGTTCATCCGCGGTTTTCTTGTCGATCAGGTAGCCCTGCAGGGCTCCGGTGGAATAAACGCCTTCCCGGAATATCTTTTCGGCCCCACCGGCGCGCTCATAAAAATCGGCATGCAGCGGGTCCCAGTGGTCAGCCAGAAAAGTGCCGTCGCCATTGGCAATGGCAACGTGTCCGGCAGCATATTCGATTTCCTTGATGGGTTTGACATCATACCCCAGGGCTTCCAGTGCCCGGCTGACCAGCAGGGTCTGAAAGGTTTCTTCCGCAATCGATGATTTCAGCGGCTGGACCGGAACACCGGCGCCGGGCTGATCATCCGCAGCCTGGGCCAGGGGAACCAGCAGCAGTGCTGCACTGAGTGTCAGGGTTTTCATAAGCCTTGGAAACATGGTTAAGCTCCTCTAACTAAGATGACTGTTATTTCCCGAACTGCCGCACCACCCAGCCGATCGGCCCGGTGTCGTACCAGTGACGCGTACCACGGCTACGCGCATCCCGGCCCATGGACTGGGTGATGCGATCAAGAATGATGGCCAGCACAACGATACCGATGCCGCCGACAGTCGCAAGCCCCATGTCGAGGCGACCGATACCGCGCAGCACCATCTGTCCCAGACCGCCCACCGCGATCATGGAGGCGATCACCACCATGGACAGCGCCAGCATGAGGGTCTGGTTGATCCCGGCAAGAATGGTCGGCATGGCCAGCGGAAGCTGCACCTTGAAAAGCAGCTGGCGCGGACTGGCACCAAACGAGCGGGTCGCCTCGACCAGATCCTCGGGTACCTGGCGAATGCCCAGATTGGTGAGGCGGATCAGCGGTGGCAGGGCGAAAATGATGGTGACGACCACACCGGGCACATTGCCGATCCCGAACAGCATAACAATCGGTACCAGGTACACAAAGGCGGGGGTGGTCTGCATCGCATCCAGAAAGGGGCGCAGGGTGGAAGCCGCCTGGTCGCTGCGCGACAGCCAGATGCCGGTGGGCAGCCCGATCAGCAGGCTGAAAAACACCGCCGTGATCACCAGCGCCAGGGTAATGACCGACTCATCCCAGGCCCCGATCAGCCCTACAAAAATCAGTGACAGGATCGAACCCAGGGCCAGCCGCCGCCCCGATACCTGCCAGGCCAGCAGCGCAATCAGCAGAATCAGTACCGGTGCCGGTACAGCCTGCAGACCGGCCTGAATCCCGGTCAGCGTGGCATCAATCGGCCAGCGGATCGCCTGAAAGAAAGGACGCAGGTGATCAACCACCCATGTCAGACCGCTGTTGACCCAGGCATCAAGCGGAATCACTGCCTCCTGGAAAGGGTCGAGCCAGTTGAAACTGTCCGGTGTCACATCGGGGGCACCGCTCAGCCAGTCCGCGTTGCTACTTGTGTCGGCGGTATCCGCTGCCGGTGCCGTCCAGGCATTACCGGCAGCGGGCGCTCCAGATTGCGCCGCCTGATCGGTTCCGCCGGCAGCCGCGGGATTACTTGCATTGTCAGCCATGTTGTTCATTCTCCCGGTCCAGTGTTTCCAGCAGCACGGTCTTGGTGATTACGCCCAGATAACGCCCCTCAGCGTCAACCACCGGCAGGCCATAGGTGGAACGCGCCACCGCACCGATCAGTTCGCTCAACGGCGTACCGGCCTCCAGCGGCGTCACCCCTTCCAGCAGGGCCTCATGCAACCGGGCCTGCGGGTTATGCTGCAGGGCCAGCGTGATGGAGTCAACAGATACCACCCCGACAAAATGCCCCCGGTCATCCAGCACGAACCCGTAAGGCCGGTCATGCTCGCGCAGCCGTGCCGCCGCTGCCTTCAGGCCGGTGCCTTCGCGCTCGAACAGCGTGACCTGCTGCTTCCTGGCGACATCCCGCGCATGCAGCACCGCACTGACATCCACGCCCCGGAAGAAGGAACGTACATAGTCATTGGCCGGGTTGCCGAGAATGTTGTCAGGAGTATCAACCTGCACCACGCGCCCGCCCTGCATGATGGCGATGCGGTTGCCGATACGCATGGCCTCGTCCAGGTCGTGCGAGATGAACACGATGGTACGCCGCTGCTCGCTCTGCAGCTTCAACAGCTCATCCTGCATTTCCGTGCGGATCAGGGGATCAAGTGCCGAAAAGGCCTCGTCCATGAGCAGGATATCCGGATCGTTGGTCAGGGCACGCGCCAGCCCCACACGCTGCCGCATGCCGCCGGACAGTTCATCCGGATAAGCGTTTTCATGGGCCGGCAGCCCGACCTGCTGCAAGGCGATACGCGCCCGGCGGTAACGCTCCTCACGCGGCACACCGTCCAGTTCCAGACCGAAGGCCGTATTGTCCAGCACGCTCATGTGCGGCATGAGGGCAAAGGACTGGAATACCATGCTGATCTGCTTGCGCCGGATTTCACGCAGCTTTTCATCGGAGACGCCGGCAATGTCGGTATCTCCGATCAGAACCTGCCCTGAGGTCGGCTCGATCAGGCGGTTCAGCAACCGCACCATGGTGGATTTGCCGGACCCGGACAGCCCCATGATGACGAATATTTCACCTTCGTAAATATCAAAACTGGCATCATGCACCCCGATGGTCAGGCCAGTCTGCTCAAAAATGGCGTCTTTGGACAGACCCTGTTCAAGCAGAGGCCAGACCCGCTCCGGGTTTTCCCCGAAAACCTTGTACAGGTTCTTGATGGATAGCTTCAGTTTCGTTGCTGACATGGCGTAAGCGCATCCTCCTCCTTAAAATACGGAAAAACTGCCTGGGGGTAGCAGCAGGGTCCTGTCGGCCCGCATTGAAAATACGGGTTTTATCCATTGAATACAAGTTGTATTTTTGTTGTGTTTTATTGACATCGACCCGGTTTTCCTCCGACAGGCAGGCTATTTTCCGCTTGCAGAAAAACACAGAAAGCATTTATTGTATACAATATGTATTCAATCAGGGCAGGAGTCAGGCATGGAGACCGAAGCAAAGCGGCGGCGCGGACGTGATACACGGCGGGCATCCCGAACTGCGGTGAAGATGGACATGCTGCCCGGACTGACACATGGCCTGCCCTATACCGAGCCGCTGGATGAAGCGCAGATTCACAAGATCGACCATGCCTCCATGGCGATTCTGGAGGAAGTGGGCGTGGATTTCCGCGACCCTATCGCACTGGAACAATGGCGTGCGGCAGGCGCCGAAGTCGACGGTCAGCGGGTGCGTTTCGACCGGGGGCTGATCCGTGAGCTGATTGCAACGGTTCCTGCACACATCCGCCTGCATGCACGCGATCCGGAAAAATCGGTGGATGTCGGTGGCAGGCAGGCGATTTTCGTGCCCATGACCGGCGCGCCCTACGTGCATGATCTGGATGGTAAACGACGCTGGCCGACGCTGTCGGACCTGAATGACCTGCACAAGCTGGCACACATGCTGCCGGCCCTGCACTCCACGGCACATCACATTGTCGAGCCGATGGACCTGCCGGTGGCACACCGCCATCTGCATATCACCTATTCCTCCATGAAGCATTCCGACAAGACCTTCATGGGCATGACCACTTCCGGCAGGAACGCCGAAGATGTCATGGCCATGTGCAAAATCCTGTTTGGTGAGGAGTACCTGCAGGATCATCCGGTCGTGACCGGCAATGTCAATGGCAATTCACCCCTGGTGTGGGACCAGACCATGCTGGCGGCCATGCGGGTGTTCGTGGCCCACCGCCAACCGGTACTGTGCTCACCCTTTGTGCTGGGTGGAGCCAATACGCCCGCCAGTGTCGTCCCCTCGGTGGCTCAGCTGAATGCCGAGGCCCTGTCTGCACTGGCGTATACCCAGGTACTTAACAAGGGGGCACCCGCCATCTACGGCCATTACCTCAGTACGGTGTCCATGCGTTCGGGGGCCCCGATGGCAGGCACACCGGAAATCTCGCTGATGAATTTCATGATCGGGCAGATGGCGCGCTTCTATCGGGTGCCCTGGCGCACCTCCAACACCCTGGGTGGTGCCAAGGTGTTCGATGCCCAGTCGGGTTATGAAAGTGCGACCACCCTGATGGCGGTGCTGCTGGCCGGGGCCAATTACATCTGGCATTCGGCAGGCTGGAATGAAGCGGGCATGCACTGCTCCCTGCCCAAGTTCGTGGTGGATGCCGAACAATGCGCCATGGGCATGCGCATGGCGGAAGGCATACGCTGGGATGATTTCGATGCGGCACTGGCTGCCGTGCGGGATGTCGGACCGGGCGGACACTATCTGGGCCACGCCCATACCCTGGCCAATTTTCAGCGTGCCTTTTTCATGCCGGAATTATTTGATAATAATGCCTATGAGCAGTGGGTGGCGGACGGCTCCCTGGATGTCAACCAGCGGGGCGTGCAACAGGCGCGCAGGTTACTCCATGATTATCAGGAGCCGGTGCTGGACCCCGCTGTGGACGAGGCGCTGCGGGATTACATGGCCCGGCGTGAAACGGAAATTCCGGCGGTTGACGCCCTGAATGAAGCATACTGATGAAAAAGGAAAACCTGTACAACGATCTGAAGCGCCGCATTCTGACCCTGGCGCTGGAACCGGGTTCCAGTCTGGACGAGGTGCAGCTGAGCGAGGAGTACCGGATTTCGCGCACGCCCTTGCGGGATGTGTTTCGCCAGCTGGCCGGTGAGGGTTACATCGACATTGTCAGTAATCGCGGTGCCTTTGTCGCCGCCATGAATTACAAGACCCTGCGCAGTTTTTTCATGACGGCTCCCATGCTGTATGCTGCCATCGGGCGGCTGGCGGCTGAAAATGCACAGCCGCACCAGCTGGAGATGCTGCGCGCCGCCCAGCATGAATTCCGGGCAGCCATGATCAAGGAGGATGCAGGTGGTATGGTGTTCTGGAATGACCGCTTCCATGGCCTGATGGGCGAAATGGCCGAAAATCCGTATTTGCGCCCCAGCTATGAGCGCCTGCTGATTGATCATGCCCGCATCAGCCAGACGTTTTACCGCCCCCGACAGAACCAGGACCGGGACAATCTGGAGCTGGCACTCAGCCACCATGATGCGATGATCGTGGCACTTGAAGCCGGTGATCCCGAAGGCATGGTGGAACTGATCCGCGCACACTGGGCGCTGTCGCGCAGCAATATGGAAAAATATGTCTATCCCGATCCCCTGCCGCTGGAAGGCGAGTAAGCCGGCAGTTTGACGGTACCGCCCCTGTTTCGCTCCGGGCTGAAAAACCGCTGCCGGTATTCAGCGCAGTGGAACCCAAAAGCCTCTGCTGCCTGACTGATCCCATTTGCGCTTTCGCATTGCCCGCCTCCCCCGCCCCTGCCTACAATGCCCCCATGACCACACCATCCGATCCCGGCCACAAACCCGCACCCGCCATCATTCAGGCCCTGCGGGACTGGCGCACTCATGCCGGCTTCTGGCTCCGGGCCGCCGTCGGCCTCGGCCTCCTCAATGGTCTGCTGCTGATCGGACAGGCCTGGCTGCTGGCTGCCGTGGCCGCTGCGGTGGTCTTCGAACAGGCAGTACTGGCCGAAGTCATGCCGCAGCTCTGGGCCATGCTCAGTATTTTTCTGCTGCGGGCGGTGCTGGCCTGGGCCGGGGAACAGGCCGCTTTCCATGCCGCCATACAGGTGAAACTGGCCCTGCGCACGCGCCTGTACCGTCATATTCAGGCCCTGGGACCGGTCTGGCTCGGCCAGCAGCGCTCCGGGGAACTGGTGAACACCCTGAGTGACGGGGTGGAAGCGCTGGAAGCCTATTACGCCCGCTACCTGCCGGCCATGAGCCTGATGGCGCTGGTACCGCTGGCGATGCTGGCCTTCGTGTTTCCCTTCGACTGGCTGTCAGCCCTGATCCTGCTGGTCACGGCTCCGCTGATTCCGCTGTTCATGATCCTGATCGGCAAGGGTGCGGAAAAACGCAGCCAGCAGCAGTGGCGTCAGCTGGCCCGCATGAGCGCCCACTTTCTGGATGTGATCCAGGGCCTCACCACCCTGAAACTGTTCAACGCCAGCCGGCGGGAAGCCGGACTCATCGCCCGCCTCTCCGATGACTACCGTCAGGGCACGATGTCGGTACTGCGCGTGGCCTTCCTGTCCTCCTTCGCGCTGGAATTTTTCAGCACCGTCAGCATTGCCATGGTCGCAGTGCTGATCGGCTTCCGGTTGTTCTGGGGCGAGATGGATTTCCGGTACGGCTTTTTCATTCTGCTGCTGGCCCCGGAATACTACCTGCCGCTGCGCAATCTGGGCACCCAATACCATGCACGCATGGAAGCCATCGGAGCTGCAGAACGCATGGTGGAAATTCTGGCGCAGGCGCCGGAACAGGAAACGGGCATACAGACACTGCCCCGGCATCAGGACACCGCCACCGCGACCATTGATGCTACGGCTGCCGCTGAACAGCTGCCGGTCATCCAGCTACGGGACCTGCATTACACCTACCCCGGCCAGCGCCCGGCCCTGAACGGCCTCAACCTTGACATCCATCCTGGTGAAATGCTGGCCATTGTCGGTCCCAGCGGTGCCGGCAAATCCACCCTGTTCAACCTGCTGCTGGGGTTTCTTGTCCCCCGGCACGGGCAGATACTGATCGGCAACCTCCCCTTGTCAGCCATGCAAGCGGAACACTGGCGTACCCGGCTGGCCTGGCTGCCCCAGAAGGTCACGCTGTTTCCGGGTACAGTCGCAGACAATATCCGCCTGGGACAGGCAGCCACACCGGACGCCATCCGGGAGGCCGCCCGGCTGGCACAGGCCCATGAATTCATCAGTGCCCTGCCCCAGGCTTATGACACCCCGGTAGGCGAAGCCGGGCACGGACTCTCCGGTGGCCAGATCCGGCGGCTGGGGCTGGCACGGGCCTTCCTGCGCAATGCGTCGCTGGTGCTGCTGGATGAAGCCGGCGCCAGTCTGGACCGTGACAGCGAGGCCCGGATCGAAGCCGCCCTGCAGACCCTGCGCCGCCGGTGCACCCTGATCCTGATTGCCCACCGCCTGCAGACGGCACAGCATGCCGACCGTATTGCCGTTATGGAACAGGGCCGGATCAGTGCCACCGGCACCCATGCCGAACTGCTGGCCGGCAGTGCCCTGTACCGGCAGCTGGTGGCTGCCGGCGGGGACATGCCATGAAAGACCTGTGGCGTCTGTGGCAACTGTTCCGGCCCTATCGTAGCCGGCTGGCCCTGAGCCTGCTGCTGGCCCTGCTCACGCTGCTGGCCAATGTCGGCCTGCTGGCCCTGTCCGGCTGGTTCATTACGGCCATGGCCATGGCGGGGGTGGCCGGGGTGAGCATGAACTATTTCACCCCGGCAGCCCTGATCCGCCTGATGGCCATTGTGCGTACCGCCGGGCGTTACGGGGAACGGCTGGTCACACATGACCTGACCCTGCGCGTGCTGGCGGAACTGCGGGTGCGCTTTTACCGCAGCATCGAGCCGCTGGCTCCGGCAGTGCTGGAGCAATGGCACAGTGGCGATCTCCTGAGTCGTATCCGGGCCGATATCGACCGCCTGGATGCGGTACTGCTGCGCCTGCTGCTGCCGGTGCTGGTGGCCCTGACGGGTGGCAGCCTGATTATACTCACCCTGCTCTGGTTTCATCCGTTGCTGGCGCTGGTGGAGCTCACCTGCCTGCTGCTGGCGGGAGCCCTGATGCCCTGGCTTCTGAACCGCCTGGGCCGGGCACCTGCCGCCGCACTGGTGGAAACCCGCGCCCGGCTGCGCAGTGCCCTGGTGACAGACCTCCAGGGCATGGGCGAACTGCTGGTCGCTGGCGCCGCCGTACAGCATGCCCGCCGGCTTGACACCCTGTCTGCCACCCTGGCCGCACGGCAGCAGCACCTTGCACGCCTGCAGGGACTGGCTCAGGGCGCTCTCGGCCTTGGTGCCCAGCTGGCCCTGTGGACAGTGCTGATAGTCGGTATCCCGCTCCTGCACCGGCAGCAGATCACCCCACCAGAACTGATCATGCTCACCCTGCTGGCCCTGGCCGGGTTCGAGGCCATCCTGCCCCTGCCGCTGGCCTTCCAGAATCTCGGAGAGACCCTGGCGGCAGCACGGCGCATCTTTGCCCTGGCCGATGCCTCGCCGGCCATTACCGAGCCGGAACAGCCACTGCCACTGCAGGCCCCGGTCAGCATCAGTATCCGTCATCTCAACTTCCGTTATCACCCCGATGCCGCATCGGCCCTGGCTGATTTCAGCCTGGAGCTGCCAGCCGGTGCACAACAGGTCATCACTGGCCCCAGCGGTGCCGGCAAGAGCACACTTATCAGCCTGCTGCTGCGCTTCCGCACCCCGGACAGCGGGGAGCTGCTGCTCAACGGCCATGCCATCAGTGCTTACTGCAGCGAAGCGGTCCGGGCCCGGATCGCCGTGGCCCCGCAGCACAATCACCTGTTCAATGCCAGCATCCGTGACAACCTGCTGCTGGCACGCCCCGAGGCGACGCCGGAGCAACTGGAGCAGGCCTGCGCACTGGCCGGCCTGCTGGACTTCATCCACAGCCAGCCTGCGGGCTTTGAGACCTGGTGCGGCGAAACCGGACTGAGCCTCTCGGGCGGGCAGGCCCGACGGCTGGCGGTGGCACGAGCCCTCCTCAAGGATGCTCCGGTGCTGGTGCTGGATGAGCCGACCGAAGGGTTGGATGCAGAAACCGCACGCCAGCTGCTGTTGCGGGTGCGGGCGCACGCAGCCAGCCGTGGCCAGTCCCTGCTGCTGATCACCCACCGCCTGCAGGGGCTGGAAGACCTGCCGGTGCTGCGGCTGGGTTGAGCACCCGCCTTCAGGTCAACTATTCTCACCCGAAAGGTGTCAAATGGTTACTGTACAGGGCCGGGGGCAAGCAGCTAGGCTTGTGACCTCAATCAGGGGCTGGATGCCCCTCCCCCCAAGAGAACAACATGACACCAACCAATCAGGTTTCCGTCTCCCGCAGCCATCGTGACGCACTGGTGGCCATGGCGGGCCTTTCCCTGTCCCTGTTCCTGGTTTCACTGGACCAGACCGTGGTTGGAACCGCGATGCCGAAAATCATCGCCGACCTCAATGGTTTCGAGCTTTATGCCTGGGTCGCCACCGCCTACCTGCTGGCCCAGACCGTGGCCCTGCCGATCGTGGGCAAGCTCGGCGACATTTACGGGCGCAAGTGGATCGCCATCAGTGGCGTCCTGATCTTCGTCGGAGCCAGCGCCTTCTGCGGTATGGCGCCATCCATGCCTTGGCTCATCATCGGGCGTGCCCTGCAGGGCATCGGAGCCGGCACCATCATGGCCACCACCTTCACACTGGTGGCCGACATCTTCCCCGATCTGCGGGAACGGGCCCGTTATCAGGGCATCCTGTTTGCCGTCTTCGCCCTCTCCAGCGTGATCGGCCCGCCACTGGGCGGCTGGATCACCGACCTGTGGGGCTGGCGCTGGATCTTCTACATCAACCTGCCACTGGGGCTGCTGTCCCTGCTGGTACTGCCCAGGGTCCTGCCACAGAGCCTGCCGCGCCCGCATGCCCGCATTGACGTGCTCGGTGCCTTGAGCATCAGTACCTGCATCATCGCCCTGCTGCTGGCACTGGAAATGGCCAGCAGCGGCGCCACCTGGGACAGTCCGGCGGTTATCGGCGGCCTGCTGACGGCAGTTGTGGCCCTGCTGGCCTTCATTCCGGCAGAATTACGGGCACAGGACCCGATCATCCCCTTTGTCATGTTCAGGAACCGCACCATCAGCGCCACCGTGACAGTGATGTTCCTGTTCGGCATGTGCATGTTCGGGTTGTTCCTATACATTCCGCTGTTTCTGCAGGCGGTCATGGGCCTGACTGCCAGCGCCTCCGGGCTGCTGATGCTGCCGATGTCGTTCGCCATGCCGGTTGTGGGCATCGCGGTCGGGCAGGCCATCGCCCGGATCGGTGTGCTGCGGCCCTTTTTTGTCGGCGGGACCGCCGTCATGTGTCTGGGCGTTTTTCTGCTCGGCACCCTGACAGCGGACAGCAGTCACTGGCTGGTCGCCGCCTACCTGTTCCTGACCGCACTGGGCATGGGCTCGATCTTTCCGGTTTCCAACCTGCTGGTCCAGTCAGCCGCCGGCCCCGAACTGCTGGGTGTGGTCACTTCCACCACCCAGTTCCTGCGCCTGATCGGCTCCACCGTGGGCACCGCCCTGATCGGCACCCTGATCACCAGTGGCTATCTGCGCGGCATGGCGGCAGCCCCGGCGGACATTCCAGCGGCAGCCCTGCAGGCACTGGAAAGCCCGAATGCCCTGGTCAGCGAATCCTCCCTGGCGCAGCTTTCCATCATCATGCAACCCCTGCCGGAAGCCGCCGGGCGCATGCAGCAGCTGCTGGACCTGGCGCGGGAGGCTTTGAGCAATGCGATTCATACCGGCTTTGTGGTCATGTTCGGCGTGATCCTGCTGGCCTTCGGTCTCAGCCTGCTGGTGCAGAAGCTCAAGCTGCTGGAGCGCAGCAAAACCGGCGAGCTGCACGAAGCCGATGTCATGGGTGGCTGACCGTATTTATCGGGCAGCTCCGGCCTTTGCTCAGGGGGGCCGGAACCCGCATTGTGGATAATGAATGCTGCATTGCACAAAACCAGCCATTTGTACTGAACTTCTTGCAAGCAGATGCCGACAGAATTATATTGCTGCAATGCACAATACACGTTGTTATTGTTTATCCACAGAATGACCAGGGACATGAAAGACCATGAAAAATTATGTTGTCCTCGGTGAAAAATGGTTACGCGCCATGGTGTTCGCAAACGACGCAGGCGCTGACGGTTACACCGAAAAGAACTGCACCAACATCCGTTATCAGCGTTATTCTGAAGCGGAATTCAGGAACGCCTATGCCCATGCCAACATGCGCCTGCTGAAATACGGGGCGAATGAGCACATGGCACAGGCATTGATCATCATTCACCCGGCCCTGGAAACCCGGCAACAGGCCGCTGCCTGATTGCCGCTCTCCAGGCCCCCCGGTACAGCACCCGCCCCCGACCGCATGACGGGCCGGGGGGTGGGTATCGGGTTCCTGCAGCAGCCCGCCATGCCGCTCAGGGGCACATCGGAGCACGTGCCGCCCGTTCACGAATACGGTCAAAATCCTCATCCACCAACAGCTCCCCGTTGCGGTACACCGGACGCAGCAGGTTCTCCCGCCCCCCGAGCGCATCCGCGCGGAGGGTATCAACCCTCCTGCCGGCGCCCCGTACCACCGCCAGCCGTCCGCGTCTGGAGGTTTTGCCGGGATCAGTGACCGGCTGCTTGTAGACATCGTGCCATTGCCCGTCGATACGGATTGCGGAAGCCTTCATGGCGAAACCGAGCGTGTCGCGGTCCACTTTCTGCAGCAGCCCGGCTCCCATGCCGAAAGCGACATTTTCCGTGGCGAAACCCGCCTGTCTGATGCTTTCCAGAATGAGTGGCAGGGTGTTCACATCCACGCCATCCCCCTGAATCACACGCACGCAGTCACTGAGCACGCGATAGCCCCTGGTATTCACGTGCCCGCCAAATGCGGCATACAGGCGTTCCAGCACTTCGGGCACGATCTGCACCGGCGCCCCGGAATCCGGGCGTACCACCAGCGTGGCACCACTTTCCTGTACCTGCCGGCGCAGCCGCTCTCCCCACAGGTGACTGACCGCATGACCGATATCATAGGAATCCGACACCACAGCCAGCACCGCGCCCGGTTTGCCGAACTGTGCCAGCATGTTGGCATAGGCATCCACCTCACCGGCCCGCCCCCAGCTGGTAATGGTCGCATGTTCCGCTGCCGGAATGGAAAACCCCGCCATGTCCGCCCCGTAGTAGCGTCTGGCTGCCAGCAGGGCCGACACGGTGTCCGTACCCGCGAAACTGACCAGATGCGCCATGCCGCCCAGGGCCGCACTTTCCCGTGAGGATGCACCCCGCGCACCGAAGTCATGCAGCTTGAACTGCAGCTGCGCCCCGGACTGTGTGCCGGTTTCCTGCAGGTACCGGTGCAGCACCTGTTTCATCTGCCAGGACAGGGTGGCTACGGTGCTCGGATACCACACCGCCCGCAGCAGCGCGGTTTCCAGATAGCCGGTGAGCCAGAACAGCTGCGGGTCCGTGTTATGAACCTGCACCAGTGCCGTGCCGGTGGGCACCACCAGCCCTTCAGGCAGGGCACTGATTTCCAGTGGCAGGCAGCCGCCATGCTGCTGGAGAATCCGCTCCCAGCCAGCCCGATTGAACGGTTCGCCGTGGGCGCTGAACAGCGCCTCTGCTTCATCAATATCAGCCTGTACCAGCGGGTGCGCCAGCGCTTCCTTCAGAAACGCCTGCAGGCCGAAAAACAGTGTTTCCCGAAACCGTCCGCCCCGCGGCTCGATATAGGATGACACCACTTCCGTACCGGGCGGGTATTGCAGGTAGTGGCTGGCCTTGTAACTGTCGGTATTGAGAATGGGATTGCTGAACATGGAAGTCCTCCTGTTCCTGTGGATTGCGGGTGGCGGCGCTCTACCACCGCTAGCGCACGCCGGACAACGGATGCCGCCTGCAGGTGGTGCGGCCTAACCCGCCAAGGTTCTGATAATGTGAAAGTGATCCTCGAACAGCTGTTCCGGATCGAGCGCTGCCAGCGGCAGCCAGAAAGCCCGGGCCGCATCATCACCACCTCTCACCTTCGGCAGGCCGCCGGCATCCGGTTTCAGCCCGATCAGCCAGGCGTGGGTGATGATACGTCCGCGCTCGGAACGCTGCGGGTGATCGAACACCTGTGAACACACGATGGCATCCTGCAGCACCGGCAGCGGTACCTTGAGCCGGGTTTCCTCACGCAATTCGCGCAACATGGCTGTCAGCAGGCTTTCCTCCGGACCGACAAAGCCACCCGGCAATGCCCAAAGCCCCTTGCCCGGACGCGTGCGGCGTTCCACCAGCAGGACGTGCCCGGACCGGATCACCACGGCATCCACCGTGACAAATACCGGCGGGTACGGTGTGGCAGCCCAAGTCTGCTGGTCATTGCGAATAAAGCGCCATTCTTCCGCGAGCTCATGGAAGGCCTCATCCGCCTGAAAACGCTGCAGGGCCTGTTGCACCCCGGCGGGGAATTCAGCACTGATTTCGCCCCGCAGGAAATACTGTTCCCGCAGCGTTGTCGCCGATACCGAGCGGTAGGCCGGGGCATCCACCGCCCCCCACGGTGGAAACAGCGCCAGATAGTAGGAGCTGTGATCCTTGCCGTGCCCGACCAACCCGACAGCCGGGGCCGTCACGCCTGTCCGGGGCGGGTACTGGTGCACCACACCATCCACGGTTTCCTGTACTCGCCGGATCCAGTTCCGGTCGTTGTATAACGCATCCGGCAAAGGCCGCACCATCACCCGCTCCCTGGCATCCGGCGGGCAGGCAGCAAGGATGAACTGCTTCCGCTCGGTATAAAGCCACGGGTTGCGGATACTGCGCGGCTGATGGCTGGAACCGATCAGCACAATCACCCGTTCCGCCCGTTCCAGTGCATACAGCAAGACCTGCAGATGGCCATTGTGGAAGGGCTGGAAGCGCCCGATAAATACCAGAAAATCAAAGCCTCTGGAGGCACCGTCGGCCTGTTCCCGGTCAAGGGGGGCTTCGGTGTCGAGTACATCGCGGGTGGTGCGCTGTTCCTGCTGGTGCATGGCATTTCCTTTCTGTCCTTAGGTCACTTTTCCAAATAGTGCCTTATAGACACTTAAGAAGTCAAGAAAAAGTGTCGATAAGATACAAAAGGGGTAGAATCCGTCTTCTGACGGACTGACAACTGACAGCAGGCTGGATATGCATAAACCACGACCCGAACCTCAAAACGAAGCCGAATTTCTCACCCACTACGACAAGCATGCCTTTGACACCCCCATCGTCAGCGTCGACCCGGTGCTGTTCACCTATCACGAGGCCGCTCTGCAGGTGTTGCTGGTGCAGCGCTCCAGCCACCCTGATCAGGGCCTGTGGGGGCTGCCGGGCGGCTTTGTGGATCTGCAGCATGACCGGACGCTGGAAGATACCGCCCTGCGCAAGCTGCGTGAAAAAACCGGGGTCATGCCTCCCTATCTGGAACAGCTGCACACCTTCGGCAATGCCGGGCGTGACCAGCGCAGCTGGTCGGTCACGGTATGCTATACCGCACTGATCGCCCATCAGGCCTGTGAGGCTCACATCACCACGGTGACGGATGTCCGGTGGGTCCGCCTGGATGATCTCGATGCCCGGCCACTGGCCTTTGATCACCGCGCCATTATCGCCCATGCACGTGAACGCCTGCGTCAGAAGGCCCTGTATTCCATCGTGCCCGCGTATGCCCTGCCGGAACAGTTCACCCTGCCGGAGCTGCAGCAGCTACATGAAGTGCTGATCGGCAAACCCCTGCAGAAGAAATCCTTCCGCCGCCGTATTGAGCAGGCACAACTGCTGCTGGATACGGGAGCCAAGCGCTCGGATGGCAGTGGCCGCCCGGCGGCGCTGTACCGCATGAAGCAGGCGGCGGGCAGCCATACCTTTGTACGCAACCTGGAGGATTGAGGCAGGCGGCGGCAAGTACCTTGCATCCGGCAGTCCCGGCAAGCAGAATGCCCCTTTTGACAAACCCGGAACCCGAACCATGCTGCAGGATCCACTTAACAATACCCACGTTGCCGCCGAACAGATTCTCATCACACCGGATGCCTTCAAGGCTGAAATGCCGCTGTCTGAAGCCGGGGCACGCTTCATCCAGTCAAGCCGCCGGACCATCTCCGACATTCTGGCCCGCCGTGACCACCGCCTGCTGGTCGTGACCGGACCCTGCTCCATCCACGATCTCAAGGCTGCGAAGGATTATGCCTTGCGCCTCAAGGCCCTGAGCCGGGAGGTGAGTGACACCCTGTATCTGGTGATGCGCATCTATTTTGAAAAACCGCGCACCACTACCGGCTGGAAGGGGCTGATCAACGACCCGGACATGAATGATACCTTTCAGGTTGAAAAGGGGCTGTGCCTGGCACGCGAGCTGCTGTTGTGGCTCGCGGAACAGGAAATCCCGGCAGCCACGGAAGCCCTGGACCCCATTACGCCCCAGTACCTGTCCGAGCTGTTCAGCTGGGCTGCCATCGGGGCACGCACCACCGAATCCCAGACCCACCGCGAAATGGCCAGCGGCCTGTCCATGCCGGTCGGTTTCAAGAACGGTACCGACGGCAATCTGGATGTGGCCGTGAATGCCATGCTGGCGGTCTCCAAACCGCACAGTTTTCTTGGCATCAACCAGTCCGGGCAGGTGGCCGTGATCAAGACCTCCGGCAATCCGGATGGGCACGTGATTCTGCGGGGTGGCAGGCGCCCGAACTATGACAGCGTGAACATCGCCCTGTGCGAACAGGCCATGGAACAGGCGGGACTGCCGGCCAGCATCATCGTCGACTGCAGCCATGGCAATTCCAGTAAACAGTACGCCCTGCAGCCGCTGGTGGCCGAAAACGTGGCCGGCCAGATTGTGGAGGGCAACAAATCCATTCTCGGGCTGATGCTGGAAAGCCATCTCGGTGCCGGTAACCAGAAAATTCCCGCCAATCCGGCGGAACTCGACTACGGGGTATCGGTGACGGATGCCTGCATTGACTGGAAAACCACCGAAGTGCTGCTGCATCACCTGCAGGAGCGCCTGCAGGATACCCTGCCACACCGGGTCTGAATCCCCCCGTTTCCCCGCCTTTACTGCGCCGGCACGCCCCGTCTGGCTGGCGCAGCCCTCCCCTCTTGTGCGACACTCAGGACAAAGAACGACTCATCCACTGGAGAAGGAGAATACGATGGAGAACGTGATTGAGCAGATACAGGCCAATCTCAACTGGCAGAATACCCAAAGCAACACCAACCTGAACTGGCTGCAGCAGGCCATGCATCCTTTCTTTTTCACCTTCAACCAGAACGAAGTTGAAGCACTGGGGATTCTGGCCAACAGCATCTACCGCCTTGACCGTTTCCCGCACGTGACCCTGGTCGACCGTCCGGATCGCCTGATGCTGACCCAAGTCAGCCGCAACAACAGCATCTACAATACCCTGCACAACCTCCCCTTCCGGCCCAACCTGTCGTATACCGAGGTCAATACCTCCCTGCAGAACCTGCCGGATTATGACCAGCCGCTGGAAGTGCTGCGTTTTGACTTTGCCCGCAAATCCGATCAGGAAGTCGCCGAAACCCGGAATGTTGCCGTCCCCGCCGAAATCATGGCCGCTGTGGCCAGTGCCCTGAAAACGGCAGCACCGGACTACGATCAGAGCAAACTCCAGTCGATGATGGAGCTGTTATGGGTCAATAACGAGGAGTATGTACGCGTTTCCCATCCGGAACGGCTGGCGCGCCTGATCCAGCTTTATGAGATGACCCGGCAGCATGATGGCATCTTCCTTGATATCCAGCCCATGGAAGAATACAGCAGCAGCAAAACCGGACGCCAGATGACCCGCGTGCGCTTCGGCGTGGCCAATCCGCCTCAGCATAATTTCCTGCTCCAGATCATGGAGGTGTTCAAGCGCCTGAACATCGGTACCGAACGCGCTTATATCCTGACCATGAGCAGCGGCATTGCGCCCTGGTTCCTCGGCAATTTCTATGTCGGCCCGAATGACGGCAGCCGGCTGGAAAAGGGTACCCCGCTGTTCAACAGCCTGCAGCACGAGCTTTACAACCTCCAGATACTGCCCATCAACTCGCCCAGCTATGGCGCCCTGCTGGAAAAAGGCATCACCAACGGCGTGGATACAACCCTGGTGGAAGCCATGATCAGCTTCTGCCACACCAATCTGGCCCACAACCACCCGGAACAGTTCGAGCCGGAAGCCATCACCCTGGCCTTCCACAACCACCTCAACATGACCCTGCAGCTGATCCGGCTGTTTTATACCCGCTTCCAGCCTGGTCTGGAAAACCGTGAAGCCGACTATCAGCAGCAGCTGGCCGAAACCGAGCGCATGATTCCGGAATTCAATACCGGTCGGCGCTTTCTGGACGAGTCACGCCGGACCATCTTCCACTGCGCCATCGCCTTTATCCGCTACTGCCTGAAAACCAACTTTTTTGTGGATGAAAAACACGCACTGGCTTTCCGGCTTGATCCGCAGTATCTGGATTATCTGGGCGAGGAGTTCACCGCCGACCTGCCGCCGGAGCGCCCGTTCCGGATCACTTTCTTCTTCGGGCGCGGCGGGGCGGGTTATCACATCGGCTTCTCCGATATCGCCCGCGGTGGCTGGCGTACCCTGATGACCCAGGGGCGTGATGATTACATCAACGGGGCCAGCACCCTGTTCCGGGAGAATTACGTGCTGGCTCATACCCAGCACCTCAAGAACAAGGACATTTACGAGGGCGGCTCCAAAATGGTGGCCATTCTCACCACCAATCCGGCCATGGACAAGGACCAGGTGCGCCAGCAGCTGTACAAGCTGCAGTTCGGTTTCATCAACGCCTTCCTGGACCTTTATGTCACCGAAAACGGGCGTGCCCGAAATCCACGGGTGGTGGATTATTACGGTGAGGACGAGCCGATCGAGCTCGGGCCGGATGAAAACATGCACAATACCATGATTGAGCTGATTGCCGGACTGGCGGTCAAGCGCGGCTACCTGCTCGGGGCCGGTATCATGTCCAGCAAGAAGGTCGGCATCAACCACAAGGAATACGGCGTCACCTCCATCGGTGTGATCCGCTTTGCCGAAGTCACCATGCAGGAGGTGCTGGACATCGATATGCATGCCGATCCATTCAGCGTGAAATTCACCGGCGGCCCGAACGGTGACGTGGCCGGCAATGGCATGCGCCTGTTGCTGGAGCGCTGTCCGCAGGTCCGGATCAAGCTGGTCGTCGACGGTACCGGCGCGCTTTATGACCCGCAGGGGATCGACCATACGGCCCTGAAACAGATTGTGCTGCAGAATGATGTCGAAGCGTTCGATTTCCACGCCCTGAATCCGGGCGGCTTCATGCTGTTCCGGCTGGCCACCCGGCAGGACGGCATGCGCGAACTGTTCCGCAAGGTGACCCGTACCGGGCAGGGTGTGGAGGAAGAGTGGATTTCCAATGATGCCTTTTACAGCACTTTCAACAACCTGATCTTCACGGTACCGACCGACCTGTTCATTCCCGCAGGCGGGCGTCCGGAAACCATTGACCGGCGCAACTGGGAGAAGTTCTTTGCCAACGACGGAACGCCGGCTGCACGCGTTATCATTGAGGGCGCCAACTCCTTCATCACCCCCGAAGCACGGCTGGAACTGCAGAAACGCGGGGTCGCCATCATGCGTGACGCCTCCGCCAACAAATGCGGCGTCATCTCCTCTTCCTATGAAATCATCGCCAACCTGCTGATGAATGATCAGGAGTTCCTGGCCCACAAGGCGCGCTATGTCACCGATGTGATCCAGATACTCAACCATCTGGCCGAACAGGAGGCCCGCCTGATCCTGATGCGCCACCAGCTACACGGCGGTGCGGTGCCCTACACCCAGATATCCAATAACCTGAGCCGGGAAATCAACGATCACTATGCCCGCATGTTTGACTATTTCCAGTCCAATCCGGAACTTGCAGACAAACCGGTTTATCGCAATGCCATGCTGTATCACCTGCCAAACCTGATTCACGAAGACAAAGCGCTGCGTGAGCGGGTCTGGCACATGCCACGCAAGATCCAGTTTGCCATTCTCGCCAGCATGGTGGCCTCAAAACTGGTCTACACCGGCGATGACAGTCAGGCTTTTGCCGACATGGTGGAAGCCCAGCTGCAACGCCTGCCGAAACTGTAACATCACGCCGGAAAAATGCCGCCCCCATCATCCCTGACCGGGGCGGCAGCCGGTTTCAGAACAAGGCTCAGGCCCTGGCGAACCAGACATCCTCGGTCAGCATCGTGCGACCATCAGCCGTTGTGGCCGAAGACTGCATCAGGTTTTCACCCCGTGCGTTGGCGACATCGTTTCGTGCCACACTGAGCTCGGTGACACCGAAATCAGCCAGTGAGCGCAGCTCGCCGGCATCCACGCAGGCATTGCCGTTGTCCACCCACAGCTCAAGACCATCCAGCTCCTGACCGGCCAGCCTGCCGTCACCATCGGCATCCAGTTGCGCCATTTTTTCATAGCCGCTGCCATACCGGCCACCCTGATCACCGAACAGGCGTGTGCCGTTCATGTCATGCGCGGCATTGCCGTCCCGGTTGTCAACCAGCAGGCTGTCACCGTCACCGGCCATCCACTCCACGGCTTCGGCAGAACCATTGCCATCCAGGTCAAAATCAACGGTCTGACCGACCTGGGTTCCAGCAATGCGGTCCTTCGCGGTACTTTCACCCGTGGTCCCTATCTGCCCGTCGCCATTGGTGTCCAGCGCTACCGGACTGCCGAGGAACAGCGGTGCCAGGGCCAGGGCACCCAGCGCCAGACCACCACCCAGGGCAGCCCCACCCAGGGCACCGGCTGCCAGACCACCCAGCTTGCCGTCATTGCCCTTGTTCTCTGGCTTTTTCTCCTCGGCTTTGGGCTCCTCGGCCTTTGGTGCTGGTGTCGGAGCCGGCTTGGGGGTTGGAGCAGGCTTGGGAGCCGGGGCTGGAGCCGGGGCTGGAGCTGGGGCTGGGGCTGGAGCTGGGGCTGGAGCTGGGGCTGGAGCTGGAGCTGGAGCTGGGGCTGGAGCTGGGGCTGGAGCCGGAGCTGGAGCCGGAGCTGGAGCCGGAGCTGGAGCCGGAGCTGGAGCTGGAGCCGGAGCTGGAGCTGGAGCCGGAGCTGGAGCCGGAGCTGGAGCTGGAGCTGGACGACCTACATGGCCACCTTGTCCGGCCTGCCCCATACCACCATGATAGCCCTGACCCTGAGCCGGCCCACAGGCATCTGTACCCGTTCCGGCGCCAGTGCCAACCTGTACGCTGACATTTGCCGTGGCACCCGTGCTGTTGGTATAGCTGAAACTGTCTGTACCCTGGAAACCCGGATTGGGGGTATACACCAGATTATTGCCATTCTGGGTCACGGTACCATTACCCGGCTGGCTGAATCCGGTCACGTTGATATTGGTGTCATTCTCCAGCACATTGATGCTGGTCGGGGTATTGACCGGTGTGGACGCCGTGTCATTGACGGCATAACCGGTGCCATTGGCCTGCCCCGGAGAAGGGGTGCCATTTGTACCCGGCGTTCCGGTTGCACCACCAGCACCACCAGCACCACCAGCACCACCAGCACCACCAGCACCACCAGCACCACCCGTCATGCTGGTCAGCAACTGCAACAGCTGGTTCAGGAGACTGATCAACTCCGGAGACGACTGCAGTCCGCTGCCGGTGGCAGTGCTGCTCGTACCGGCAGTCGTCGCGCTGGTACCCCCGTTAAGAATGTTCTGGAACTGGTTTGCACTGCGGTTGCTACCCGACAGGCTGGAGGTTCCTGTCGTGCCGGTGCTGCTCTGGGTATTCTGGGCTCCCCAGGTCGGTTGATAACCGGCACCCTGGGTTGTATTGAGATTCAGCATGCTTGCTTCCTTGTTAAGCGCCTTCACGGCCTTGCCGATCTCCCCTCTCCCGGAAACCGGAATACGCCCATCCCCCGGAGCCGCATGATCACCGGGCGCATTCAATCCTTAATCCACAAATTTTCGGGTTTGACAGCAAGCCACTGACAGGCAGATGTTACGAATAACACCCGGTCCGCTCTGCTCCGGGCAGCAGGAACCGGGAATCCCGCCCATGCTATTCCAGCCCCGGTGACGGCCCGCCTGCAGTCAGGATCAGTGGAGTCAATTTCCGGACAAACCCTGTGGATACCTGCTGCCCCATGCCAGCAGACCCCAGTTCCCCCCAAAGCCCGGTATCCGCCCGACAGCCCAGCTGTTAGACTCCCCGATCATTCCCTTGACAACCGGTACCCCCGCATGAAACTGCAACCCGAGATGATCCTGATGGATGTGGATGGCACCCTGGTCGACAGTGTTCCCGACCTGGCCTACTGTGTGGATGAAACCCTGCGCCGTCTCGGACGGCCCGTGTGTGGAGAAAGCGCCGTACGCCACTGGGTCGGCAACGGCGTACAGCGCCTGGTGGAGCGTGCCCTGGTCAATGATCTGGAGGGCGTACCCGAGCCGGCCCTACTGGAACGTGCCCTGCCGGTCTTCATGGCACTGTATGCCGAAAACACCTCCCTGCGCAGCCGCCTGTATCCCGGTGTGCAGGAAGGGCTGGACTACCTGCGTACGCTGACACACATCCGGCTGGGCTGCGTCACCAACAAGGCCAGACAGTTCACGCTGCCACTGCTGACCAGTCTGGGCCTGATGCCCTGTTTCGAGATCGTGATCTGCGGCGATACTCTGGCCGAAAAAAAACCCCACCCCATGCCCCTGCTGCATGCCTGTGAACAACTGGATACCAGGGCAGAAAATTCGCTCATGCTGGGTGACTCACGCTCGGATGTCACAGCCGCCCGCCGTGCCGGCTTTCATGTTTTCTGCATGAGTTATGGTTACAACCATGGCGAGGACATTCGTGCTTACCATCCCGATGCCGTGCTGGACTCCATGGTGGAACTGCGCGAGCTGATCCGCTGAAGGCAGCCCGTTAAACAGGCGTGTAAAACCGGACTTACGGTAATCGTTACTTTTTTGTCATTCCGGTTTTTAATATGCTTAAACCATGACAGGACAGACAGCCGATAGCCATAACAAAAACAAGCCCGGCGCTGCTTCATGACATGATAAGTACTCCTCCTTCGGTTGATCAGCCATTCAGGTTCCTCCTTCGCCTGAGTGGCTGTCTTTTTTGGTAACGGTTCCCCCATCACTGTGCTAAACTCTGCCGGCATCAACCAGCAATCGATGATCCACTGATGAAAAGGCTGATTCCCGACAATAACTGCCGATGGCGCCGCCAGGCAAGGCACAACCCCCTCCCCCGGCTTTCCGTTTATTGATATTGTTTGGGATTTTATATGGATCAGGATACCTTTACGGCCTTCATTGAGCAGGGCTATAACCGCATTCCCGTCAGCCGCACCATTCTGGCTGACCTTGATACCCCCCTGAGCGCCTACCTGAAGCTGGCTGACGGCCCCTATTCCTACCTGTTCGAGTCCGTGCAGGGCGGTGAGAAATGGGGGCGTTACTCCATGATCGGCCTCCCGGCCTCCACACTGATCAAGGTATACGGGCACCGGGTCGAGCTGCATCGTCATGGCGAACCGATCGACATCACCGAAACCGATGATCCACTGGCCTGGATCGCCGAATTCCAGCAGTCGTTCCGGGTGCCGGATCTGCCCAGCCTGCCCCGCTTCAATGGTGGCCTTGTCGGCTATTTCGGCTATGACACCATCCGTTATATCGAGAAAAAACTGGCCGGGACCGAAAAACCGGACCCGCTGGGCACGCCGGATATTCTGCTGATGGTCTCGGATGAGGTACTGGTGTTTGACAACCTGCGGGGTGAACTGCACCTGCTGGTGCACGCCACGCCTTCCGATACCGGTCTGGAACAGGCCCGGCAGCGTCTGGACCGTCTGGAAAGCCGGATTCAGGAGCATGTACGCCTGTACCGCCCCAGAACCAGCGGGCAGGTCATTGCCGAAAGTGATTTTGTCTCCGGTTTCACCGAGGAAGGTTTCGAGGCCGCCGTGCGTCAGGCCCGGGAATCCATCAGTGCCGGCGAGGTCATGCAGGTGGTGCTGTCCCAGCGCATGAGCATCCCGTTTCCGGCCCCGCCGCTGGACCTGTACCGTGCCCTGCGACGCCTGAACCCCTCCCCGTACATGTACTACCTCAATCTGGAGGATTTTCATATTGTCGGCTCCTCGCCGGAAATCCTGGTACAGCTGGAAGACGGTATCCTCACGGTGCGCCCGATCGCAGGCACCCGCCGCCGGGGAGATACCGAACAGCGTGACCGCGAGCTGGAGCAGGAACTCCTGAATGACCCCAAGGAGCTTGCCGAACACCTGATGCTGATCGACCTCGGGCGCAATGATGCCGGGCGCGTCAGTCAGACCGGCAGTGTGCGGCTGACCGAAAAAATGATCGTGGAGCGCTACTCCCATGTCATGCACATCGTCTCCAACGTGACCGGCAGGCTCAATCCGGACCTGAGCGCCATGGACGTGCTGCGCGCCACCTTTCCGGCAGGCACGGTCAGCGGTGCCCCCAAAATCCGTGCCATGGAAATCATCGACGAGCTGGAGCCGGTCAAGCGCGGCGTCTATTCCGGGGCGGTCGGCTACCTGGCCTGGAACGGCAACATGGATACCGCCATCGCCATCCGCACTGCAGTGATCAAGGACAACACCCTGCATATCCAGGCCGGGGCCGGCATCGTGTATGACTCGGTACCGGAACAGGAGTGGATGGAAACCATGAACAAGGGCCGGGCCGTGTTCCGGGCCGCCAGCAGCGCCATGGCCGGTCTTGACGGCCGGCATAACTAGCGGAGTGGTCCATGAAAGTCCTGATGATCGACAATTACGACTCCTTCACCTTCAATCTGGTGCAATACCTCGGGGAGCTGGGTGCCGAAGTGCAGGTGCATCGCAATGATGAAATCACCTTGGCACAGATTGAAGCCCTGGCCCCGGAACGCATCATGATCTCGCCCGGCCCCGGCGTACCAGCGGATGCCGGTATCTCCATCGAAGTGATCCGCCACTTCGGCCCCCGGATTCCACTGCTGGGCGTGTGCCTCGGTCATCAGGCCATCGGACAGGCTTTCGGTGGCCACATCATCCGTGCCAAGGCCATCATGCACGGCAAGGTCTCACCGGTTCTGCACCACGGTACCCATGCTTTTCATGCCCTGCCCTCACCGCTGACCGCCACGCGCTACCATTCGCTGGTGATTGAACAGCAGAGCCTGCCAGACTGCCTGGCGCTCACGGCCTGGACCGAAAACACCGAAGGTGGACTGGACGAGATCATGGGCGTGCGCCACAGGACCCTGCCGATTGAAGGCGTACAGTTCCATCCCGAATCCATACTGACCGAGCACGGGCACGCCCTGTTGCAGAATTTTCTGGACGGAAAGTAGCCGGATTCCGTATTCAGTCCCACTCAACAACCGCTTTAGAACATACTGACCATGCGCAAACTGATTTCCAGTGGCTCCGAATTTGAATCCCGCATCGGCTATTCCCGTGCCGTGCGGGATGGTGATTATGTCTTCGTTGCCGGCACCACCGGCTATGACTACAGCACCATGACCATTTCCGATGATGTCGTGGTGCAGGCTGAACAGTGTTTCAGGAACATCGACCAGGCCCTGAAAGAAGCCGGTTCCAGCCTGGATCAGGCCGTGCGTGTGCATTACCTGTTCCCCGACCGTCATGATTTCGAGCCTTGCTGGCCGGTATTTGCCCGCTGGCTGGGCCAATCCCGCCCGGCAGCAACGGTCATTATCGCCGGGTTGCTGGATGACAGGATGAAGCTGGAAATCGAAATCACCGCACGGGTCGGTGGCGGTACGGTTGCCTGATGGCTGAACCGACCCCCCTGCCACCGGAACAGGTGGTGACCTTTCCGCGCCGGCTGGCGGCCATGTGCTATGACAGCCTGCTGCTCGGGGCCATTATCATCATTCTGGGGGGGGCACTGGCAGCCCTGCTGGCACGGGTACTCGGGCATGATCTGGTGCCCGGCAGTCTGCCGGCCCGCCTGATGCTGCTGGTATACCTGGCGATCGGCTTCGCCTTTTTCGGCTGGTTCTGGACCCATGGCGGCCAGACCCTGGGGATGCGGGCCTGGAAAATCCGCGTGGCGGATGATTATGGGCGTACACTGAACTGGCAACAGGCATTTTTTCGCTATACCATGTCCATCTTCAGCTGGCTGGTGCTGGGCGTCGGTTACTGGATTGCCATTTTCGACCCGGAAAGGCTGGCCTGGCATGACCGCCTGTCGCGTACCCGGCTGATCCGCACCGAATAACACCCGGACCACCCAAAAATAACATTCAGAATTTCAGGAGACTCGTATGGAATACCGGTTTCAGGCTTCCGCACCCGCAGCACAGCTCGAAGCAGACTGCATGGTGGTCGGTATCTACAAGGACAGGGACGCCGCACTGTCCCGTGCAGCAGCCCAGCTGGATCAGGCCAGTGCCGGTGGTCTCGGCGCCCATCTGGCACTGGGCGATTTCAATGCCCGGAAACACGAAACCCAGCTGCTGTACGGGCTGACCGGAATCAAGGCCCGACGCGTACTGCTGGTGGGTCTGGGTGAGCGTGCCAAGCTCACGTCGGAGGTGCTGGCCCAGGCCAGCCGTACCGCCGCCCGCCAGCTTAAATCCGCCAACATCCGCCATGCCGTGTCCTTCCTGAGCGATGAATCCGGCAGCGAGCACCGTGCAGAAGCGGTGCGTCAGGCCATCCGTGCAGTAGCCGAAGCCCTGTACAGCTTCAATGCCTATAAAAGTGGCGAGGCAGAAAACGACCGGACGGCACTGGCGCAATGGGATATTGCCCACACCGAAGCCGGTGACCTGTCTGCCGCCATACAGCAGGGGCAGGCCATTGCTGCCGGCTGCCATCTGGCCCGTGATCTCGGCAACCTGCCCGGCAATGTCTGCACACCGGCTTACCTGGCCGAAACCGCCAGCGGACTGGTGAATGAACATGCCGGCATGATGCAGGTCGAAATCCTGGAAGAAAGCGACATGGAAGCCCTGGGCATGGGCGCCTTCATGTCCGTGAGCAAGGGCAGCAGCCAGCCCGGCAAACTGGTTTCGATCCATTATAACGGTGGCAGGCAGGGGGATGCCCCCGTGGTGCTGGTCGGCAAGGGTATCACCTTTGATACCGGCGGCATCTCCATCAAGCCCGGCCTCAAGATGGATGAGATGAAATACGACATGTCCGGGGCCGGCAGTGTGCTGGGAACCATGAAAGCCATTGCCGCCATGCGTCTGCCACTGAATGTGATCGGCATGCTGGCGGCAGCAGAAAACATGCCCAGCGGCCATGCCAGCAAGCCCGGCGACATCGTAACCACCCTGTCCGGCAAAACCGTGGAAATCCTGAATACCGATGCGGAAGGCCGACTGGTGCTGTGTGATGCGCTGACCTACGCCGAGCGTTATTCCCCGGCTGCAGTTGTGGATATTGCCACCCTGACCGGTGCCGTCATTGTCGCGCTGGGAAATCACATTTCCGGCTTGATGAGCAATGACGAGGCACTGGCGAAGGCGTTGCAGGCCGCAGGACAGATCGCCGGTGACGAGACCTGGCGCCTGCCACTGGGCGAGAAATACCAGGAGCAGCTCAAAAGCAATTTCGCCGACATGGCCAATATCGGCGGCCCGAGTGCCGGTACCATTACCGCTGGCTGTTTTCTGGCCCGCTTTGCCGAAAACTTTCCCTGGGCACACCTGGATGTGGCCGGCGTGGCCTGGGATGGTGGCAGCAACAAGGGTTCCACGGCCCGCCCGGTCCCCCTGTTGACGCAGTTCCTGATGGCACGTGCGGGTATTGCTGCCTGATCAAGGGCAGCTGACTGGCCGATGACCCGCATTTCCTTTTACATTGGCAGGACCCATAGCCTGCAGGCCCGTTTGCTGCTGGCCTGCCGGCTGATCGACAAGGCCTTTGCCCGCTCCATGCATGTGTATGTGCACGCGGATAATCACAGTACCTGCGCACAATTAGATGAACTTATCTGGACCTGGAACGACACAAGTTTCATACCCCACGGCATGGCCCCGGATGCCGGCGGGGATACACGGGTGCTGCTGGGGTATGATTTCGAACCGATGGCGCATTGTGACTACCTGATCAACCTCAGCCGAACCACACCTGAGTTTTTCCCGCGTTTTGCACGCATGGCTGAAATACTTGATCAGGAGGAGGAAGTCCTGCATGCTGGTCGAAAACGTTACAAGTTTTATCAAGCCAGAGGCTATGATCTGGATTATTATCAGTTGTAACAAACCCGCAGCGTGTTACGGTGATAATACGGGAACCTGAACCAGAACAAGTATAAAAAAAGACAAACTGCTTTGGACGTTGGAACATGAGTACAAGACAGGATTTCGATACAACCATCCGGATCCCGGTGATTACCGACCTTGTGCGCCCCGGAGACCCCGAGGTCATCAAGCGCATCAAGTCGGGAGAAACCATGGAGCATCAGCAGAAGTTCGAGCTGCGCCTCAAGGAGCGTATTGCCGAATTGCAGGCGGCCACCGGTCAGGATGAATATTCCGGCCTGGCCCGTGCCCATGCCATCCGTGCCGAACATCAGGCCCGCACCCAGGAACAGGGGCAGAACGAAACCAGGG
Source organism: Thiothrix sp. (assembly GCA_020442915.1). GTDB lineage: Bacteria > Pseudomonadota > Gammaproteobacteria > Thiotrichales > Thiotrichaceae > Thiolinea. The sequence continues at coordinate 393 of JAGRJD010000007.1, read as the reverse complement.
GCTTTGAACAGCAGATCGACCAGCGCCGTTACGAGCTGATCCGCGAGCTGTCCACCATGCTGAAATAGAACCGGCAGCCGTAAGTGATCTGGCCCAGTAATTCCGGACATCTCAAGAACCGCCGAACGAATAGAACTGGAAATGTTGGTTAACCGGGAAAAAGTTGCCGCGTGTAAAGGCTGATCGGAACGTGTCAACCTCATGCGTCATAACCCTTCTGACCGGCCGTGTCCGTGTGCTTCACACTCTGCGCGTCCACAATCAAGCAGGCGCTTGAGCCGTTGCGCCCCTGTTTCCCTCAGGCCGCGCCAACCTGATTTTTTTAAAGCCCGCTCCAACACGCTCACGCCGTGCTCATCGGGCTCGCTCCATTTACGCCAGTAGGCATACACC
>JAGRJD010000059.1 GCA_020442915.1 Thiothrix sp. | reverse complement strand
ATGGCGGTCAGGATCAGGACATGCGGCAGCGGATTGGAGTACAAGACCGGTTCTGCGGCGTTTTCCACCACAATCGGCACTGTGCCATCCAGCACATTGCCCATGGAAATGTAGAGCATGAACACCGAGGTCTGAAACAGGTTGAGCCCCACCAGTTTCTTGATCATGTTGTCATGGGCGATGACGACATAAAACCCGGCCATCATCAGGAATATCACCACCCAGTAGCTGTAAAGCCCTATGACATCTGCAAAACTCATTGCCCCTCCTTCATCCCAGCTTCTCCCCCCGGCTCATGAATGCGTAGAAAATCATGATCATGACACAGGCCACCGTCAACCCCACCCCGAACTCAATCAGCAGGATGCCGTAATGCTGCCCGTGCACCGGATCATGCGCCAGCACCGAATAGTCGAGAAAATTGCTGCCCAGCAACATGCCCGCCACCCCGGTGGCACCATAAAGCATCACTCCCAGTGCCGCCAGTGGGCTCAAGATGCGTGGATGGATCATGGCATAGGCATCATCCAGCCCGAAAGTCAGGGTGTACAGGATCACGCCGGAGGCAAAAATCACGCCCGCCTGAAAACCACCTCCTGGACCGAAATCACCATGAAACTGCACATACAGGGCAAACAGCAGAATGTAGGGCATCAGCAGCTTGGACATGACCTGCAACACCGGGCGTGGTGGCTGGTCCGGGTGATTGTAGGGCTGCACCGGCGTTTTGCCCTGGCGTACACCCAGCAGGGCCAGCACGCCCACCAGTGCGGTGAAAACCACCGTGGTTTCGCCGAAAGTGTCATAGCCCCGGTAACTGGCCAGTACCGATGTGACCATGTTGGGCACCCCGACCTCCCGGGGTGAATCTTCAATGTAGCGCGGTGCCACATGCTGCTGGATCGGATTGTCCGGCTGGCCGAAGTGCGGCATGTCGAGTGTGCCCCAGATCAGCACGGCCCCGGTCACGATCACCACCACCAGCGGAATCAGGGGCTTATGTGCCGGCTCGTTTTCATAGTGCCCGGTCAGCACCAGCGTGCCCAGCAGCAGCATGGTGGAAATACCGGCCCCGACCGCTGCTTCGGTGAAAGCCACATCCACCGCATCCAGGGCCACAAAAATGCTGGCAGACAACAGGCTGTAGATGCCGGACAGCATGACCACGGCAAACAGGCTGCGCAGGCGGATGATGGCAACCGCCGTCGCACCCAGCATGGTAAACAGGATGATGTTGATCAGGGTTTCGATGGGGGTGTCTCCTTGTTCGGGCGCCGGATCAGGCGTGCCGGAAGCCGGTTCAGGTAAGCCGCCCGGATCAGTGCATGACTGGAAGCCGGACTGGTATACCACAGAAACAGGAAAATCAGCAGCAGCTTGACCGAGATCAGCGTAAGACCGGCCTGCAACATGAGGCCGAACAGGATCATGAAGGATGCCAGTGTATCGGTGATACTGGAAGCATGCAGGCGGGTATACAGGTCGGGAAAGCGCAGGGTTCCCAGCGCACCGGTAAATGCCAGAAACACACCCAGGGCCAGAAAAATGGCAGTCAGTCCGTCGATGATCAGGGTCATGCCTGCTCCTTCCGGTTTTCCGTGGCTGGTGATGGGTCTTTCGGATCGATCATCTTTTCCACAAACCGCAGTACGGCCACCACCCCGACAAAATTGATCAGGGTGTATACCAGCGCAATGTCGAGAAAGTCGGGGCGCCCGGTGAAAAAGCCGTAAACGGCAATGAACAATACGGTCTTGGTGCCGAACATGTTCACCGCCAGAATGCGGTCATACACACTGGGACCGGCAAAGGCACGAACCAGCGCCACCGCCATCACCACCAGCAAACCAAGACAGGCAGCACCAAACATCATTGCTCTCCCATGGCAGTCACCCGACGATCCATCTCGCCAGCCTTGAGGTCATCCATTCCCTGATGGGTCAGCGCATGCACCAGCAGCTTTGAATCCGGCATAATACGCACCGAGATGGTGCCGGGCGTCAGGGTGATGGAGTTGGCGTAAATCGTCCGCCCCAGACGGGTGGTCTGGGTCATGGGCACCTGCTCCAGTACCGGACTGATGGGATAGCGGCGCGGAAACCAGATGCGTCTGGCGACATCGATATTGGACTTCACCACCTCGACAAACAGCCAGGCCCAGTAGGCAGGCAGCCGCAGCAATGTGCGTGGATTTGCAAGGGAGCGTAGCGGGTAATAACGCTCAATGCGCCCGGCCAGGTAAACCACCAGCAGCATCGACAACACGCCCAACAGCAGCAACAGTCCGTTATCCCAGTAGCCAGACAGCAATAACCAGAAGACAAGCAGACCAATACTGAGCGAACGCAGGTATGAAAACATAGGGAGTTCCTGAAGTCTGGAGCGGATTGGATCGGTATGCTGTTATTAATAACACAGAAAAGGGCGGGGATGTAAGGCCGGTGAGAGGCATTTACCCTAAACTGCCAACCATGAATATGGTTGGCACAGGCCGCATGAACCTGAAAATTCCCTACGGGCACTGTCCAGTTTTTCGGGGGGCTTCGTACAGCCCCCGCCCCGTCTGCAATCAGGCGGAGTGGGGGGCGTACGGGCAGATCAGGCTGTTGCCTCGAACTCGGCTTTCCCGGAAGAGACTGTCTCGTCAGCTTCCTCCAGTGCTGCTGCCAGCGCATCCTCGACCTTGCCCATCCAGACAAATTTGAGCTGTTCACGGGCATTGGCCGGAATGTCTTCCAGATCCTTGCGGTTGCGCTCCGGCAGCATCACGGTATGAATCCCGGCTCGCAAAGCGGCAAGGCATTTCTCTTTCACACCCCCGATCGGTAACACCAGTCCGCGCAGGCTGATTTCGCCGGTCATGGCCACGTTATTCTTCACCTTGCGTCCGGTCAGCAGGGATACCAGTGATGTGAAAATCGCCACCCCGGCGCTGGGGCCATCTTTCGGAATTGCTCCCGCTGGCACATGCAGGTGAATGTCATGGTCGGCAAACACCTGGCTGTCGATGCCCAGCTCTCCGGCCCGCGACTTCACCAGACTCATGGCGGCCTGGGCACTTTCCTTCATCACATCGCCCAGCTGGCCGGTGATGATCAGATGGCCGGAACCCGGCATGCGTGTGGTCTCGATAAACAGAATATCCCCACCCACCGGTGTCCAGGCCAGCCCCGTTGCCACACCCGGCACACTGGTACGCATGGCCACTTCACTCTCAAAGCGCTCCGCCCCCAGAATGGCAGCCATATCCGCCACATCAATGACAATCGGGCTGCTTTCGCCTTCGGACACCCGCATGGCTACATGGCGCAATACCGAGCCGATCTGGCGATCCAGATTGCGGACCCCGGCTTCGCGGGTATAGCCGCTGACGATGGCCCGGATGGCCGCTTCGGTCAGGTCGGCCTGAACGGGCTTAAGGCCATTGGCTTCCAGCTGCTTGCGCACCAGATAGCGTTTGGCAATCTCGACCTTCTCATCCTCGGTATAGCCGGGCAGCTCGATGATTTCCATCCGGTCGCGCAACGGTCCCGGAATCGTATCCAGCACATTGGCCGTGGCAATGAAGACCACCTTGCTCAGGTCAAACGGCAGGGCCAGGTAATTGTCACGAAACGTACCATTCTGCTCCGGATCCAGCACTTCCAGCAGGGCGGAAGACGGATCGCCATGGAAACCACCGCTGCCGAGCTTGTCGATCTCGTCCAGCATGAACACCGGATTGCGGGTGCCGGTCTTGCGCAGGTTCTGGATGATGTTGCCCGGCAGTGCCCCCAGGTAGGTGCGCCGGTGGCCGCGCATTTCGGATTCGTCATGCACCCCGCCCAGACTGGCACGCACGAATTTCAGGCCCAGTGCACGGGCAATGCTCTGCCCCAGTGAGGTTTTCCCCACCCCCGGTGGTCCTGCAAAGCACAAAATCGGACTGCGACCTTCCGGGTTGAGCTTGCGCACCGCCAGGTATTCCAGAATGCGCTTCTTGATCTTTTCCAGACCGTAATGATCGGCATCCAGCACTGCGCGTGCACGGGCAATGTCAATGTCCTCTGCATCCAGCTGATTCCAGGGCAGGCTGATGAGCCAGTCCAGGTACGTCCGGATCATGGAGTATTCACCCGAGCTTTCACCCATGCGCTCCAGGCGGCTCAGTTCCTTGCGTGCTTGCTCGTCGACTTCCGGCGGCATTTCCGCCCGGTGGATGGCATCACGCAGCTCGTCAATTTCGGCGGAATTACCATCATCCTCACCCAGCTCCTTGCGGATGGCCTTCATGCGCTCACGCAGCATGTACTCACGCTGGCGCTTGTCCATGGCCTGCTGGGTCTGCTGGTCGATCTCGCGTGACAGTTTCAGCACTTCCAGCTGGTGCCGGACCTGCTCGCTCACCTTGTCCAGACGCGTCCGCAGGTTCATGGTTTCCAGCAGGGTCTGCTTTTCCCCCGGCTCCATGTCTAGGAAGTTGGCAATCAGGTCCGCCAGTGCCCCCGGTGAAGCCGGATGACGAATGGCATCCACCACTTCCGCCGGCACCTGTGGCAGCAGCTGGGCCGTTTCCAGCGCCTTTTCCTGCAGGTAATGCATGCGCGCCGCCACTTCCGTATCATCCTCGGTGGATGGGTCTTCCAGCAGCTCGACCCGGGCAACCGGATACGGGCTCATGTGCAGGTACTCGCGAATCCGGAAGCGCTGCTCGCCCTGAATCACCAGATGGTGATGGCCGTCATTGGTGGTGACATAGCGCAGGATATTGGCCATGGTGCCGATACGATACAGCTGGCTGCCATCCGGATTATCCACGCTGGCATCATGCTGCAGCAGCAGGCCGATCTTGTGCCCCTGATTCACGGCATCCTGGGCTGCCTGCAGGGCCGGCTCGCGGCTGAGCGTGACGGGGGCGACAATGCCGGGAAACAGTACCACATTGCGGACCGGAATCAGGATCAAGGCATCATCCGGCAAGGCAGGCCGGTTTTCTGCTGGCGCCTGAGGTGCATTCAATTCATTTTCCATTATGGATTTCCCCTGATCTTGCGTAGGTTCAATTGCAGACAACCATGAATCAGGCCATGCCCGGCCAGCTCGTAATGCCCTGCAGGTAGCGGAATGCGGCGTTCAAAGCGTCCGTGCGGGAGTTCCAGCCGATGGACACGCACGCCTTGCCTCTGGACCGGCAACGGACGCAGGCCGCTCACGATCAGCTGCCCACCCGCCAGGTGAACTTCCAGGCGCTCGGGTGCAACACCGGGAAGGGCAACGGTAATCTGCAGGCTGCTGGCAGTTTCCAGCATGTCAACCGGTGGTTCCCAAGTCGGGGCGCTGGCTTTGGGAACCGGACGAAAAAACTGGCGCTGCAGGCGTTCCGCCTCAGCCAGCAAGGCGCAGGCTTCCGCCCACATCTGGTTTGGATCGCGAATCGGCATGGGTTGATCTCGGTTCAAGGTTGTTTTTCATTCATTTCGATAATGATCAGGGCAATTTGCGAAAAATCAAGCCCGCCACCGCCACCCTGCCATTCGCACCTGTCTACAGCAGCACTTTTTCGATACCTCCCTGGGTGGCGCGTGCAATGAAAGCCTGCTGCCAGTCTTTGCCGAGCTGGTGATTGGCGATTTCCACCACGATATAGTCGGTTTCCAGTCCGGTATCACCGGCATAGCGTGACAGACCCTGCTGACAGGCCGGACAGGAGGTCAGCAGCTTGACATTGCCGGCTTTGGCCACGTTTTCCCCGGTCAGGGCCTTGATGCCGGCCTGCAGGCTTTCCTGCTTGCGGAAGCGCAGCTGGGACGCAATATCGGGGCGACTGACAGCAAAGGTGCCGGCTTCACCACAACAGCGATCGGTCTGTACCACTTTCTGCCCGGTGAGTTCGGAGGCCACCTTGAGCGGGTTGTAGGTCTTCATCGGGGTATGGCAGGGATCATGATACAGGTACTGTACGCCCTGAATGCCTGCCAGCTTCACGTTTTTTTCCAGCAGGTATTCATGAATGTCCAGCAGGCGACAGCCGGGAAAAATGCGCTCGAACTCGTATTTCAGCAGTTGGTCCATGCAGGTTCCACAGGAAACGATCACGGTGCGGATGTCCAGATAGCGCAGTGCATTGGCCAGCCGGTGGAACAGGACCCGGTTTTCGGTTGAGATTTCCGCCCCTTTCTGCAGGTCGCCAGCGGCATTCTGCGGGTAGCCGCAGCACAGGTATCCTGGTGGCAGCACCGTGGTGGCTCTCGTTTCGTAGAGCATGGCCAGTGTGGCCAGCCCGACCTGACTGAACAGGCGCTCGGAGCCGCAGCCGGGGAAATAGAACACGGCCTCCCCGCCGCTTTGGGCCGGGTCGCGCAGAATCGGTACCACTTTGCTGTCTTCCAGTCCCAGCATGGCTCGTGTGGTTTTTGCAGGCAGGCCGGCTGGCAGGGGTTTACGTACGAACTGGATGATCTGCTCACGGATTTCGGGCTTGCCGGTGGTGGACGCCGGGGGTTTTTTATTACCGATGAGGCCAAGGCGCCGGGCGAGCTGATGCCCCAGGCGTTGGGCCTTGAAACCAACCTGGATCATGCCCTTGCGCATCAGGTTGATGCGGGTGGGGTCCTTCAGGGACAGGAACTGCATGGAGGCCCAGGTGACCGGGCTGGCCTTCTTCTTGCCCTTGTCCAGCAGAATGCGGCGCATGAGGATCGAAACATCGCCAAAGTCGATATTCACCGGGCAGGGGGTGAGGCACTTGTGGCAGATGGTGCAGTGATCCGCAACATCATTCATTTCATCAAAATGCCGCAGCGAGATACCCCGGCGGGTCTGCTCCTCGTACAGGAATGCCTCGATCATCAGGCCGGTGGCCAGAATCTTGTTACGGGGCGAATACAGCAGGTTGGCACGCGGGATGTGGGTGTTGCATACCGGCTTGCACTTGCCGCAGCGCAGGCAGTCCTTGATGGCGGCATTCAGGTTGCCAAGCTCATGATGTTCCAGCAACAGCGCTTCCCGTTCCACCAGCCGGAGGGAGGGGGTATAGGCACCTTCCAGACCGGAGCCGGGCATCAGTTTGCCACGGTTGAAATGGCCCTCAGGGTCGATGCGCTGTTTATAGGCGCTGAACTCGCTGGCTTCGCGTTCATCCAGATACTGGTATTTGGTGATGCCGATACCATGCTCGCCGGAGATCACGCCGTCCAGGCTGCGGGCCAGCACCATGACTTCGTCAACAATGTGTTCGGCTGTGTGCAGCATCTGGTAGTCATTGGAGTTGACCGGGATGTTGGTGTGCACGTTGCCATCACCGGCATGCATGTGCAGTGCCACAAACAGGCGTCCGGGACGGATACGGGCATGGATGCGGTCCAGCTGCTCACGCAGGGGCTTCAGTTCGCGCCCGACAAATATCTCCTTCAGCGGGCGCTCGACTTCCGCACGGTAGGAGATGCGCAGATCGCGGCGCAACAGCAGATCAATGAGGCGGTCATCGGGCCTGAGTGCCTTGCGCGCCTTGTCATCCAGCAGGGCATCATGGGCGCTGGCCGGAGCGGCAAAGTGTTCCAGCAGGGCTTCCCAGCGAGCCCGGATGGTTTCCAGATGCTGGCAGGCATGAGCCTTTTTGGCATCCAGAATGGCGGTACGTTCCTGACTGTCCTCGTAGCCGGCCACCGTGCGCAGTGCCGGCAGTTCCCCCTGCAGGCAGGTGAGTACGGCATTGATCATGGCCAGTTTGTTATGCATGGACTGGCGCACGTTGATGCGTTCGATACCTTCGGTATAGGCGGCGAGGTGATGCAGGGGAATGACCACATCCTCATTGATCTTGAAGGCATTGGTATGGGCGGCAATGGCGGCGGTACGGGAGCGGTCGGCCCAGAACTGGCGTCGTGCTTCGGGGCTGACGGCGATAAAACCCTCGGCATTGCGGGCATTGGCCTTGCGCACGGTTTCTGCCGCAGCCCGTGCCACGGCATCGGCATCATCACTGACAATATCCGCCAGCAGTACCATCTTGGGCAGCACGCCACGCGCACCCTTGGGCGTGTACTTGACCGCCTTGACGTAGCGCTCGTCCAGATGCTCCAGGCCCGAAAGCAGGACGTTGCCGAGCCCGTCAAGGTAATCCTTGATCTCAACAATCGCCGGTACCGCTTCGTGCAGGTCGGTACCGTAAAACTCCAGACAGACTGTGCGGATATGCTCGGGCATGCGATGCAGCACAAAGCGTGCTGACGTGATCAGGCCGTCACAACCCTCTTTCTGTATTCCCGGCAACCCGCCAAGAAACTTGTTGGTGACATCCTTGCCCAGACCGGCCTTGCGGAAGTAACGGCCTTCAAAAACCAGCTCCTGTGCTTCACCCTTGTGGGTTTTACCGTCACGTTCGAAGTGCTGAATGGAAAAGCGGACCTGCGGCTGGTCATGAATCTTGCCGAGGTTATGATCAAGCCGGGTGACTTCCAGCCATTCGGCTTCCGGTGTCACCATACGCCAGGACAGCAGGTTATCAAGCGTGGTTCCCCACAGCACGGCTTTCTTGCCCCCGGCATTCATGGCCACATTGCCGCCAATGGTGGAGGCATCCTGCGAGGTGGGGTCGACCGCAAACACCAGACCACTGGCCTGGGCCAGGTCGGAAACCCGGCGTGTCACCACACCGGCTCCGGTGGACACCACGGGCACCGGCGGGTGCTGGCCGGACCTCCCCGGCAGGGCTTCCAGGTATTCGATGCTGCCCAGGGTTTCCAGCTTTTCCGTATTGATCACGGCACTCATACGCTCCAGGGGTACCGCACCACCGGTGTAGCCGGTACCGCCCCCACGTGGAATCACGGTCAGGCCAAGCCCGATGCAGCATTGGACCAGTTCGGCCATTTCCGCTTCCGTATCCGGCGTCAGCACCACAAATGGCAGCTCCACCCGCCAGTCGGTGGCATCCGTGACATGGGAAACCCGTGCCAGCCCGTCAAACTGGATATTGTCCCTGCGGGTCAGGCGGGCAAAGCGCCGCCGGGCCGTCGCCCGCAGTCGGGCCTGTTGTTCAAAGTCGGTCCCGAAATCATTCACGACCCGATGGGTGATTTCCAGCAGTTCCAGGGTCCTGGGGTTATCCCGTGCACGGGCACTGATGCGTGCCAGGCGTTCGTTCAGGGTATCCATCAAGGCCCGCTGACGTTTGGGATTTTCCAGCAGGTCATCCTGAATGTAGGGATTGCGGACCACCATCCACATGTCGCCCAGCATTTCCAGCAACATGTGCGAGGAAATCCCGGTTTCCCGTGTCTGGCTCAGGTCCTGCAGGATTTCCCAGGCCCGTCGGCCCAGTAACTTGTCAACGATCTCCTTGTCGGAAAACGAGGTGTAGTTATAGGGAATTTCACGGCCCGGTGGTGTGGGAGGGGTGGAAACAACCGCTGAGGTTGGTATTGGCGCAGTCATGATGCTATCGCTGTGGTAAAGGATGGGTAGTGTAGCTTTATGTCAGGATGAAAAAAACCTTGACATGATGATAGTGCTGCCTTGCAGCATTTTGGGTGCAAAGCGCTGGAATGCCATCGGGCTCAGAAACGGTAGGACCATCCGATGCTGTAGCTGGACTGCCTGTCACCGCTGCGGTGGTCACTGTGGCTGTCGCGGCTGTGCTCTAGGTGCAGCTGCGCATTGCTGCCAAGGTCGTAATCCAGCCCGATGGCATACATCGTCTCATCCTTGCCGCCGGCATGGGCGTGATTGTGCCCGGCCTGTGCCTTGTAAAAAGTCCTGTTCTGGCGGTAGCCGGCGTTCACCAGAATGGCATCGTAGCCAGCGCTGCCGCTTTTCTGCTCCATGGCCACACCAAGCCGGTGACCGCTGGCAGGCTGATAGCCGGCGGACAGGCGCCAGAGGCTGAAACCGTGCTGCTGTTTCAGCAGGCCCAGAGCAACAAAGTAATCACCCCCGGAGTAACTGGCTACCAGGTCGGCATAGTCGTCATGGCTGTCCCCACGAGCGAGGGCCAGGGCAAAGTCCAGTGTGCCGGTGTGATTGATGTAGGTCAGGCTGGCAGGGTAGGTCAGTTCCGTTTCCAGAACGGTATTATAGTCACCCTGCTGGTTGGCAAACAGGTCGATACGCTCACTGGAAACCCGGGTCGGGCTGAACTGGCGGCCAATCCGGATTTCACCCAGCCGGCCCCGCAAACCCGCCCAGGCCTGTCGGGTCTCGCCGAGCAGGTCGGCCTTGTCCTCCCGGTGCGCACCGACTTCCACGATATAGGTGGCATAAAGGTCCGGCTGCAGCGCCCGCAATCCCCGGATACCGAAAAAACTGCCTTCATCACGGATGGCCTGGTAGCGGGCATCATCCGGACTCAGCGAAACGCTATTCAGGTTCAGCTGCCCGTAAAAATCCGTTTCAGCCATGGCCGGACTGATCACGGCAGCACCAAGGGCTGCAAGTAGAACAGACTGAGGTAGCATCAATTTATCCCCGGGTTGTGTTTTGTGCTCCACCGGCTTGACTGACCCGCCCACTCAGGCAGATACCATCATCACAGGAACTATAGTTGATCCACAACCGGCTGAAACACAAAAAGCCACAATTTTGCAACTGTGGCTTTCTGGAAAGGGAGGGGGCCGATCAGCGTTTGGAGAACTGGGTGGCACGGCGGGCTTTGTGCAGACCCACTTTTTTACGTTCAACCTTGCGTGCATCGCGGGTCAGGAAGCCCTGTTTCTTGAGTGAGTCACGCATGCCTTCATCATACTGAAGCAGGGCACGGGAAATACCCAGGCGAATGGCACCTGCCTGGCCACTGATGCCGCCGCCGCTGACCGTGATTTTCAGGTCTACCTTGTCGGTCATCTGGACCAGATCCAGAGGCTGACGCACGATCATGCGGGCTGTTTCACGCCCGAAAAACTGCTCGATCGGCAGTTTGTTGACAGTGATGTTGCCGGTGCCGTTCTGCATGAACACACGGGCTGAAGAGGACTTGCGGCGTCCGGTTCCGTAATATTGAGTCACAGCCATGGTTGTTATCCTTTGCCGGGAATGTCCAGCACCTGTGGCTGCTGGGCATGGTGATTGTGTTCGGGGCCTGCGTATACCTTGAGCTTGCGGAACATGGCGCGACCCAGCGGATTCTTGGGCAGCATCCCCTTGACCGCGATTTCGATGACACGACCCGGTGCACGCTGCTGCAGTTTTTCGAAGGAGAACGCCTTCATGTTGCCGATATAACCAGTGTGTTTGTAATACATTTTGTCACTGGACTTGTTGCCGCTGACAGCAACCTTATCGGCATTGATGACCACAATGTAGTCACCGGTATCGACATGTGGAGTGTATTCGGGCTTGTGTTTTCCACGCAAACGCCGTGCTACTTCGGTGGCCAGACGACCCAGCGCCTTGCCTTCAGCATCAATCACATACCAGTCGCGCTTAACCTCGGCAGGCTTTGCACTGAAAGTTTTCATCCCAGACTCCAAAGAGAACTTGTCGTTATCTTAAAAAAACAGACCGCGCATTGTAGTCAAATCAAATTTCGGAAACAAGCCTTATTGATACGTTGCTCATAAAAAAACGCGGCCTCAGGAGCCGCGTAATTACCACCAAAGGAGGATGGAGGAGGATTGGTTCAAGTATTTTTGAACATGCATATATTATTATATTCTAATGTGTTGGTGTCAAGCTTCCCTCAGGGGATAGGGGTCAGGAAACTGCCCCTTCCCGGCGGACAGGTCGGCGCTTTCGGGGTCATGAGGTGATTTCGGACAGCGCTTTTTCGCCGGCCACCACCTGAACGCTATCCCGATCCATGGCGGGCAGTACCGGCTGATGCTGCAGCTGGCGTACCTTGTTGCCCATCGCCAGCCAGATATGGGCCTCGTCTGATGCCGGTTTGTGATACCGCCAGTAGGCCCGCTGCAGGCTGATCATGCGGCAGAGCCGTCCGGGCAGTCGGGCATGGCGCTGGCCCAGCCGGAATCCCAGCAGTTTGGTCAGGGTCTGCAGGGCTGCCAACGGCAGCAGCAGGCGATTGTGGCGGTTCAGAAAACCGATCAGGGAACGCACATAAGCCCCTGCTTCACGATCCGGGCGCCCCACCCGTTGCAGCAGGGCCTTTTCGGTGGCATGAAACACGCCTACATCAAAGTAGCGCCGGAAGATATGCAGCAGGGAGTAGTGGTGTGAATGCCGGACCCGGCTGTCGGCATTGTATACCGTGGTCCAGCCTGCCAGCAGCAGGCGTGCCGATACATAACTGTCTTCACTGACGATCACGTGGGAAGGAAAACCACCGATACTGCGCAGGGCACTGACCCGATAGGCTGCGTAGACATCGGAAGAGAAAGCCGCCCGGAATCCGAGCTGCTCCAGATCCGTCACCGTGCGGCGTGTGGATCGGGCTGGATAGGTATAAGCGCGGGCATGTTTTTCGATCAGGCTGGCAAACTCATGCGCGACATGCCGCCCGTAGACCATGGCCACCTGCTCATCCGTGAGTGGCTCCAGCAGTCGTTCCAGTGAGTCGGGCTGTTCCAGAATGGCATCCTGGGTCAGATAGACCAGGTAATCGGCATCCGGACACAGATCGGCAGCCAGTTGCCGGGTACCACCGTGATCAAAGCGGCGATGGTCAATGGAATAGACTTCCAGCCCGGCTTCCAGTGCCAGGCTGACGGTGGCGTCTGTCGAGGACGAATCCAGCACCAGATAACGTCCTGCCTGTACCTGCTGCTGCTTGATGCCCCGGATCCAGGCCGGCCACAGTTCGCCGGCATTGCGGGTCAGGACGATAATCGCAACATCAGGCCGGTTTATTATTGTTCTCATGAATGCAGTATTCCCTGTTGATTGTGGTCTTGGTGGTGACCATTGGCGCGTGCTCAGGCAAACAACAGCAAGGCCAGACTGGCTCCCACGCCCTGTTTGAGCAGGCCGTTCTTCAGCATGACCATGCGCTTTTCCCTGCCTTGCAGGCTGCGTACCCCGGCCAGCGCTTCCAGCAGCCGGCGATCCGCCACTGACAGCTCCGGGTCGAAACGTTCCAGCAGTGCCTGTGCCTGTTGACTCCAGGCATCAAGGCGGGCCGGTATGCTGCCCAGCTGCCGCCAGCGTGCGGGCCGGGCACCCATTTGGTTGCCGGCATGCTGACGGTAGTAGAGCAGGGGTCTGGCGATGGTGCCGACCCTGCCGAACCAGGCACAGACCAGCGCCAGCCAGCGGTCATGCTGCATGGCCCCTTCGGGGAGTGGAAAGGCCTGTTGGGCCGCCGCCCGGTTGAACAGTGTGGCGCAACCGCTGACCGGGTTGGTCAGCAGCCAGGCCTTGCGTGACTGCTGCAGCCTGAAACGGCGGCTGGTCCAGAATGAGGCTGCCAGCGGTTTCAGTCCGGCATCGGTCGGTACCATATCCGCATGTACCAGCAGCGGTATCCGGCTGCCGTGTTCATGCTCCAGCTGTTGCAGCTGTTGCAGCTGTATGGTGATCTTGTCTGGAAACCAGACATCATCCTGATCACAGAACATCAGGTAAGGTGCCGTGCTGGTGCCGACCAGCCGGCTGAAGCTCTGGTTACTGCCCAGATGCTGCCGGTCCGGCAGAATCGTCACGGTATGCTCCGGGTGGCGTTGCTGCCAGCCTTGCAAACGGGTCAGGGTCTGATCGCTGGAGCCGTCATCCCGTACCAGCAGCTCCCAGTCCCTGAAATGCTGGCTTGCCAGTGAATCCAGCAGGTCCTCAATCCAGGCAGCACCGTTCCAGGTGGAAAGCAGTATCTGTACCGCCCCGGTCATGACTTTATGCCCTCTCAATCCGGAGCCGGAGCCGTTTCAGGGCCGCACGGTCGATCACAATCCGTTGCAGGTGTGCAATGTACCAGCTCAACAGGGTTCTGAGTCCCGGACTGAAGCAGCGTCCGCGTCCGGATGAAAAACGGAAGGCCTGGGCATAGACAAACAGCCGGGTCGGACTGATCATCAGGTTGGGCTGGTTGCCGGCATGTCTGTTCACAAATGCATTCTGCCTGTGTTGTGGTGTTCGGGGAGAGCCGCTGCCTATTTCCTGACTGCATGCAGATAGGCAATCCGCAGGGCGAAATTGGCGATGCCGGTTGGCAGTTGTGCAAACAGGGCATAGCGCCAGGTTGCCTGCTGAAGACTGGCCAGCAGGGTGCGCGGATGCAGCAGGTCACGCAGGCCGAGGCTGTGCCGTCCCAGGTCCAGCACGTGGTCGTGGCCGAAATCCTCGGTATGTACCAGCCGGGTCAGCATGCGGGTTTCTTCCCGGCTCGGGTAGACCACCGCTCGCTCCAGCATGCCATAGACATAGGGCAGCAGGTCGCTGCTGTTGCAGCCGGTCAGTTGTCGCAGTGCCAGAAAGTGTTTCCAGTGGGTCATGACGCCGGCATGCATGGCAGTCACCATGCGGTTGCAGGTCACTTCAGCCATGCGGTCCGGGGAGTGGCCGGATTTGAGGACCGGCTCGACCCGGCCTTCCAGGCGACGATAACCGACCGTGGTCGCCTCCAGTGAGCGGGCCCCCTGTTCGAAGATTTCCTCGAACTCGGCCGGAATGCGTTCACAGGCATTGTCGCGTCGGGAGTCGTGAATAATGCCCTCACAGAAATTGTTGCTCCCGAAGTCGCTGTACATTTTGGGGACAAAGGCGAAGTAATACCCATTGACCACCGGGTAATCCGCACGCTCTCCAAAAGCCTGTTTGAGAAATTTTTGCACGGTTCCATTCCAGCCGATGTCCACCAGCCCGACATGCCCGCCTCCCAGAAAGCCTGCCTGTGCCAGATAGGTTTCCAGCAGGTTGCGCTGAGTCCGTCCGTTCTGGCGGATGATGGCCTGCACCTGTGTATCTGCAAGAAAAGCCTGCAGGCGCTGGTCCTGCCAGTTCTGCAGTGGCTCATCAAAGTGCGTGAAGCCGTGTTGCAGGGCAAGGGGTTCAAGACGGTTTTCCGGTAGGCCATAAACCTTGCAGATGGAAAGCAGACCCTGCTGTTTGGGGTTGTAGAATGCGACCTGGGCTTGCTCCAGGCTCAACCCGTCGGCCACGGAGGCAGCAGTGATAACCTTGCGGGACAGGTAAATGTAGTCATCTGGTGGCCGCCTGCCTTCCAGTGACTGATACATCTGCTGAAACAGGAAGCCGTCACGGGCAACGAAAAACAATCGTTGGACCGGCTGACGCCGCAGGCGCTCCTGCAGACCCAGCATGAAGGTGCTGTAGGCAGCGCCCAGTACGTCACGCCCATAGCTGAAATAGAAATCATCACTTTCAGGCTCCAAGTGCAAAAGACGCTGTTGCAGCAGGGAGAAAAAATAACGTCCGCGCCAGATGCTGCCGTGAGCCGCCATGGCGGCATTCAGCTGTTGCTGCTCACGCTGGCGCAGTTCGGCTTTTTCATACAGCCAGATACCCTGAATGCCCAGGGAGCAGGGGATGCGCCGGTCGGAAACCGGATTGTCGCCGACATGAACCCAGTGTGCCGGTGCAATGTCACGCTGACGCATGACAGCCTGAAACAGGCGGCCCGAATATTTGCCCTTCAGCCGCTCTGCCGAAACGAAGACCTGCTCCAGCAGTGGCTGCAGCCCCTTGTCTTCCAGCAGGCTTTCCAGCAATAACCGATCCAGATACATGTCGGAAATGGCGATAATGCCGATTCCCTGTTGTGCCAGCCAGTTCAGGAAAGTTCTGACGCCCGGTTTGACATACAGGGCCAGTTTTTCCAGCCGGACCTCGGTGTCAATGCACAGACAGACCTGAGCCGGCTCTGGTTTCCGGCCCAGCTTTTCCAGCCAGCGTGGCACCAGGTCCGAAAACCGGCATTCCGGGTCCAGGCCCTGCTGCAACGCCTGCTGACGCAATTCCGCCTCAGCCTGCTGACGTGCCTGCCAGACGCTGTCCGGTGTCAGGAGGGGGGTATCGGAAGCTGCTCCTGGCAGCAGGCGGGCCAACTCACGGCAACAGGCTTTCTGCACCTGCTCCGGGGTGTCGATACGTCCCAGCAGGGTATCAAAGAGGTCGAGGGACACCAGACGCAGGCTGCGTTGCCGCAAACGTTGTTCCAGATAGTGCCGGACAGACTGCCAGTCCCGATAAACAAGCTTGTCAGGCATGATTGAGCTTCCAGCGTTCCGGGTGCAGGCGTTCGCGCAATTGCCGCACCGGCCAGGCCAGCAGCGTGCCGGCACGATAAGCCCGGCTGTGGCACAGGGCCTGCAGATTCTGCTCCAGTGTACGGATGTGCTCATCACGCGCCTTGAGCATCTGGTCGCGCTCGGTAATCCAGCCATCCCGGTCAGCAATCCAGCTGTCCCGGTCGCTGACCATGCGCTTGTGCGCTTCCAGGCACTGCTCCTGCTGCCGGATGACCGCCTGCAGGGTGCTGATGGTTCGGTCCCGTTCGGCAACCCAGTCATCCCGCTCAGTCACCATGGCCTGCTGGCTGGCAATAATGTCATCCCGGTCCCGAATCCATTCATCCCGATCGTAAATCAGGGCGAACAATTCTTTTTCCTTGTTCAGCAGCTGGTAGTGGATGGTGCTCAGCCATTCCTCACGGGTATAACGCTGCAGGTCCTGGAGCTGGAATTTCAGGCCCTCCAGACGCGAATAGTCCAGATAAGGGTACAATTCCGGCAATTGCTCCAGCAGCATCAGCATGTTTTCCTCAATGGCTGCCAGTGGTTTTTCACGGATGGTATTATGATCGTGCAGACGGTAGTTCAGCAGCTTTTCGTCCCACAGGCACTGCATTTTGGCGCCTTTGCCAAACAGACGCAGGGCATATTCATAGTCATGGACATAACGCAGGTCGGCGAAACCGCCATGGGTGTCAAACAGGTGGCGCTGGAAGAAAAAATTTGAGGTGGTGATAAAGAAGTTGCCACGCAACAGGGTACGCAGAAAGTCACCGTGTGACAGCCAGTCCGCATACAGGCCCCGGTACCATTTGAGCCAGTCCGGTTCCGACTCATCCTTGCAGGCGGCATCCCGGTCCCACAGGTTCAGTCCCGTTACCAGAAAATCCAGTTCCTGGCGTCTGGCGAACCGGACCATTCTTTCCAGCCGCTCCGGCTGCCAGGCATCATCGGAATTGAGAATGGCAATGTACTCACCCCGAGCCAGCGCCATGCCTTCATTCAGGGTTGTCGGTGCACCCTGATTCCGGGTGTGACGGATGGTGATGATGCGACCGTTTGTGCTGCTCAGGGGGCGGGTATAGGCCTGGATCACGGACCAGGTTTCATCGCTGGAGGCATCATCAATGAGGATCAGTTCCCAGTCCGTCAGGGTCTGGCGAAATACTGAGTGAATGGCCTGCCCGACCCATGCCGCATGATTGTAAGCGGGCACGATGACGCTGACCGTGACGGCTGTTCCGTCCATATCAAGCCTACTCCGTGATTGTTATAATTATCGGATTTAACCGGAATCAGTCTGATTTACAGTCTATCAGCCATGCGTTAATCCGGCCTGAATTGGGTTTCCGCGCCAGAGCTGGGCCATCCGGCGTAAAAACCGCCAGCTGCGTGTGGCGTATACCCGTTGCAACTCCGCTTCTTTCAGGTGCACCTCGCGCTGGATGCGGTCGAGCTGTTGCTTGTATTCCTGCAACTGCATTTCCATGCCATGGATGATCTGCTCTTTTTGCTGCAGATTGCTGAACACCTGCCCCCAGGTCTGCCAGGAGGCTGCCATGGGCTTGAGTCTGTGAGTCATTGGTGGCGCCTTGGATGCATCGTGATCGAACGGGGTTGGCGCCTCCTCCGGTGGCAGACTGATAGCGACAATAAACTGGTAGGCGATGGCATCTGGCTCATGGAAATGTTCCAGAATGCGCCGGGTCGGTTCAATGTCGACTGCCCGCAGGTAACGCGAGATCACGTTGTCGGGGATGTCATGCCAGGTGTAGTCCAGCTCGTTGATGACAAAACCGCTGCGCTCAATCAGTGCCTTCAGGGTGCTGAGGGTGAAGAACTTGAGGTGGGTACTGTCCAGGATGCCGGCATCCTCGTAGTGAAAATCCCCCGTCAGCAGTTCCAGCCGTACCGAGGCATGTGCCACGTTGGGCACTGACAGCAGGACCACACTTTCCGGCATCAGGAACGGTTTGAGGCGTTCCAGCAGGGCCTGGGGTTCCTTGAGGTGTTCCAGGACATCGACCAGGGTGATGACATCGAACTTTTCAAACTGCAGCGCATCCAAGCTGTGCGGGTCATCCAGGTCTTCGGTAAATACATAGTCGCAATAACGCTGGGCCTGCCAGGCTGTCTGCGGGTCTTTTTCCACACCGAAAATATGCGCCTGACAGTTCTCCTTCATCAGGCGTGACATTTCCCCGCTGGCACAGCCCAGCTCCAGTACCTGGGCATATTGGGGAATGCGGCTGACAATCTGGCTGTGTGAATGGTTGGTGTCCAAGCATTTGGTCTTATTGGTATGATTTGCTACAGCTTGATTCATGGTTTTATTCTCTCTGTAACAGAGGCAGAGCCTCCCAAAGCCACCATTGGCCGGGAGCCGACAGTATCCGTGTTTCCAGATGCCCTGCCAGCAGGCTCATGAAATCCCCTACATTATAATTATCCGGTTCCAGTAGTCCGGTAAACTCTGCAACTACTTTACCCTTGCCGCCGTCGCACATGAAAAACGGTGCGACCAGAGACCCGGTTTTTTTTGCAATTCTGTATACCCCTCCCGGAATTGCGATCTTACCGCCAAGAAATGGAACTGTCACGCTTCCGGGCTGGGTTTCCGGGTACGGGACATCAAAAACCAGCGTAATCAGGTGATTGTCCAGTGAACGGTATAAACTTCTTAAATCACCTCCTTCGATTAAAAAAGGGCCTCCCAACACCTGAGCAAGAATTTTCAGTTTGAAAAGCCGGTAGCGGTGTTCTGCCGGATGCAGGCCGTGCATGTTTTCCTGTCCGCCATCACGGGTGATGGTGCCGGTGGTAAAGCCCTGTGCCTTCATGGCTGGTCCGGCCATCCAGAAACGCCCGAAATGGCCACTGGTCAGAATGACACGTCGTCCCTGCTGCCGGGCTTCCCGGACCACGTCGAAACCCTGCAGGGTCGTGAGGGTCGTTGCCGCCTTCTGGTTGTAAAACCAGGTATCCAGTGCCTCCTGTTCCACCATGCGGAAAAAGTCATGCAGCCACTGATCCAGGCGGACTGGTGCTGCCACCGGAAAAACCGTCTGCATCTGCTGGCGCATGATTTCCCGCTGGATTTTTCTGCGGTGGTAATAAATTTTACTCTGCCCATCCGCCAGACGATAAGCCAATGGCCAGGGCAGGCGGGCATAGGCCGGAAAGGCAAGCTCATAACGCAGGGAGCGGGCCGGATCCCGTTGCGGCAACAGAAAACTCATGCCTCAAGCCCCCGGTTTTGCCATTGATGCGGTATCCAGCACAGACCGATACCCTGCTGCTGGGAGTCCTGCCGGACCCGGAACGGACAGCAGCGTTCGCGGGCATCGTAAACATGCACACCGCTGGCATCGATGAGCCAAACCTCCAGACAATAACGGCCGGACAGCAAGGGCAGTTGCGGAATGCTGAAGCAGACCCGGGCGCTGCCATCAGCACTGTTTTCAAGCCGGAAGCCATCATGCAGGGTGCTGATACCGAAGCACTGCACATCATCATTACGGCGCAGGACAATCCCCACATGCAGGTCTTCCAGCGCCATGCCTGCCGTCTGAAGGGTCACCTCGACAGCAAAGGCGGTATGGGTCCGGTAACCGGGCAGGTCAGGCTCATCAGGGCTTGCTGCCCCTGTTTCTGCTGCCTGCCGGTCGCCGGCCAGCACCACGGTCAGCAGTCGGGGCATGGGCGGGATTGCGGGCAGCGCGGATGCCTGGGGGGTGGTTGCCGTTTCAGTCTGAGGCAGTGCCGGGGTGGTGGCAGATGGGGGCAGCGTCTTGGCACGGGTACTATCCTGATAGGCGTCCACCACCGTCTGGGCTGCCCCCATGAGCCGTATCCGGCCCTGTTCCAGCCATACCGCCTGGGTACACATCTCCCGTACCTGGTACAGGTTGTGGGAGCAGAATACCAGCGTGGCGCCCTGATCAAGAATTTGGCGCATGCGGTCCAGTGAGCGTTTCTGGAAATACTGATCGCCGACGGAAAGGGCCTCGTCCACGATCAGCACATCCGGACTGGCCTGAATGGCGATGGAAAACCCCAACCGTACCACCATGCCACTGGAATACTGTTTCAGGGGTTGATGAATGAAATCCCCCAGCCCGGCAAATGCCAGCACTTCCGGCAGTGCATGTTCAATCGCCGCCGGCTCCAGACCGCGCAGTGCCAGTCCCAGGCGGGCATTCTCCAGTCCGCTGTATTCCGGGTGCAGGCCGCTGCCCAGCTCCAGCAATGCAGCCCGGCATCCGTTGATTTTACAGTAGCCTTCTGTCGGTACGAGGTTCCCGGCCAGCAGGCGCAACAGGGTGCTTTTTCCAGCCCCGTTGTCTCCGACCAGTCCCAGTGACGTACCAGGCTCCAATGTCAGGCTGATATCTTTCAGGGCATGAAAGGTCCGGTGGCGTGGCCGGCGCAGCAGCCATTCCAGCAGCGCGTCGTGCGGTCTGGCATACAGGCGGTAGCTGATACCGGCCTGCTGCAGGGTGATGCTGCCGGCTGTCACAAGACGTACCTTGCGCGTGGCATCAGATACCTGAACAGCATCAGGCCGAGACCCAGCAACAGGGTTGCAACCAGCAGCAGGGCCGCCAGTGTCTCCCAGGGCAGCCACCCTTCCAGCAGGGCGGCCCGATAGCATTGCACCAGTTGACCCAGCAAGTTCCAGGCATACCAGGGCTGAAAGCGATCAGGAATGGCTTCCAGTGGGTACAGGATCGGGGACAGAAACATCAGCACGGTCATGATGGCAGGCATGATCTGACGCAGATCCGGAAAAAAGACCCCGAGTATGCCCAGTGGATAGGCCAGCGCCAGTGACAGCAGGATACGGACCAGCAGGCAGGGCAGGTAAAGCAGCAGTCCCGACGGCTGAAACAGTCCGGCCAGTATCAGCCCCATGCTCAGGATCAGGAGGGCGATCAGCTCCAGCAGGATGGAGCTCAGCACCGGTACCAGTGGCAGAATGCTGGCCGGTAGGGGGGTATTCAGCAGCAGGTCGCGCTTTTCACGCAATATGGCGGGACTGCGGGTCATAACTTCGGCCAGGGCGTTGAAGGCGATCAGGCCGGTAAACAGGTAAAAAGCAAACTCGCGGGTGGAAGCGCCGGTACCAAAACGCAGTTGCAGGATTTCACCGAATACCAGGGTGTAAATGCAGAGCATGAACAGGGGAGGGAAAAGCAGCCAGAAGATACCCAGCATGCTGCCCTGATAGCGTTCGTGCAGGTCACGCCGGCACAGGTTCAGCGCCAGTGGCAATCCGGTATGCAGTAAAGCAGTCATCCTTCCCTTCCCCTGTTTGTTGTTCCTGCTATCCTTGTCCCTGTGACACTGAAGGCTTGGGAGCGGTTTGGGCACTTTTAGGCCTGCCTATAACGTGTCAGGATTGGTCTGTGCCTGTTCCCGGAACTGCTGCTGCAGGTTTTCCAGAACCAGTTTGCGCTGTGTGTTGCGGTATTCGTTTTCCAGCCGGATGACAATGTCATTCCTGACCTCATCAAAGGATTGCTGGCCAGCTTCCTGGCGCCCGATAAACTGCAGCAACCAGGCCTGTTTACGGTCCAGAATGATGTCGCTGAGCGGATGTGCCGGACTCAGCTGACTGGCCGCGTCAAACAGGGCATCCGGTTTTTGTCCCTGGCTGAACCAGAAACTGTCACCGGCATTCAGGGCCTTGTCTCCGGCTTCGCTGAATTCCCTGACTGCCGCCGTGAAATCCAGTTCACCTTGCACAATGCGCTTGCGTACCTGTTCCAGCTCGGTCATGACTGCCGCCCGGTCCGGTCCGTCAGGCTGGATCCGGCGCAGGAGGATTCTGACGCGCAGCTTCAGGGGTTGCCGGTAGGTGGTGTCCTGTTCGGCGGCATAGATTTCCCGGGCTCGCCCGGTAAAATCCGGCATACCCGCTGCAGCAAGGTTATCCAGTACCATTTCTGCCTGCTGGGTGGCATGAAAGTCTTCCAGCTTCTGCTGCAGGTGTTGCTGCTGGGCCGGGGTGAGGTTGTCCTGCTGCTCCAGCAGCCGGGTGCGAATGAACAGCTCTTCCAGCAGTGCGGCTTTTTGCCGGGCATCCAGTGTCGCAAGGGCAAAGCCGCGTGCATTGGCGGTATTTTCCAGCTGGGCTGGTGACAGGAGCATACCGTCGGCTTTCAATACCCAGGCCGCATCGGCAAACAGGTTCAGGGGAACGGCAAGCAGGCAGCCTGCAAAAAGGATGGAGCGGAACAGCACTTCCGACATGAAAATAAGCCCCGACAATCTTGTTATTATTAAAAAAACCGGTCAGGTATTCTGACCGGTTTCACAAGCCTATCGAAATGTGGCTGTATTAGCGCTTAATCTTGTGGGGCAGGGCGTCACCAAAGCGGGCGTTCGGGTTTTCGCTTACGTTGCCTTCAATGGCGGAGAAGCCGATTACCGGAACCCCTTCATAGATAGCACTGCTGGAGCCGTAGCTGGTGCCGGTTTTGCCATAGGTAACGGAGTCGGACCAGCCGTCAGCCAGGTTATAACCAGGGAAATCCATGCGTGCCCAGCCATGAACGAAAGAGCCGACAGAGAGCTTTACGTCGGTGTGGCTGGACATGACCGTATTGGAGGCGTCATAGGACGGGTCGCTGCTGGTGAAGGTCAGGACATTGACCTCACGGGTCAGGGCGCTTTGCTCCTTCTCCATACCGGGGAGAACCGGCGAGAAACCGAAGCTCTTGTCAATCACGACATTCGGTTGCCCTTCTTCCCGGTCATAAACGCCATCCATGGTCAGGGCGACGTCGGTGGTTTTATGGATACCATGCTTTTTCATCGGGAAGGTGATGATCCAGTCGGTGTGCCCATCGTAACCGAAGGTCGGATCAAGGAAATACTCGTTCATGATGTTGGAAGCCAGCAGAACGTGTGCAATCGGATAGGGATTGACACCACACTGCGGCGTGAGCGGATCAGCGTCGTTCAGGCAGGTATCCGGAACGGTATTCCATTCGGTTTCCACCAGTTCGGCATCACCGTTGGCATCTTTGGCAAGGATGGAGCTGGTGGTAATGTCACCGGAGGCCAGTGACGGCAGCAGGAAGTTGTCGGGGTCATCGGACAGGTAGTGCTGGGCCTGAGTGCTGTAATTATCGATAGCCACCGGATCAATGGCAAAGGCAGAACCTTTGGGGACATTGATGACGGCGGAGGAGCCGAACAGACCACCGGTCGGGGCACTCATGCCCGCAGCCTGTGCCCCCTTGCCCTGGGTAAAGGTGCCCTTGCTCCAGGCCTCTTCGACAGCGCTGCAGTCATAGGGCACGCCGTTGTGATGCAGGACGCCGTCCTGTACTGTCTTGTCCGTCACCACCCCCATTTCAATCACTTCCACATAGCCTTCACGAGTATCGGCGGCTTCGATACCGGTATAGACCTTCTGGCCGGTAAACGGAATGGTGACGGCACACTGATCTTCCGTGCAGGAAGCCAGTTGCGGCAGGGTGCAGGTGCGGTCACGGGTGCTGACGGAACCGACCAGTTCGCCGGAATTATCGGTTGCGGCAGCTACGCTGCCGGTCCAGACATCCTGTGGTGACATGTAAATGTTGAAGTCCAGCACGTCATTGCTGTTCTTGCCTTCACGGAAGCGGATCTTGACTGCCTTGGTTTCGTCGGTGGAGTTGACCAGATTGATGTTGGTAACGTAACCCGAATGTGCATTGTAGTAGGGGAAAATCAGCACTTGGCCTGTACCGTCCGGATTGACATGCACCGCCTGCGCACTGGTCATGATTCCTGCCAAGCCCAGAATGCCCGCTGCAATGCCCAGAGCAAGTTTTTTTTGTTTGAACACTTTACGTGCCTCCTAAAGATTTTTATATTTGTAATGGAGTATTTTTTAAGCACCGGTTCCGGAGAGTTGCAGGAACCACACCATACAATCAATAATTATAATTAATAGAATCAGTTTTTCATATACCGCCAGTCAGAAAATAGACCCTGCTTAACCCAGGTCTCATGCACGACATCGCTGCTTTCCACTGGTTTGGGCAGGCCACGCATCTTCATGGCAACCGTGATCCTGATGTCTGCCTGACACTGGTCCCCGGACTGGTCGCAGCTGACTTTCTCGACTGCGGCCCTGCTCCAGAGTCCCGTGCCCGTTACCTGCCGCCGGAAGTGGTCCATTGGAACCGTTTTCTGAAAGGCATCGGTATAGAACTGATAGGCGCTGAGCAGGTCGCCGGCGATCAGGGCATCCCAACGTTTCTGGGCCGCCTCCCGTACCAGGGGTTCGGCCTGGGTACAGGAGGCCAGCAGGACGCACAGGGCCGTGATGGCCAGATACCCCGATTTATTGCACATATTCACCTCTTAGTTGTCGCAGGAAAGTATCATCATCAAACAGGCGCTTCATACGGTCACGCATTTCCTGTCCGGTACGGTTCAGGCTGTTCTGGTCCTTGATGGCGGTAGGCGTGATCAGCACCAGCAGTTCGGTACGTTTGCCGCCCTTGTTGCGGGATTTGAAGGCATCGCCAACAATGGGCAGATTTTTCAGCACCGGGACACCGCTGTTGCCATCCGTCTGGTTTTCCCGGATCAGGCCACCGAGTACAATGGTTTCTCCACTTTGTACGGCAATATTGCTCTTGATCTTGCGCTGCAGGAAGCTGCGCTGACCGGTGGCGGAATCTACTTCACCCACGTCGGTGATATCCTGTGTGACATCCATTTTGACCAGCCCGTTGGAGTTGACATGGGGTGTGACCTGCAGCGAAACACCGGTATCCTTGTATTGGTAGGAGGGGATATCGGTCAGCTGCCCGTTGGTGACGGTAGAGGTTCCGGTGTAGATCGGCTGCTGGTCGCCTACGCGGATTTCTGCCGTCTGATTGTCCAGTACCAGCACGGATGGGGACGAAATCACCTTGACCTTGGACTGGCGCGCAATGGCGTTCACAAAGCCCTTGACCCCGCTGGAGCCACCCATGAGGGTAAAGGAGAACCCGCTGGGCTGACTGCCCAGCGAATTGATGCCGTATTCACCCAAGGCATTGCCATTATTCTTGAAATACCACTGCAGGCCGTACTCCATCTGGTCGGTCAGCGTCACCTCCATGATGGAGGCTTCAACCTGCACCTGCATGGGCATGATGTCAATGCGTTTGAGGGCTTCCTGGATCTGCTGGTACATCTGCTCGGTGGCCAGAATCATCAGCGAATTATTGGTTTTGTCGGCCACAATCTTGACATCGGCGTCCGGGTCAATCGAGACACCGCCGCTGCTGTTGGTACTGCTGCCCAGCATGGTTTTCTGGCTGGAGACACTGTTACCCTCGCCACCGACAGTAACCGGTTCCAGTCCCGGTGCCAGACTGGAGGGGATGGCGTTGCTTTTCTTGCTGCCTTTGCCTGAGAATATCTGGGACAGCATCTCCGCCAGGTGTTCGGCATTGCCGTTCTGGACATGGTAGACATACAGCTGCTGGCTGGCCGTTGCTCCCTTTTTGTCAAAGCGATCCACCCAGTGTTTCATTTCACGCAGGTATTCCGGGCTGGCGGAGATGATCATGATGCTGTTCATGTGTTCGATCGGTACAATCTTGACCATGCCGGCCATGGGACTGTTGCCGCTTTCACCAAACAGGGTATCCAGATTTTTGGCCACGATCTGGGCTTCCACATTCCTGATCTTGTACATGCCGACTGACATGCCCTGCAACACATCCACGTCAAACATGCGAATCGTGGCCATCAGGTTGGCCAGTTCGGAGCTGGTACCGGCCAGCACCAGCAGGTTGCGGTTGGTATCCACGCGTACAAAGGCATCCGGGCTGGCCAGCGGCTCCAGGATTTTCTGCATTTCCGCCACCGGGATGTAGCGCAGCGGTACCACCTGAATACTGTAGCCGGGCTTGATCTTGCCGCTGGCCGAGGGCATGAAGCCCCGGCCCTTGATATTGGAGCGTGCCGCAACCCGGTAGCCACCAGTGTCATCGCGGTACAGCACGGCACCCTGGGTCTGCAGCAGGGATTCCAGGGTGGGGATCAGGCTGGCACGCGGAATGGGCTCGCTGGAGTTGATGGTGACTTCACCCTCAACGCCGGGTTCCACGATGTAGGTTTCCTTCAGGATGTCACCGAGAATAACGGCAACCACTTCGCGGATACTGGCCCGCTCGAAATTGAGGGCGATTCCCCCTTTTTTACTGCCGCCACCCAGCTCGGGACGCTCCACATCCGTGCGGTAATACTGGTGGTTGCCGATAACCAGCTCGACATCCTGATCCCTGGAGGTTGAGGTCGGTGTGCTGGCAATCGGCGTCGGGCGATAATGGGTATTGCGCGTTTGAACCGTCCGGGATGAGGGGCTGTGCAGCAGTCCGAGGGCAGACTGGTCCAATTCCTTGATGGCAGCACTGCGCTGAAATGGATTGGCCTTGATATTGCTGCGATAACCCGGACTGTTCTTGATCGAGGTGCAGGCCGTAAACAATACACTGACACTGACCACCAGGCTAATCCATAGTGTTTTTTTAGTCACAAAGCAGACCCCATATTATTTTTATTTTTTATAATTTTACATGATTGGTGCTGGTGACAAAAGCACTGCCTGTCGGATGGTCATCACTGACGTGCCGGGTTGCCGGTGCCATTGGGGGGGCTGGTGTTACCCCCGCCCCAGCGCGATGCCATCAGGCGCTGCCGGGCTTCCAGTGCCTCCTTGATGGACAGGACCGGTGACGTGGGGTCGGTCAGCTGGTTCAGCTGCTGGGCAGGATCAGGTGCCGCAGCCGGGTCATCGATCTGCGGGGGCTGGGCTGCCGGGGCGGGAGCCGCATTGCTGTTGGTCTGCTGCTGTTGACGCAGGGCTGCGCGTTGCTGCTCGATTTTTTTCTGCTGTTCCCGGCGCTGCCGGTCGGCCAGCAATTGCTTGTTCTCCTGAGGCGCAGCAAAATCAGCAATCAGCGGGATTTCATGATGCTCCTCACCGGCAGCCAGTACCAGTTTGCGCTTGCTGACCGCTTCGACCACCCAGTCACCCCATTTGTCGCCAACGTGCAGGGACAGGTTCTTTTCCTCCTGATCACGTACCAGGGCGTAGCGTTTTTTGCCCAGATCCACAATACCGACCAACCGGCCTTCAGGGATTTCCGGTGGCTCAGCGGATGGGGGTGGTGCTACAACTTCGCGGGCAGCGACAGCTGGCGGCGGCGGTGGCGGGACGGCACGGGTCTGCCAGAACAGCGGAGCCTGCACCATCTGCTGATAGGCATTGACAGTCGGTATCCTGAGTTCATCGGTGGTGGGGATTTCGACATTCACCGCCTCCGTCATGGATTGCTGCAGGCTCATGTCCATCTGGCGCAACTGCCAGACCGACCAGCCGCCCCAGGCCAGACAGCTGATGCCGGCCAACCAGAGCAGGGTCTGGATCGGTGGGCTAATTAATGCTTTCATCTTGTGCTCCTCCGCGCCAGTAAGTCGTGATTCTGACCGAACCCTTGATGCGTTGATCCACGGCATTGCGTTCCGGCTTGACCTCCAGCCGGTCCACGAAAATCATGGGTTTGGCCTGATAAGCCTGATGCAGGATGGCGCGCAACAGCTGCATGTTGCCTTCAAAACTGGCCTGTACCGTCACCCGGCTGTAGCCACTGGTCAAACCGCTGTCCTCCTCATCCTGTGATCCGTCCAGGACCTCGGAGCTGGTCAGCACCCCCCGGTATTGGGCCACAACAGTGGCCAGCTGCTTCTGCAGCTCCTTGCCGACCTGGGCTGCCGTCATGCCCTCGGGATAGAACAGCTTGTCCAGCCCCTGTTTCTGTACCCGCTCGAATTCGGCCATCAGTCGGGGGGTGGCATGGGCGACTTGGCGCATCTTGATCAGGCGGGCATAGCCTGACTCAATGCGTTCGCCCAGCTCTGTGGAGGCAGCCAGTGCCGGCAGAATGATGAAAAATATTCCGACCAGCAGAGCCAGCAACAGCAGCAGCCAGGCAAACAGGGGTTGGTTCCTGCGGGTGAACAGGGTATCAATCATGGCCGGTCTCCAGGTGTGCCTGAATGTGGAATTTGTCCATGCCGCTTTCCCGGCTGCGGGTGACGGGAGATTTGAAGCTGACTTTTGAGAAGGCGCTTGAGTCTTCCAGCGTATCAATCAGGGTCAGGGCTTTTTCCGACTCACCGTAAATCTGCAGGTTGTCCCCTTCCAGCTCCAGCCGCTCCAGCCAGGTATGCCTGGGTATCTCATTGGACAGGCGCTCCACAATGTCCAGCGTCACCGGTGAGCGCTGGCGCCGCTCCTGCAGGAAATGCAGGGCATCTTCCGCTGCCAGCAGTTTTTCCCGTACCTCCAGCTGGGAAGAGGATTCACTCCGGACCTTGGCGATGGCATTTTCCACCTGCCCGACCCGGCGGTACTTATAGGCCATGGGGACTGCCAGTGCCAGTATCAGTGCACCCAGGAAAAAGAGCAGCGGAATGCGGGACCAACGCTGGGTCGGGACCATCTGCAGGCTGTCCTGACGAGTGAGCAGACGGGCATTGGTGTCCAGTACGGATACCAGATCGAAGGCAGGAATACCGGCAGCCCCGAGTTGTTCTTTCAACCGGTCTACCAGCTGGCGGGGTGCGACGAAGATGTCAGCCAGCACTTCTTTCCGGCTGCGTTCATGCCTGGTCACACGTGCGTCGAAATAGGCTGCATCGGCTGCAAACGGCGTCAGGCGGTCGATCTGGTAGCCAACGACCTGGCGGATGTTTTCCTGTACGCTCTCCGGAAAGCTGTGCTGCAGGTGCAAAGCCTGATTGCGATCCAGCAAAAGCTCCAGCAGGTATCTGCGGTTTTTGGCACATTTTTTGGCAATGCGCCCGAAGTCAAAGCCGGTGTCGGAAAGCCGGTAATGGCCACGATCCAGCAGTTTGCTGTCTTGCCTCCAGTAGATTTTCAGGCTGTTGTCGGGAAAGAGTTGCAGGCTGAGGCGGGGTTGCTCGGCCCGGAACAGTTGGCGTAGCGGGCTGGGGAGACCCCGCAGCAATCCTTCGCTCCACCAGTTGAAAAAATGTTTGAGTTTGTGCAACAACATGTTTTAATAATTTTTATTAATTGCCCAATTAAGAAATCATGGTAGCGAACTTTGACCGGCATGTCGACCGATTCTGAATGATCTGACCTTAGCCTGCACTGAAGATCGAAACAATGGTTTACAAGCAGCCGTGACTGCGCTAGCATCCTGCCCCTGTATTTCCGGAGAGGTGTCCGAGTGGTTGAAGGAGCACGCCTGGAAAGTGTGTATAGGTTAACCCCTATCGAGGGTTCGAATCCCTCTCTCTCCGCCATTACATGGTTTCAGCAAGTCCTGAAACGTTCGAGAAGCCCGCTAGAATGCGGGCTTTTTCGTGTCTGGATGGTTCGTTAGTGTCCGGTAAGAAACGGTTAAAGCCGGGGGATTCTTGGGGTATATTGGGGGTAGTTCAGGCCCTGATGCGAGGTGATACCCCCAAATGCCCCTGACAGTGCTTGAAATCGAAAAACTGAAACCAAAAGACAAGCCTTACAAGAAATCTGATGGCCATGGCCTTTATCTGCTTTGGTGGTTAAACCACGAGACCCACTCCAGGGTCGCCAGTTCCACAGATTCCCGCGTCTTCCACGGACCCCGACGGTGAATCAGTTCGGCTTTGTACAGTCCGTTGATGGTCTCGGCCAGGGCATTATCGTAGCGGTCACCTTTGCTGCCGACTGACGGGGCAATACCGGCTTCGGCAAGTCGCCCGCTGTAGCGGATGGAGACATAGTGAGAGCCCCTGTCGCTGTGATGGACCAGCGCGTCTTCCGGATCGGGTTGTCGATCGTACAGTGCCTGTTCCAGTGCGTCGAGCACGAAGTTCGTTGTCATGGAGGGACTGACGCGCCAGCCCTGCCAGGTCGACACGTACGTGAAGTCCGATACCCAGAGCGGGTTGGGTCGATTGGCATTGAACTGACGATTGACCCGGTCCAGCGGGCACGGCGCCGATGTGTCAGGCGTCATGGTGCGAACGGTCTCGCCCCGACGGGTGCCCTCCAGACCCAGATGGCGCATGAGCCGTTCCACGGTACAGCGTGCTACCGCAATGTCCCGCGGCTCATCTGCTTCCAGACCTTCTCGGCACCGTAGACCGGCATGTTGGCGTGCCAGACACGCTCAATCTGCGGCATCTGACCCATTCCAGCAGTGTCTGTGGCGTGCAGCCGATCTTCAGAGTGGATAAGTCTGTGCATAAAACCCGAACAGGTGGCCGGGCAGCCGGACGGTGGTGGGTCGACAGGGGGGATGTTTGAACAATAGGTTGTCTGATAAATTTCTTGTTTTCAAAGACATACCTCGGAACATTGATAATGCCGGGGTGTCTGCGCAGGAGGGTATTGAAATATGAAATTTTCATATCCATGTGCATAACTTCTGTGATACCCTCGCGCCTTTTATTTTTTGGGTGGGTAGGGGTCATGAGCCATTCAACGCCGTGTGTGGGTTTCGTCAGCCTGGGTTGCCCGAAGGCACTGGTGGATTCGGAACGGATACTGACACAGTTGCGGGCGGAGGGGTACGGCATCAGTGCCACTTATCAGGATGCGGATCTGGTGGTCGTGAATACCTGTGGTTTTATTGACGCGGCAGTGGAGGAATCGCTGGATGCCATTGGTGAGGCACTGGAGGAAAACGGGCGCGTGATTGTCACCGGCTGTCTGGGGGCGGAGAGCCACAAGGTGCTGGATGCCTACCCGAATGTGCTGGCCGTGACCGGACCCCATGCCTACGAACAGGTCATGGGTGCGGTGCATCAACACCTGCCACCGCTGCACGACCCCTATACCGATCTGATTCCACCCCAGGGTGTACGCCTGACGCCCCGTCATTATGCTTATCTGAAGATTTCCGAAGGCTGTAACCACCGTTGTTCCTTCTGCATTATCCCGTCACTGCGCGGTGATCTGGTATCGCGCCCGATTGGTGAGGTGCTGCAGGAAGCCGAAAACCTGGTCCGCGCCGGCGTAAAGGAGTTGCTGGTCATTTCCCAGGACACCAGTGCCTATGGTGTGGATGTCCGGTACCGCACCGGCTTCTGGGGTGGCAGACCGATCAGAACCCATATTCAGACTCTGGCTGAGGCATTGGGTGAGATGGGAGTATGGGTCCGGCTGCATTATGTCTACCCTTATCCGCATGTGGACAAGCTGCTGCCCCTGATGGCCGAAGGCAGAATTCTGCCCTATCTGGACATTCCGTTCCAGCATGCCAGTCCACGCATTCTCAAAGCCATGCGCCGGCCTGCTCATGCGGAAAAGGTGCTGACACGCCTGCAGGATTGGCGTATGCAATGCCCCGATATTACCGTGCGCAGCACCTTCATTGTCGGGTTTCCCGGAGAGACCGAAGCGGATTTTGAGACCTTGCTGGAATTTCTGCAGGAGGCAGGTCTGGATCGGGTGGGAGCCTTTGCCTATTCAGCGGTCGAAGGTGCATCGGCCAATGACCTGCCGGGCACCGTACCGGAGACGGTCAAGGAGGAACGCCTGGAGCGCTTCATGGAATTGCAGGCCAAAATCAGTGCTGACAAGCTCAGTGGCATGATCGGGCGTGAGCTGGAAGTGCTGGTGGATGCGGTGGAGGAGGACCTGAGTGTGGCACGCAGCTACCGGGATGCCCCCGAGATCGACGGTCAGGTGCTGGTAGAGGGAGCCGCGTTGCCGGTCGGTGAACGGGCGCGGGTGCGTGTTACCCATGCAGATGAGCATGACCTGTGGGCGGAGCCGGTCTGAGTCCGCCCTGTCTGGTACGGTCAGGGTTTTCCGGACCGTTCAAGGGCCGGACGGCATGGTGTGTCGGTCCGGCCCTGTGCATTAATTGATGCCCGTTACCGGGCATCGGCCCCTGTTTGTGTGATCGGAGGAAGCGGCTAGTCGGCGCTGGCGAAGTTGTTGCGTGGTCCCCAGTAAACCCATTCCACCAGATTGTCATGGGCCGAGCGTGCTGCACTGCGGGCTTTGGGATCATTGTGCAGCAGGGATACCACATAGGTCTCACCACTGGCTGTCTGCAGATAGCCGGCCAACCCGCGTACATTGCGCAGGGTGCCGGTCTTGAAGCGGCCCCTGCCATTGACTGGGCTGTTTTTCATGCGGTTTTCCAGGGTGCCATCCACACCCAGCACGGCCAGTGAGTTCATGTAATCATTTCGGAACGGGCTGTTGTAGGCATCCACCAGCATTTCACCCAGGTGCCGGGCTGAAATTCTGGCCACCCGGCTCAGGCCCGAGCCGTTTTCAACACGCAGCTCAGGGAAGCTGAGACCCCGGCTTTCCAGAAACTGGCCCACTGCAGCGGCACCCTTGGCCGGTGTTCCGGGGGCACCCATACGGTAGGCCGCAAGGCTCAGAAGTACCTGCCGTGCCATGACGTTGACACTTTCCTTGTTGATTTCCTTGATGACTTCACGCAGTGGTGCCGAGAAGCTGGTAAATACTTTCTGGGCATTGGCCGGTGTCGTACCGAGGCGGAAATCCCCCTGAATCTGGCCACGCAGTTCACCACCCCAGATTTTCCAGAAGGCGGCAAACAGGTTGGTATCCAGGTCGGCACGGGCTCTGGCACTGCTGGGCAATCCTGCCGTGCGGGCTATTTTTTTGCCCAGCCCCTTGAACTGGTATCTGCTGCCACGACCCTGATACAGCAGGGCTTCCGGCTGGGCGTTGTAGGCGGCTTTGGCATTGCCGTCGAATGCCCCCGGATTCTGATACGGGACATTGAAGAAACTGGTGTCGGCCACCAGATTGCCAGCGATACGCTGGACCCCGCGTGCACGCAGTGATTGCAGCATGCGCCGCAGATCGGCTTCCTTGAAGTCGGGGTCACCATAGCCCTTGATGACCACGTCACCCTGCAGCATGCCGCCCTGGATGGGACCGGTGGTGTAAATCTCGGTAGGCCAGCGGAAGTTGGGTCCCAGCGTACCCAAGGCGGCATAGGTTGTGACCAGTTTCATGGTCGAAGCCGGATTGCGGGGAGTATCGGCATTGGCGGTCAGCAGGGCGGGTGCCTTGCCACTGGCCGTACGCACATAGGCACTCATGCCGCGTTCAGAGACTCCGCGCAGGCGCAGGTTGGAGGCTACACCGTCGGGCAGGCGGGTGAAACGCCCGGGTCCGGTATACATCTGTCCACCGGCATATTGCAGCTGAATGGCCGGAGCCAGCTGCGGTGGCTGATTCTGCTGTTGCTGGCGCTGGGCGAGTTGCTGCTGGTACGCCTGACGGCGCTGTTCTGCCAGCTGTTGCTGCTGGGCCTGCTGTTGCTGGCGCTGGGCGAGTTGCTGCTGGCGCTGTGCTTCCGCCTGCTGCTGCTCCGCCAGCTGCTGTTGACGTTGCTCCTCGGCCTGCTGACGGGCCAGCGCCTGACGTTGCTGTTCCTGTTCGCGCTGCTTCTGTTCCCAGGCCTGACGGTAGCGCTCCCGGATTTCCGCCTGCTGCTGCTCTGCGATACGCTGTTGCTGCAGGCGTTGCTGTTCCTGTTCCCAGGCTGTCTGGTAGCGCTGACGTTCGGCCTGCTGCTGCTGTTCCAGTGCAGTTTTCTGCTGCTCCCAGGCCAGCCGTTGCTGGCGGGCTTTCTGCTCAGCCTGCTGCTGTTGCTGTCGAGCCTGCTGTTCAGCCTGTTGCCGGGCCTGTTGTTGACGGGCCAGCTGCTCGGCTTGCCTTTGTGCCGCATCATCCTGATTTTCAGTGATGTAACGTTGGGGCTGCTGGGTGGCTGCCGGTTGCTGATCTTTGACCGGAACAGGCTCGTAAGATTGTATGTTACTGGTCCCACAGGCGGACAGTACCAGTCCGCAGGCAGTGAGCAAGCTGATGCGTTGAATTAACATGATCATCCCCGCTGTTGTTGTCCTTTATGGCATCCTTGAATGAAAAGGGCTGTATACCGCCAGGCTGGCAACCACTGGACTGATCCCGGCCCCGAGCGAACCCTTTCCGTCTTCCGGCCTGATACTAAATACTAAACGTTTTTCAAACGCCATTACTGTGCCACACCCTGATAAACTGACGATTAATGGATGGGAGCAGTTTATACTATTCCGGTTGCTTGAGACTGAACCGGATGGCGGTCCTTTCAGGACATGGCAATAGGGAAATCTGGATAAAGGCAAAAATACATTTTATTGATTACTGATAAATATAGAGAATGATGATGAAGAAAAACAGCTTGCCGGGTATGTGCATCGGGTTGCTTGTCGGGTGTTCGGGGCTGACGGTGGTGCAGGCGGACGACTGCAGTGCCATCCGGGCCCAATACCAGTGTCAGGATGATGCCCGTTATCCCCTGCACCTGAGTTTTGATGATGGTCCGGCCCTGCAGACTCCGGAACTGGTGCAGGTCTTGCAGCGTGAGCATATTCCGGCCACATTTTTTGTGCTGGCGGGAAAGGTGGATTGTGAGCGCATCCTGACCGAGCAGTGCCTTCCCCGCAGCCCGACTTCCGACGGTTCGGACTGCGAAGCCTACCAGCAGTGCCGGCAGCGTCGTGATGTGCTGGCCGATACCCGCAAGGCCGGTTTTGAGATCGGTTCGCATTCCTACCTGCACCTGCACTATACCCAGGTACCACCCGAGCAGGCCCGGGCCGATTTTGTGCGTGCCAGGCAATTGCTGGAGCCGTACCTGACCACCAGCCCCCCCCTGTTCCGGCTGCCCTTCGGTGATGGCTGGTTCAACCACAAGGAAAATAACGGGCAGGTGCTGAAAATGCTGGAACAGACCGGCTTCACCCATATCGACTGGCAGTTTTCTGCCTTTGACTGGAATACCGATAACCAGCAGGGCGATAAGATTTTATCCAATGTGTTGGAGCAGGTCTGCCAGCGCCGTCAGGGAGGGGTGGTCCTGTTTCATGACGGTGTACCGGAGCAGATGAATGAAGGGCGTCTGTTTACCATCCGCAATATGGCGCGCTGGATTCCGGCCATGCGCTGTGTGGTGGATTTCAAGCCCCTGTCATTTTTTGTGAAAAATCTTGCTGAAAAATGAAGGATTGAACATTGACTGAGGTGCGCAGGCAGCCACGGGCTGTCGCATTGATTTCCGGTGGTCTGGACTCCATGCTGGCCACCAAGGCCGTACTGACGCAGGGTGTGCATGTGGAGGGGATCAACTTCTTCACCGGTTTCTGTGTCGAGGGGCATACCCACGCCATCCGCAGACAGCACCAGGACAAACCCAAACGCAATAATGCGCTCTGGGTGGCCGAACAGCTGGGGATAAAGCTGCACATCATTGATATTGTCGAAGCATACAAGGATGTGGTGCTGAACCCGAAGCATGGTTACGGGGCCAACCTGAACCCTTGTCTGGACTGCAAGATATTCATGGTGCGCAAGGCGCAGGAATGGGCGAGGCAACAGGATTTTGATTTCATCATTACCGGCGAAGTGATTGGCCAGCGCCCGATGTCACAACGGCGAGCCACCATGCCGGTCATTGCGGCGGAGTCGGGTGCCGATGAACGCCTGTTGCGTCCCCTGTGTGCCCGTCACCTGCCAGAAACCCTGCCGGAACGCATGGGGTGGGTCGACCGTGAGCAGCTGTTCGGTTTTACCGGGCGCAGTCGCAAGCCACAGATGGCGCTGGCACAGGCATGGGGGATTGAAGCTTATGCACAGCCGGCGGGTGGGTGCTGTTTTCTCACCGATGCCAATTATTCCCGCAAGCTGCAGGATTTATGGTCCCATCGGCCCGAGCGTAATTATGAGCTGGATGACATCATGCTGCTCAAGGTTGGCCGCCACCTGCGTCCGCGTGCGCACTTCAAGATGATCGTGGCGCGTGAGGAAGGCGAGGTCAACTTTCTCGAAGGCTACCGGCGTGAATTCGCCTGGGTCAGGACCATCAGCCATTCCGGCCCTTTGACCCTGCTGGATGGAGACGGGATCACGCCGGATGACCTGATGCTGGCAGCACGCATCAGTGCCCGGTTCAGCAAGGGGCGGGAGGCTGAATCCGTACTGTGCCACGTGGCGCTGCCGGGTCAGGCGGTCCAGGAATGCAGTGTGGCCCCGATGCGGGAAAAAATGCCATCCGGATGGCTGTTGTAGGCACCTGATTGAAAAGGGCCAGCCTTGAATGGCTGGCCCCATGCTCCTGTTGCCCTGATCCTGAAGAGGAATCAGCAGCTACGGAGTTTACTCACCGTTGCCCTGGGCGGCTACCGGTGTGGCGGGAACGCCCGTGAAACCGCCATTGAAGCGGTTGAAGTTGGCGAAACCGGTATCAAACAGGCCGTTGACCTCATACAACTGATAGGTCTTGTCGCCTTTCTTGGCCATGGTGCCATCCAGACGTTCAATGGCACCGGTTCCATCAAAGCCGGAACCTCTGCGAGCCTTGCCGTCACCATCAGCGGATTGCCCCCACAGGCCGTGTGGCATGACGCCGTCAGCTGCAGCGTTATCGCTGGTGAAGTCGATGTTCATGTACCTGTTCTGGACTGCAGCCATTTTCATGGTGTATTCGCCGGACTGGACCGTGACCTGATTGCCTTTGCGGGAAACCTTGCCATTCAGGAACTCGCCGTCACCTTTCTGCTCTTCACCGTTGATGGTCAGTTTGCCGGCCTTGTCGAAAGCAATCTGATCCTGACCCAGCGTAATGCCGAAGTCCTGCATGAAGTTGTTGTTGAAGGTGGAGTTAACCTGGATGCCCTTGTCGCTCAGGAGGTTGTACACGGCACCATTGTCAC
>JAGRJD010000190.1 GCA_020442915.1 Thiothrix sp. | reverse complement strand
GGCGTGAAAGCTACCGGTATGATGGTTTGCACCCGGTCTTCCAGATGAACCTGCCGGAGGGGGCATTGCGTGAGGCGCTGGAGCGCATCACTGCCAAACAGTATGGCAGTGATGACCTGACCCTGTTAAGCATTCTGGGAACCAGCCAGATTGGCCGTATGGCGTACAGTGCCGTTGGTGCAGCACCGCAGCATTTCCAGGGTGATGTGCTGAGTCTGGAGCAGTTGCTGGGACATCAAAAAGCCGGCCTGTTTCAGGATTTGCTGCAGCGTTATGCACGATCATCCGGGGTGGCCGGCATTCAACCCAAGGTGCTGCGTGCTTTCGGCATGAGTCATTGCCAGCTGGCTCGGGCACGGATGCTACAGGCGGAAGATGAGGTGGAGGCAGGTATTCAGGCGAATCTGCCTTTACTGGAAGCATTGGCCGCGCAGCATGAGGAGTTTGCCGGGATTGCAGCCCGGATGCTCAGCATTTTGCGCGGGTAAGTGTGGCAGGTAACGAGTCATCCCGGAATCCAGCTTCTGGCAAACACCACCAGTGCCAGCATTCCCAGATAAAACGGCCACACCGACCAGGACAGCAGTGCATCGAGAAAGCTCCGGGGCAAGCTTCCCGTGACCCTGACCCGGAACAGCTCACCCGGCGTCAGCTCCCCGTTGTGCAGCTGATCCAGAAAGCAGTTGCTGGCTGCAATGAACTGCTTTTCCAGCGCCAGATAATAGGCATCCAGAAAGCAGAACAGGATAACCGGCACGGCAACCAGGGCGGCGGCCTGCCCGATTCCCTTCTCGGCCACCAGGATCAGAATCGCCGTCACCATGCCTGTCGCCCATTTCTTGCACTCGGCACTGTTGGATGCCATGCGCCTGATCAGGTCCTGGTACAGGTCGATGTGCCTGAGTACTGCCGGGGAGTCTGCCTGTAGCATGTCAGCCGTCTCACTCTCTCGTGGGATGATGAATCGTGGGAGCCCTGTCCAGCATAGCACCCCTGCCTCCACCTGCCGATATGTTTTTCCAAGGGCTGGAGTCGGGTGCTGCGGCTGAAAGCCGTTCAGGCGGATTGCTTACTCTTTTGCCGTAATCGGTTATCATGCGTTATCGTCGATTACCCCGCCTGATGTCGCATGACCGATATTTTCATCAGTTACAGTCATAAAGACGAGCCATGGAAAAATGCGTTGCAGAAGCACTTGGGTGTATTGCAGTTGCATGGGGAGTTTTCTGTCTGGGAGGATCGTCAGCTCGAAATCGGTGAAGAATGGCTGCCGGCGATTGAAAACGCCATTGCACGGGCGAAGATTGCCATTCTGCTGGTCAGCAGCGATTTCCTTAACTCCGGTTTTGTTGCCAGGCAGGAAATTCCCCGCTTTTTGCAACGCCGTCAGCAGGATGGCCTGCGGGTCATCCCGGTGATGGTGCACCCTTGTGCCTGGCAAACGGTGCCCTGGCTGGCAGCATTAACGGGGGGAGTGGAGGATAATCAGCCGTTGTCGCGTTTTGAGCCGGGCTCGTATCAGCTGAATGAGGTGCTGGCTGACGTGGCGCTGAAGGTGCATCACCTGTTACAGGCATCTCGGGAGGAGGAGCGGCTGCGGCAGGTGGAAGAATCTCGCCGCCGTGAAGTTGAGCGGGAGGTCGAGAGACAGCGGTTGGCGGAGGAAAAGGTACAGGCGGCGCAGGCGGAAGCGCAGCGTCTGGCGGAGGGAAAGGAACGGGCTGAGGCCGTCCAGCGGCAGGCGGAACAGGCCGGGCGGGACCGGCGGGAGGCAGAGGAGCGGGCGCGTCAGGCGGAACAGGACCGACTGGTGCGTGAACCGGAAGCGCAGGAAGCGGAAGTGCGACAGACAGAACGTGTGGGGGCTGCGGCGCGGCGCAAGGAGCGTTTGGGCAAGCTGGTACAGCTCGGGAAATGGGCGGGGCTTGCTGGCTTGGGGGGGCTGGCTGCTGTTGGGGTTTATCAGTTTGTTATGCCGCTTTTCGACTCTCCGCGCTCAACGGTCCAGGATGCCGATAAACCGGAGCAGTTGCCGTTTGAGCCGGAAATGGTCGATGTGATTCCGTTTGGTGGAACGCCGGTAACGTTTACCATGGGCTGTGTGCCGGAGCGGGATGATCCGGAGTGGGATGATGTGGCGGGCGGTTGCGAAGACAGGGATAGGGATAATGAAAAGCCGGCGCATGAGGTGACGTTACAGCCGTTCCGACTGGCAAAAACAGAGGTGACGGTAGGGCAGTATATGGCCTGTGTGGATGCGGGCGGGTGTCCGGCGCCGGCGTGGCAGGAAAAGGGTGCAGCGAATTATTATAAGGCTATGGGGAATGCTTTGAGCGATCCGGATTATCCGATCATAGGCGTGAGCTGGCATGATGCGGATGCGTATGTGAAATGGTTGAGCAGGAAGACCGGTAAGACCTACCGTTTGCCGACAGAGGCACAGTGGGAGTATGCGGCGCGGGGTGGGGCTGAGGCAGCTTATCCGTGGGGAAACAGGGCCAGTCATGAATACGCAAATTACGGCAAGGATGAGTGTTGTAGCGGATTGGCGAGCGGGAGGGACCAATGGGTTTATACTTCTCCGGTCGGGCGTTTTCCGGTTAATGGTTTTGGTTTGCAGGACATGCACGGTAATGTGTGGGAATGGGTGCAGGACTGCTGGCACCATGGTTATAAGGATGCGCCTGCGGATGGTAGTGCCTGGGAGGCAGGCGATTGCAGCCACCGCGTATTGCGTGGCGGGTCATGGAGCTACATCCCGCGGGGCCTGCGCTCTGCCGGCCGCGATGGCAGTATGCCGGCTTACCGGGGTAACGGCATCGGTTTCCGGCCTGCCCAGGTCCCATGAGCTCAGGCCGGGTGGCGGAGCCGCAGTCCCTGTCACTCCCTTCCCCCCGCTGTGGGGAAGGACCGGGGATGAGTGATTGAGCGGGTGCTGAGTGTGCTGGGGAAAACGCTCAGCTGTGAAAATGTTGGCATGCCGACA
>JAGRJD010000189.1 GCA_020442915.1 Thiothrix sp. | reverse complement strand
TGGCCGGGGTGATGCCCATGGCGGCGTTCAGCGCTGTCTCTGTTGTAAATGGCTTGCCGCGCTTCCCGGTCATGTACCGCACGCCGGATCGGGCCAGATTCGCAGCGACTTCGGCGGTTGTTGTGCCTCCGAAATGCCGTTTCAGCTCTTCGTAGTCGATGATCATTTTGTTGTCCTTTTCTCCTACCCCGGCACCTCCTGGCACCGGTGCCGTTGGTGG
Source organism: Thiothrix sp. (assembly GCA_020442915.1). GTDB lineage: Bacteria > Pseudomonadota > Gammaproteobacteria > Thiotrichales > Thiotrichaceae > Thiolinea. The sequence goes on along the minus strand of JAGRJD010000189.1, from coordinate 1,215 downwards.
TCAGTGCGATGTTGCCCTGGTAGCTCTGGCTGCCGGTGGGGATGCCATCGCGCAGGGTGGTGATGATGCTGGTGATTACCGGTTCAGGTTCTGGGGCCGGGAATGCGGGCTGCTGTGATTTGGTTGACCCGAATTGTTTCAGCACTCATTTCCACTCCTTTGATCTGGCCCAGCAATCCCGGACATGTCAAGAAGCGAGAGCTTTAGCCTCAAAATCTACCGGGCTGAGATAGCCCAGTGTACTGTGCAGGCGGTTGCGGTTGTAGTCCGTTTCGATATATTCAAACACGGTTTGCTTCATGTGTTCACGGGTGGCAAAGCGTTCACCCTGGATGGCCTCCACTTTCAGGGAATGGAAGCCGCTTTCGGCACAGGCATTGTCATAACAGTTCCCTTTGGCACTCATGCTGCCAAGCAGTTGATACTTTTGTAATAAATCCCGGTAGGCATGTGAACAGTATTGGCTGCCACGGTCTGAATGCACGGCCACACCTGAGGGGCGTTTGCGCTTGAAAATGGCCATTTGCAGGGCATCACACACCCAATCAGCGGTCATGCGCTCACCCATGGCCCAGCCAATCACCTGGCGTGAAAACAGGTCAATCACAACGGCGAGATAGAGCCAGCCTTCGTCTGTCCCCAGGTAGGTGATGTCACCCACCCACTTTGGGTTGGGTGCTGTGGCGGTGAAGTCCTGCCCCAGCCGGTGATCAAATACCGGCAGGTTGTGGTTACTGTGGGTGGTGGCCTTGAACTGGCGGGCAGCCTTGGCAACCAGCCCTTGGCGGTGCAGGCTGGCAGCAACGGGCTTGCGGTTACAGGCATGGCCTTGCTCAGCCAGTATACGTTGCAAACGACGTGCTCCGTAACGGCTTTTTTTGTTGGCAAACAAGCGGGCAACCGCCTGATCAAACCCAGCTTTTTGTTGCTGGCGGCGTTGCTTGTGCTCCACTTGTCCCAGCCACTCATAATAACCGCTGCGGGATACTTCCAGCAGACGGCAGAGGGTTTTCAGTTTGAAGACCGTGCTCTGTTCCCGGATAAAGGCGTACTTCACTTGAGCTGTTTCGCAAAGTACGCGCTGGCTTTTTTTAGGATAGCGACCTCTTCCTGTGCTGTCGCCAGTTCACGACGCAAACGGGCAATTTCAGTTGCCTGCTCCTGCTCCCGCTGGCTGACCGTTTGTTGGTGCTGTTGCTGGCTACGCCATTGATA
>JAGRJD010000188.1:430-3424 GCA_020442915.1 Thiothrix sp. | reverse complement strand
CTGCTGGCCATTGAACAGGATGCCAGACTGGCAACCCTCGATAAGCGACTGGCTGCCGTCGCTGGAGCACTGGGGCTGCTGTGGCAGCCTGAATAGCACCCCATCACCCCCACCCCCACTGCCACAGCTCCCCCCCGATCAACACCCCAACGAACAAAAGCCAAAGCCAGCGACGGTTTAACCCGCCACTGGCCGACACCGGTGCATACGGCCCGGTCCCGTTCAGGTAATCGCGCCACAGTCGCTCCCGCTGCTGGTGTCGCGCCTGCTCCCGTGGATCAACCATTCAGCATTCTGTCCCGCCGCCGCAATATCCACGATAACCGCAACGGTCCCGGTGGCGGCATCTCGTCCGGCTCCCCCTCCCCATCCCAGACCGCCATGGTTTCCTGCCCACCCTCAAAACCGTTCCGGGCCGCATCCGAATGCGGGCCAGAACGATTTTGGGTAGCATACCCGGCCCCATTCCCGGAATGCCCCTCGGAATGGGTGCCGGAATGCCCGGAACCCGCATCCGAATGCGGGTGGGAACGATTTTGAGTGGCCAGCCAGTCCGGGGTGGAAAGGGGGCCGCTTTGACCGGTGTCAGAACCCAGCGGAACCACCACATACCCACACCGGCCCAGCAATTGTGCCAGCTCATCAATCAATGCCTCACGTGAAATCGTTTCCATACCTCAACCCCCCAAAATGGTTTTACGAACATCATCCAGTGCCGCCTGAGCCGCCGTATCAGATAACGGCTCAATCAGTACCCGCGTATTATTGGCCCCCGGCTCACTCACAATCCCCCATGCCTCAAGAATCAGCATCAACCAGCCAGTCAGCTCCCCACCGATGCCGTGCCGCTTCTTCACCTGATTCTGGCTGCAACCGATAGCTCCGGTCGCAATATCGATAAAAGCCGGGCCAAACTTCTCGTGCTGAACCTGCTTGCGCAACAGCTCGAAGTTGTTCGGGTCCGCCAGCTGCTCCGCCGCGCTCAAACCGTTCCGGGCCGCATCCGAATGCGGGCTGGAACGATTTTGGGTAGCATTCCCGGCCCCATTCCCGGAATGCCCTTCGGAATGGGTACCGGAATGCCCGGAACCCGCATCCGAATGCGGGTGGGAACGATTTTGAGTGGCCAGCCAGTCCGGCACGGAAAGGGCAGGTGCAAACCGTGAACCGGCTGCACCCGGCATGGCAACATCAGCAGCAAAACCACCCGCACTCCGGGCCGCACGATCCGCCGCCTCATTCGCCCCACGGGTGAAACCGTCCCGCATCCGGCCCAGAAACCCGCGCCCGCGCCGTGGAGCAGGGGGGATCATGATCACGAACAGGCCGGAGATAATCCCGATGGCCTCCAGCTGACTGGCGCGCGTCAACAGGAAGGTGGTACCCACCGCCTCCGGTGACAGCCCGGTAGCGGCAGCAATGCGGTCGAAGGCCGCCTGAGCGCTATTGATGTCCGTCAACGCGTCCTGATCCACTTGGCCCATGGCCTCGATAGCTTTCAGGTTCGCCTTTGCCAGCTCCGCCGCCTGCGCACTGATGCCCTGAGCCTCGTTGATCTTTTCAATCGCCTTGCTGGTGTATTTGCTGCCGTAATCCGCCGCCTTGATCCGGATGGCCGCCGCATTGCGCCGCAAATCGGAAGCAGCCTCCTCATTACCGGCGATAGTGCGCTGGATCAGGGCCAACTGCTCCCGTGCCACGGTTCCGCGGGCGGCCTGCTGGTCGATCATGGCTGAATTACTGCCCCAGGTGGACGCAATCGACCACGCCACCAGCGTGATGGACAGGATGATGGCGACCGTGGCCATCATGACCAGAAAGCGCGGCTTCCGTCCGGGCAATGTGAGAATCCAGAACCCGAACAGAAACGCCAGAATCTCGGTCGAATCCTGCAGCGCCCCGGTGGCAGCCAACAGCGCCTTGGCATACGGGAACGCATACCCGAACACCTGAATCACTTCCGCGTCCGACGCTTGCCCGATATTGAACAGGATCGTGTAAATCACACTCACCAGAAACGCAAAAAAGCTGATCCAGCCTGCAAACGTGCGCATGGCCGGCAATACGCTTTCCACGCTCGATATTGTTGTTGGCTGACTCATAACAAAGCCCCCAGTGCCAGCGTGAAACGGTCGAACCACATCCATGCCGCAATCGCAGCCAGCCCAATAGCAAGGCCGGAATGGCCGGACAGCATCAGCACAAAACTGGCTGCAATCGCCCAGACAATAAATACCCCGGACAGGATTTCAGATGCAGGCATCAGCCAAGACCCCGGTTGATCCAGTGTGCTGATGCCGGAGAACAGCTGGGCATTGAGGAACAGGCTATAGATCGTCACACCCCAGAATCCGGCGAAGGCATACTGTGATTTCGTCATGGATTCACCACCTTCAGGGCAGGGCCGCCCGATGCATGGATTTCGGTTTTCCCGTCATCCCGATAGATAATTCGTATCTGTTGATAACCCGATGAAAGCAGCATGACGCGCAGGTTGCTCACCTGTGACCTGAAAAAATAGCCGATCTCGGAATAACTCCGCTCGGTCGTGTCGGCTTGCCGTGCCATAGGCGCAGGCATCATAATTAAAGCTCCTTGGGGCGCAATGCGCCCCGTTTGGTGGGCCGGGCCGTGATCTGCCTCGAAAACATCCACGGCTCCGGCTTTTTTAACTTATTCAGCGATGACGAACGCCCCATCCTTCAGTCGGTAAAAAATATCAGGCTCCACCTCAACGCCGGCCTGGGCCGTTTTGAAATTCAAAATTTTCCCCTTCAAGTCACGCTCAACAATCGCAATCCAGCTCCCTTCCGACGCCCTTGCTTTCGATTGGTATCCAGTAACCAGCGCAACAGATTCAGCTCCTGTTGCGCTGGCGGCAGAGTAATCGCCCGAGTTGCTGGCGACAGAATTGCTGCCCGAGTTGCTGGCGACAGACTGGTCGCCCGAGTTGCTGGCGACAGAATTGCTGCCCGAGTTGCTGGCGACAGACTG
>JAGRJD010000188.1:0-332 GCA_020442915.1 Thiothrix sp. | reverse complement strand
AGACTGCTCGCCCGAGTTGCTGGCGCTTTCAGTCTTTTCTTCTCTGAGATTAAAACTCGACCAAACCCACTCGACCTGTGCCTCGATCAGGTCGGACAACCTGATTTCAGCGTTCACGGTCAGCCCTGAAGAAGCGACCTTGTCATTCACTGCATCCATCTTCCCAAACTGTTCAACGACAGCAAACCGGTTTTCAGCCGGCGGGTAAAAATTAAAAACACTCAACGGCATCGGGCAGGCATGGAAGCCACTGGTGCAAACTTCCACCTCACCGTCATGTGTATAGGTCTGCCCGACCTCGTACTGATAGCCCCGGCATTTGAAGTCTTTAT
>JAGRJD010000187.1 GCA_020442915.1 Thiothrix sp. | reverse complement strand
TGGCCGGGGTGATGCCCATGGCGGCATTCAGCGCTGTCTCTGTTGTAAATGGCTTGCCGCGCTTCCCGGTCATGTACCGCACGCCGGAGCGGGACAGATTCGCAGCGACTTCGGCGGTTGTTGTGCCGCCGAAATGGCGTTTTAGTTCTTCGTAGTCGATGATCATTTTGTTGTCCTTTCCGGAATTTCGCCCCTCTGAATTGCTGCTACCTGCATGTAGGACGCCTCAATGCTCTCTATAACTTTCTCAGCGATTTCCATGTATTTACGCAAATCGCAGAACGATCCCAGAATCAAGGCCCTGACTTCAGATTTACCAAAATCATGAGTATGTAAATCAGGGTATTTACTGATTTTTTGCAAAACCCTGAACAACTGCTGTTCCTGTTGCTCCAACCCAACTAGATGCCTTAGCCCATCTTCGTATCCATCTTTAAAATTTTCGGATGCCGAAACCGGGAGCGGCTTCTTCGCTATTGCCCGATCAATCCCATCGGTATAATCACTCATTTCCTTTTCTCCTACCCCGGTACCTTCCGGCACCGGGGCCGTTGGTGGTCACTGCAGCATCGGGGTGGGTTGTCCGGGTGCCGGGGATTCTTGCTCCAGCACCTCTTTCATCGCGGCCCCGTTCTTTGCAATCGCAGCGGTCAGGAGCCGGGCACCGTGGTCATCCAATGCCTGATTGAAGTGCATGATTCGTCCTTCCAGCACGACCGTCAGGCTGACGGCATGGATGCCCTTGATTTTCATCATCATGTCTGAGATTTTTTCCAGGTGTTGCCGGTTCTGTTCGTTGCGTTTGTTTCGTTCAGCGTCGTTCATTTCAGTATTTCCACAATTTCATTTGTATTCATTTCTTTCTCCTAAACCCCCAAGATTTCGGGTTGTATTTCTTCGCTTCCCGAAACAGGGCGATCTGATCTTTGAAAAACTTCTCGGCCAACGCAATGGCTGCCACCAGCAGCACGATCCCGATTATCAGCCAGCCCAGATTCATGCCATCCCCCATGCCAGCCAATACTTACTCATGACTGCCCCTCCCCTGCAAACCGTCCGCCCTTGTAGCTGCTGCTGCGGGCCGCCTTGCGCTGGGCCTGTAACAGCCTGATCTCATCGTCGGTCATCGTTTTCAGGCTGGCCAGTTCCCTTTCCGTTGCTTGCCTCAGCTTTTCGAGCTGGCGGTCACGTTGGTTCTTGTCCATAATGCATTGCCTCCTGCCGGGATTGCTCCCGGCTTTGGTTGGGGTGGTGCGGGCCGGTCCCCGTCGAAAGTTTCCGGCCTGCGCTTTTGGCCTACAGGTGTGCCAAACTGCTCGCCTTTGGCTGATTGCCTGATCTTTGTGGTTTTCATGCCGCCCTCGATGATTCAGGCATGGACTGCATGGATTCAACCTGTAGTGCGAAGTGGTAATCGGATGGCTGCCTGAGCTGAATGCCCTGATCCAGCATGCAACGTTCCCACTCGCGCAGGGCATCAGATACCTGGCTGACCGTGCAGTCAGCGTGGCTGATTGCCTTGTCGCTCATCATCCTGTAGGTCTCTTCACCCGCGAGTGCTCTCAGGGCATTCAACTTGTCCCAGAGAAATGCAAACTTCTCATCGGATTCGGCCAGCACTGGCGCAAGGTGAGAAACCTTGAACTGCCAGTAGCAGTCTTCCTTGATGTCATACTGGCCCTTCCCCGACTTCGCGGCATCGGAGGCCCACAGCCACGCCAGACGTAGCTGCGACAGGCGGCATTGTTCTTCCTTGTCGGCAGGTTCCATGGTGATCAGCACATCGGATTTTGCCAGCCACGACAGTGTTATTGTTCGGCCTGCTGCTATTTGGCCTACGCGGTATCCCTGCTTTATGAGACACTGGCGCTTGTTGCTCATCCTGCCACCTGCTTCAACAGGGCTTTTATAGTTGCCGTCTTTGCTTCACCAATATCAGCAGCCAGCATCCGCTTGGTTTCTGCTGTTGCCGAGTCAATGCACTCAGCAAGCCGGAATGCCTCCTCAGCATCAATTGCATTCAGGATGCATGAGTACAGTTCCTGCCCGGCCGATTTCAGCGCCTCGCAGTTGTCCCTGCACGCGCCCTTCAGCCCCTTTGGTGTTGCTGGCCACCAGTGCCACGCCATGATTTCTTCTTCATCTTTTGCCTGCTTGTGCAGCAGGTAGACGCCGAGTGCATCGGAGGCCAGCATGAATGCGTGCAGCTCATTCACCATGAGTGCGTCAGTGCCTTTGTACACGCTGTAATCATCGGTTTCTGTCTGGTGCAGGCGTTCCAGTACTTCACTCGCCTTTTCCGGCTCATGGGTGGCTGCCGGCCATTGTTTGGCCGCAATCTGCGCCATGGTTTTCTCAATCATGGCTTTCGGGTGATTCATCCAGGGGCTGTACCGTCTGGCCTTCTCGTTCTTCCATGAGTCCGACTTGTCCCTGTGATCACGGTAGATGGCTTCCACTGATTCGGACATGACCTGCAGGGTCCCATCCGGGAAGTAGGTGATGCTGTATGCACCCACTACCTCCCCTCTTGCTGATTCGTTGAACCAGTCACCTGCGTTATGATCGGGCTTTTCCTGATCGTCCCCAGACCATGAGAATTGGTCATTCTCATGCACTGTACGGACAACCAGTCGACTGATAACCCCGAGCCGCTGGTGAATCGCTTCGATTCCTTTGTAGCCGATCTGGAATGCAATTCTTCCATCACGTGGAACAAGCCAGCCTTGCCGTTTCCCCTCAGTTAAATCAACGCCAAGTATTCCTGCAGTCGTTACCGCATCCTGAAATGACTGCGGATTACTGATGGCCAGCTTCATGGCATAGTCGGTTTTCATGATCTGGCGCTTTGCTGCCAACAGCTGCGACCTCGGTATCATCCTCCAGCCATGGCTGGATATGATCTGCCTGTACTCGGGCTCGACGGTTACCAGTGCCCCGTCAATGACTTCCATAGGGGCTCTCATGTCCGTGCCCCGAATGCTCTCGCCGCCCAAGAGTCGGCCTGCCCCAGATAGGCCAGCCAGTTGTCAGGCTGTCCTGCCCGTATTGCTGTGCTAACAGCCGTCACTACTGACGGCTCGTACCGGTACCCGTTCATGGGCAGCTTCATCCGCTTCAGTGTTGCCCTGGTACGGGCAACCAGGGCGTTATGCCTTTCCAGCAGTGCCAACGCGAATGCACTGGCTGCGGCGCTGGCTGCCTGTGCGCCGTCATACAAGGCGAAACCGTCTTCTTCTGCGACCTCGGCCAGTGCTGATTGATGCATTGCATCAACATCATCTTCATCCAGCAAATAGTCGAACTGGTTGAAAGGCAGCAATGCCATGTAGCGCTCGTAATTGTCTTCGGCTGCCCGTTCCCTGGCCGCCTCATAGGCCGCCACTTCGTCCAGCTCGGGTTCAAGCTCCGCCGGTGCCCAGCCCATGGAGGCATAACTGCCGGGGCAGAATCGGGTGTAGTAACTCATGGCTTGTTCCTGTTGCGTGCTTCGATGGTTTCTATTATAGCTAAAGCGTTTACTTTTACAATAGCTAAAGCTATAATTATTTCATCAATCAACACAGGAGCCAAACCATGACCGACACAGCCGATCACCCGCCCATCATCAGCTACAAGGGCTTCGATAAAGACTTCAAATGCCGGGGCTACCAATACGAAGTGGGCCAGACCTATACCCATGACGGCGAGGTGGAAGCTTGCGCCAGTGGCTTCCATGCCTGCCCCATGCCGATGGATGTTTTTAATTATTACCTGCCTGTGGGAAACCGGTTTGCTGTGGTTGAGCAGTCTGGCGAGACGGATGCAAGGGATGAAAAAGTGGCCTCGTCCAGACTGACAGTGAAAGCTGAAATCAGCCTGCCTGACATTATCGAGGCGCAGATTGACTGGGTGTTGTCAAAGGTCGACAAAGCAACATCCAATCACAACACCGGGGACAGCTCGGTCAGCAGTGCCACCGGGGACAGCTCGGCCAGCAGTGCCACCGGGTACAAATCGGCCAGCAGTGCCACCGGGTACGGCTCGGCCAGCAGTGCCACCGGGGA
>JAGRJD010000186.1 GCA_020442915.1 Thiothrix sp. | reverse complement strand
TATGCAGTGGCGTGAACATTTACCCGTGGATGAGGTGGCCCGTCTGGTGCAGGCACGGCGGACTGCCTGGCCAGGCGTAGAAATTCTGATCCGTGGCGACCGTGGTTTTTGCCGTGATGAGCTGATGAGCTGGTGTGAGCAGAACCAGGTCGATTTTCTGTTCGGGCTGGCAAAAAACAATCGCCTGCTGAGGGAACTGAAAATGGAGCGGGCCATCGCCCACGGGTTGCATCAGCAGCGTGACGGACAGCCGACCCGGCTATTTGGTGACTTCACTTATCAGACATTGAAAGGCTGGTCTCAGGCGCGACGGGTGGTCGGAAAAGCCGAACACCTGAGCAAAGGAGAAAATCCCCGCTTTGTGATCACCACCCTCACAGGGAAACAGTGGTCCGCTAAAGTCTTGTATGAGAAGGAATACTGCGCACGGAGCGAGATGGAAAACCGCATCAAGCAGCAGCAGCTGGATTTGTTTGCTGACCGCACCTCAACCCACCCCATGTACTCCAATCAACTGCGTCTGTACTTTGCCAATTTCGCCTATATCCTGATGCAAGCCCTGCGGCGGCAGGCACTGGCCGGTACTGAAATGGAACAGGCCCGGGTCGGAACCATCCGCCTCAAATTGCTGAAAATCGGGGCGCACATCACGCTCAGTGTCCGCCGCATCCGTACTGCTCTGACCCAATGGTACCCGTGGCAGGTGCTCTATCATCAGGTCTGGCAGAATCTGGACCGAATACCGGTACGGGTGTAAATCGCCCGACACCGGCGGCCCTGATCAGCATGAAAATGTCGTTCATGATCAGTGAGCCGTTGACGTGTACTGAAAATTCGTTGCTGTAAAAATGTATCCACTTTCTGTGAATATGTTTATCGCCCCACCCTGGGGCATGGGTTATTCTAGTGACAATGCTTGAGGCAGCAGTCAGCTCTCACCGCATCCCTTGCCGCATGACTCGAACAAGGAGGACATTATGCGCGAAACCATTACTTTCCCCAATACCAATAACCCCACTATCACCCTGTCAGCTTTCATCAGTTTTCCGGACGGTTTTGATGCCCAAAAAACCTATCCGGTGATTGTCGTGACCCACCCCGGTGGGGGCGTCAAGCAACAAACTGCCGGTGTGTATGCCGAGAACCTGGCCAAGGCCGGTTTTATCAGCATTGCCACGGATGCATCCTACCAGGGCGAAAGCACGGGTGAACCGCGCCAACTGGAAAACCCGTACATCCGCACTGAAGACATCAGCGCCGTCATTGACTACCTCAGTACCCAGCCCTATGTCGACCTGAACCGTATCGGTGCCATGGGCATCTGCGCCGGGGGCGGCTACAGCATCAATGCCGCCATCAATGACAAGCGCATCAAGGCAGTCGCCACGGTCAGCGCGGTCAATATCGGTGCCATGCTGCGCTATGGCTGGCTCGGCGATCAGGATGTCAAAAACGCCACTCCCTTCCTGGAAGCGGGCGCACAGGCCAGGACGGCTGAAGCTGCCGGTGGCGAAGTCGTGACCTTTCCACTCGCGCCCTGCCACAAGGAAGACACCCCGTATGTGGATCTGCAGGAAGCTTGGGAGTATTACCACACCGCACGCGCTGAATTTCCGACTTCACCCGGTTTTGGGACGACGCGCAGCCTGACCCAGATTGTCACCTACGATGCCTTCAACATGGCGGAAACCTTCCTGACCCAACCCTTGCTGGTCATTGCCGGCAGCGTTGCTCAGTCGCTGTGGATGAGTGAAGACCTGATGCAGCGGGCAGGCTCCCCCGACAAACAACTGTATCTGGTGGAAGGCTCCAACCACATGAAGCTGTACGATATTCCCGAGTATGTGAATGAGGCAGTGGAGCAGCTAATAGCGTTTTTCAGGAAGCATCTCAGCGCATAAGGAATAAAGCTAAATAAAATGAAATCTACCCATGTTTTAATTTTAGGTGCCAGTGGTGCCATCGCCCGGCATGTTATCGCGATGCTGCAAGGCAAGGATAATATCAAACTGACCCTGTTTGTGCGCGATGCCAGCACCTTGGGCAACCTTCAGCCAGCAACGAAAGTCATCACCGGCGATGTACTCAATCCGGCACAATTGAATGCGGCCATGCAGGGGCAGGATATTGTCTATGCCAATCTGGCCGGCGCTGTTGACAAAATGGCTACCCGGATTGTCGCCAGCATGCAGGAAAATCAACGCA
>JAGRJD010000185.1 GCA_020442915.1 Thiothrix sp. | reverse complement strand
ATTCTGGGGCGTCTGGCCATTGATACCCGGTATCAGGGGATGGGGTTGGGACGGGGTCTGCTCAAGGATGCCCTGATGCGCTCGTTGCAGGTCGCCGTACAGGTTGGCGTTCGTGCTTTGCTGGTTCACGCCATGTCGGAACCAGCCAGGCAGTTCTACCTGCATCATGGTTTTGTGGTGTCGCCTCTGGATGAGGCCAAGCTGTTTCTGCCGTTACAGGGGGTGTTGGCGGGTTTGAGCTGATCCCACTTCGCTTTTGTCCTGGCACTTGCAAACCCTGTACAAAAGGTGTACTTTTGGTCACACTGATTTATCAGCAGCGGCAGGATTACCCGAATGAGTAACGCACATTGATCCTGCCAGCCGGTACGCCCACGCTGATTGATGTTCAGGATTTGCTGGCACTGCCCAAGCAGACTGTATCCCCGATGGTTTGGAAGCTCCGGACACACCGCAGGGGTATCGAGTACCATTCCGACCTGTTGCTGAAAACCAGTGGCGTGATTTTGCAAGATACGCGCCTGCTGTTGCGCTACATCGTTCTGCCCGTCCCGTTGCCGCCGTCCTACAACCTGATCCTGCTCCTGAATAATTGCCGGGTTTATGCCATTGATGTTGAGCCTCCCGAAAAGCAGCATAGAAACACAATGGCGGGCGCGGGCCGTCCGTATTATGGACGGGAAGTCGGCCACATCCATGAGCATACCTGGAGCAAGGAGGGTGACGGCTATGCTGAACCGCTGGTGCTGTCGGGGCAGCCTGCCCACAGAGAATATTGGCATTGTTTCGCCGTCAGAACTAATATAACGGTTATTGGCGGCTACAAGAATCCCGCCGATACCCTGAGCGGTCAGATTGATTTCCTGGAGGATTGGTGATGACAAATTGCCAGACTATCCTGAGTGCATTGGGATTCAGTTGCCACACATACGAGCAAATCACCATCCTGAACACGCCCTTGCAAAGCACCATCGATGGTGACCTGTTCCAGTTGTTTATTGAACAATCCCCACGTGGCTGGCGTATCCGTGATTATGGCCGCACACTGGACCATGCAGAAGCTCATGCCATCCGGCATCTGGATCGCAAGGCACGGCAGCTGCATGAGCAGTTTCCGGCCCTGTTCAGCGAACGGGGGGAGATTGCCATCCATGCAGATAGTGATGCCGCGCTTCCGGCAGCCCTGTCCAGGGCGTTCAACGCGATTCAGGTCATCAATGGCAGACTCCCGACATGGAAGCCTGCTCCCGTTGTGGATAGCGGCTTCCAGCAGCAAGTGGCGCGGTATCTGGATAGCCAGCGCATCATCTTCAAGCGTAATCAGTCAGTGATCGGTTACAGCGGCCATGAGATCAACATTCCTTTCCTGATCGGAGCCCGTGATCCATTGAGTCTCGTGCATTGCATTTCCCAGAAGGATGAAGGGCTGCCGAACTGGGATGCAGGTTACAAGGTCAGCGGGCAAATGACCGATATCAAGCTGACTGAAGATGGTCGTGGGCGCTTCGTCATCATTGATGATACCAGCATGGCCACAGAAAACTTCAGTTCACTGAGCGCCATCGTTTCCGGCGCTGCCAACATCCTGCCGTATTCCTGTCGAAGTAACTGGCTTCGGATTTTTAATCCGAATACCCGTACTTGACCCCACTGTCTAAAAGGTGTACTTTTACACAGTCCCGGCACATCCGGGA
>JAGRJD010000058.1:22356-23493 GCA_020442915.1 Thiothrix sp. | reverse complement strand
GCGGTCAGCTCGGCGGTCAGCTCGGTGAAGGTGTCGAGTATGCGGACGATTTCGGCCTGAATTTTCAGTGATTTTTGGGGGTCGTCCGGGCAGGGGATGGGGACATTTAGTTTTTTAACGATCCCAGCATTAATATTGGTCTGAGAGCCAGCCCCGAGTGATTTTATATATTCGTATTGGTTTGATAAAAAATGAAACACATAGCGGTAATCGGCAATCTTCTTATCTAGCTCGATATTCGCGCATGCTTGATTTGTGGTCATTGGAATCTTATTGATTCCGATTTTTCCAACAGTTGCTCCGTACATAGCAACAATAACGCAGTTTGCGGGAATCCATTTTGCACTTGAGTTTTTCACTCCAGATTCAGTGATTTTTACGCCAGTATCCCAGATCTCGCCAAAATCAACTTCTTGCGTACGTAGCCAAGGAATATTTCCATCATAAAATTCAGCAACGCCAGTTTTTGGTGTGCCTCCAGAAGAAATCTTTACAGAAACTTCATCTAAAGGCTTCCACTCCACCGCCACTCCATCCAGCAGCTTGTCCAAATAGCTCACGCCGCTCATGCCTTTTCCCCTTTGTTCTCAGACGCATTCATCAGCCGGTCAAAGTCGGATTGGTACAAGCGGTCTTGCACGATGCGGTATTTTTCAAATTCGCTCTCGGCGTGGGCTTTAGCGATTTCAGCGGTAACTTTGCCCGCATCTTGCAAAATGTCGCGGTCGGTTGCGGTGATAAAGCGATTTAGCCTTTCTTCCCAGTCGGCCATGGTTACGGGTATGTTTCTCTGTGCCATGTCTTCGGCAATATCCAGGTAGGCGTTTACCAATCGTGAAAGCTGCGCCATTTCGCTTTCGGCTAAATAATTTTTGGCAACGCTGACATCAAACTTCTGAATCTTGCCTTGCGGGGCGTCTTTCCATGTGGTTAAACCCATATTTTTTTTGTCGGCATCGGCGCGGTTGTAAACCACTTCGGCAGCAGTTTGGCCGTGAATGGCCCAGTGCAGTTTATTTTGCACGGTGGCAAAGAAGCGCTTGGTGGCGGTTGCGGTGGCATCGTAGTCAACGGCGGTGGCGTAGATGTCGGTAATTTTCTGGTAGAACTTACGCTCGCTCAGGCGTATTTCACGAA
>JAGRJD010000058.1:0-22245 GCA_020442915.1 Thiothrix sp. | reverse complement strand
ATGGGTCGCCCATTTGCGAAACTGTACGGCTCGCTCGGAGTTTACCTTGTAGCCAACGGCGATGATGGCCGAGAGGTTGTAGTGCTGGGTGTTGTAGGTCTTACCGTCGGTGGCAGTTATCCGGAATTTCCGGATAACTGAATCTTCTGCTAACTCGTTGTCAGTGAATATTTTTTTCAGGTGTTCATTGATGGTTCGTACGTTCACATCAGACAGAACCCCCATCATTTTCTGGCTAAGCCATACATCTTCATCTGCATAGATGGCTTCTATTCCCCCCTCACCACTGGCAGCAATAAAGGTCAGGTATTCCGCCGCAGAAGAACGAATGGCGGGCACTGGTGTTTTCTTTTTGCTCATCCTTAAGCTCCTTCGATTTCCGCCACAATCGCATCAATCTCCTTGCGCAACTGGTCAATCCGGGCGACGGTGGTTTTCAACTCGGCGTTGAGCTGGGCAATGTCTACCACCTCGCGGGTGTCTTTGGCCTGCACATAGCTGCTGACCGACAGGTTGTAGTCGTTGTCGGCCACCTGCTCCAAAGGCACGGACTGGGCGAAGTGGTCCACGTTTGCCTTGCTGTCGAACACGGCCATGATCTGGTCGATGTGCGCGTCCAACAGTACGTTGTTGTTGGTTTCTTTCTTGAACAGGCCGCTGGCGTCGATGAACTGGGTGGTGGTGTCGGTCTTGTGCTTGGAGAGCACCAGAATGTTGACGGCGATGGTGGTGCCAAAGAACAGGTTGGGCGCCAGTGCAATCACCGTTTCCACAACGTTGTTGTCCACCAGGTATTGGCGGATTTTCTTTTCAGCACCGCCCCGGTAAAAAATGCCGGGAAAGCAGACGATGGCAGCGCGGCCCTTACTGGAGAGGTAGCTGAGCGCGTGCAGCACAAAGGCAAAATCGGCCTTGGATTTGGGTGCCAGCACACCGGCGGGAGCAAAGCGGTCGTCGTTGATGAGGGTAGGATCATCACTGCCGATCCATTTCACCGAGTACGGCGGGTTGGAGACGATGGCATCAAACGGTTTATCGTCGCCGAAGTGGGGGTCGATTAAGGTGTTGCCGAGCTGGACGTTGAACTTGTCGTAGTTGATGTTGTGCAGGAACAGGTTCATCCGCGCCAGATTGTAGGTGGTGTGGTTGATTTCCTGCCCGAAGAAGCCGTCTTCAATGATATGCGCGTCGAAGTGCTTTTTGGCTTGCAGCAGCAGTGAGCCGGAGCCACAGGCCGGGTCGTAGATCTTGTTGACGCTGGTTTGCTGGTGCATGGCCAGTTGCGCAATCAGTTTGGACACATGCTGCGGGGTAAAGAACTCACCACCGGATTTACCGGCGTTGGCGGCGTAGTTGGAGATGAGAAACTCGTAGGCGTCGCCAAACAGGTCGATGTGGCTGGCGTCGAAGGTGCCAAAGTCCAGCCTGGCCACGCCTTTGAGCACGGCGGCCAGGCGGGTGTTTTTGTCTTTGACGGTGTGGCCCAGGCGGTTGCTGGTGGTGTCAAAGTCGGCAAACAGGCCTTTGATGTCGTGCTCGGACGGGTAGCCGCTGGCCGATGCCTCAATGGCGGCAAAGATGGTGGCGAGATCGGTATTCAGGCTGTCGTTGCTATTGGCATTTTCGGCGAGGTTTTCAAACAGGTCGCTGGGGTAGATGAAGTAGCCCTTGGTTTTGATGGCATCCTCTTCTATTGCCGGGGTGATCACACTGTCGGGCAACTCGGCGTAACGGATGCTGTCGTCGCCGGCTTCAATATAGCTGGCAAAGTTTTCGCTGATAAAACGGTAAAACAGTGCACCCAGCACGTATTGCTTGAAATCCCAGCCGTCTACAGCCCCGCGGACCTCATTGGCAATGGCCCATATCTGGCGTTGCAGGGCGGCGCGTTGTTGGCTGCTGGTCATCTTTGTTTCTGCTCCACGGCCACAATCCGCCCCTGCAGCGAGTTGGGATAGGCGCGGGTGATTTCGACATCCACAAAGCGCCCGATCAGGCGTTCGTGGCCATCAAAATTAACCACCCGGTTGTTTTCGGTGCGTCCGGCCATCTGCTGCGGGTCTTTTTTGGAAGGTTTTTCTACCAGTATCCGCTGGGTGGTGCCGACCATGGATGCGCTGATGGCTCCGGCCATTTCCAGAATGCGGGTCTGCAGGCGTTGCAGGCGGGCTTTCTTGGTCACCATCGGGGTATCATCCACCAGACTGGCTGCCGGGGTGCCGGGGCGGGCGCTGTAGATGAAGCTGAAGCTGTGGTCAAAGCCGATGTCTTCGATCAGCTGCAGGGTGGCCTCGAAATCGGCATCGGTTTCACCGGGGAAGCCGATGATGAAGTCGGAGGACAGGCTGAGATGGGGGCGGATTTTACGCAGGCGGCGGATTTTTGACTTGTATTCCAGCGCCATGTGGTTGCGTTTCATGGCGGCCAGAATGCGGTCCGAGCCGCTTTGTACCGGCAGGTGCAGGTGGTTGACCAGTTCCGGCACACTGGCATAGACATCAATCAGGCTGTTGCTGAATTCATTCGGGTGCGAGGTGGTGTAGCGGATGCGGTCAATGCCCTCCACGGCAGCCACATACTGGATCAGCAGTGCCAGATCGGCGATGGTACCGTCGTGCATGGGACCGCGATAGGCATTGACATTCTGGCCCAGCAGGTTGATTTCACGCACGCCCTGGGCGGCGAGCTGGACCACTTCGGCAATCACATCGTCAAATGGACGTGAAATCTCCTCGCCACGGGTATAGGGGACCACGCAGAAGGTGCAATACTTGCTGCAGCCTTCCATGATGGACACAAAGGCGGTCGGGCCTTCGGCACGCGGTTCGGGCAGGCGATCGAACTTCTCAATTTCCGGAAAACTGATGTCAACCACGGGCCTGCGTTCGCTGCGTACCTGGCGCACCATGTCCGGCAGCCGGTGCAGGGTCTGGGGGCCGAATACCACATCCACCAGCGGTGCCCGCTCGCGCAGGGCTTCACCCTCCTGACTGGCGACGCAGCCGCCGACCCCGATGATCAGGTCCGGGTTCTTCTCCTTCAGGGGCCGCCAGCGTCCGATCTGGGAAAATACCTTTTCCTGGGCCTTTTCACGGATGGAGCAAGTATTGAGCAGCAGCACATCCGCTTGCGCCGGGTCATGGGTCAGCTCCATACCCTCATATTCCCTGAGCACATCCAGCATTTTGGCCGAGTCGTACTCATTCATCTGACAGCCGTGGGTTTCAATAAAAATCTTGCCAGCCATTACCTGCTACCTGGGGATCACCGCTTCGTGAAAGCACCTGATTATCCCCGGCCAGGGCTTTGCAGACAACCGCCAAAATGGCATCGGGCGGGGTTGCGGTGATGGCCTTTAGGGGGGGATTCGGACTAAACTCGGGGACTTGATGGATGGATGACAGGAATCCTACTGATGAAACAGGTACTTGTGTTGGTTGCAGTCCTGCTGGCGCTCAGCCTGCTGGCTCCGGCCCGCCCGGCACTGGCAGCCCCGGCGGAGGCGCGTATTTATTCCGTGGTGCACGTGGCACCGGATGACAAGCTCAACATGCGCGACCGGGCCGGGGTGGAAGGCAGCAAGGTTGTGGCTTCCATTCCGCACAATGCCAAAGGCATCCTGCTCAGTGGTGAGCAGCAGCAGGTCGGCAGCAGTACCTGGGTGAAAATTGCCTGGTCCGGCCAGCGGGGCTGGGTCAACAAATATTACCTGCTGGAAGATGTACAGACCAGCAACTACGAGCCGGGTACGCCCCGGCGCAATGATCCGGGGGTGGTGATGGCGTGTCGCGGTACCGAACCATTCTGGAGCATCCGGATCAGTGAAAAGCAAATGGCTGTCGAACTTGCCGACGGGCCGAAGTTCTCCGTGGACGTGAGTTTCCGCCAGCGCTCGCTCAACAATACCCGTATCGCCGTGGTTGGCGGGCGGCGTGGCAATGCCCTGACTTCGGCATTTCTGGAGAAGGTGGAACGCTGCAGTGACGGCATGTCGGACCGCAACTACCCTTATGCGATAACGGCGGTGGTCAACAGCTACCGGGTGGTGTCAGGTTGCTGCAGCGTGAATGAGGAGGGGCGATAACCCCGCCTGTGCGTGCCTGATGCGTATCCATCAGGCATCATCATACCCCTTCCAGATGAGTCCAGCCCCGGTAGGCTGCTACGTGCAGGGGAACATTGTGCACCCGCAGGATGTCGACCCCCTGTCGGCACAGGTTGAGGCTGGCCCCGATGGTGGCCAGATCCTTGTCGAGCAGGTCCAGGCCGGAAAAGTTTTTCATGAATGACTTGCGCGAGTGCCCGATCAGTACGCGCAGGCCGTGCCTGCGGAAGCGGGCCGCCTGCTGCAGCAGTTTCTGTGACTGCAGTCCATCCTTGCCGAAGCCGATGCCGGGATCGAAGATGAGGCGGGACAGGTTCAGGCCCCGGCGTTCCCAGTGTTCCCGCTGTTCCAGCAGCCATTGTTCCACCACCAGCACCGGGTCGCAGTCGGCGGGCAGCATCCGCTCACGGCTGGCTGGCAGGCCGAGGTTGTGCATGGCGATGAAATCATGATCCGGATAACCGGACGCCAGCTCGCACATGGCCGGGTCGGTCAGGCCGCCCACGTCATTGATGATGTCGGCACCCCGCTCCAGTGCCTGCGCGGCAACGGCGGGGTGGTAGGTATCAATGCTGATCCTCGGGCGCAGCGGGTCACTGCGGTACCTGTCCACGATCTGGCTCAGGACCGGCTCCAGCCGTGCCCATTCCTCAGGCGCACTCAGGGCTGTGGCGCCGGGGCGGGTGGATTCCGCCCCCAGGTCGAGAATCTGGACCCCGGCAGCCGTCATGGCATCCAGGTGGATATCGAGTGCTTCCCGGTTCTGGAAACGGCCTCCGTCGGAAAACGAGTCCGGGGTCAGGTTGACAATCCCCATCCACAGCGGAATGTGGTGGGGCAACCGGGTGGACCATTCCAGCAGGGTATGCCCGGACTGGCCTGGAATGCGCAGTTGCGGTTCCAGCGCCAGCAGCGGGCTGAGTACGAAACCGCGCTTGAGCATGCCCAGGTGCGGAATGGTCAGGGTGTCGGTCCGGATGATGTCCTGATCCCAGAGCAGGATGTCAATATCCATGGGGCGGGGAGCCCAGCGGGATTTGCTGGAGCGTCCCATGCCGTCCTGAATCCCGATGATCCAGGTGCGCAACTGTTCCGGCGTACAGGCAGGCGTCTGCGCCTCCAGTACCAGATTGAGGTAGGGCAGGTTCCAGTCTGCCGGGGCACCCTCCGGCAGCAGGGCGGGTGATTCCACCACCGGAGAAAGGCGCAGGACCGTGAGTCCTTTCTGTTCCAGCAGATGGATGGCACGGGAAAGATTTGCCCGCCGGTCTCCCAGATTGGAGCCGAGGCCGAGAAACAGGGACATGACACTCCTTGCGTGTGTTGTCGGTGTATGATCGGGTCAGGGCCGGGCCGGATGACCCGACGGCTTAACTGCCGAAAATTTTGCCGAACAGGCGGCTGAAGAACCCCTTGGACTCGCCCGCTGCCTGAGCCAGATCGGTTCTGGTCTCATCCAGACCCCGGCGTGCTGCTGCGGCTGTCTGGCTGACGGTGGCACCAGCTTCATCGGCGGCGGCTTTTGCCTTGCGCTCCAGGTCATCCATGGCGGCACCGGCCTGTTTTTTTGCCTGCTCGTAGCCCGCTTCCAGCCGGTCTCCGACCTGATCCATGACCTTGCCGGTTTCAGCCAGAACATCATCCATGGTGGCACCGGCCTCCTCCCGGAACTGCTGCAGGGCAGTCTGGGCCTGTTCATAGTGCCGGCGCAGGACAGAATCCTCCGGCAGCAGGTCAGTGGTGACACCCGCAGCAGCAGCCACGGACCCGGTGCTGCTGCCGGCGGCCTGCAGCTGTTGGTAGTGCCGGCGCAGAATGGAATCGGTAGGAATGACAGTACTCATGTTTTCTCCTTGATGGTGTAGGGTCAGGGCCGCCAGGCGAGCATGCTGTCAAGAACCTGCTGCAGCACGGTCTGCAGGCGGGGAGCCCTGTCCTCACGATAAGCGAAAGCAGGGCCGCTGTCCATGTAACTGTCCTGTCCCAGCTCCATCTGCACGGCATGCAGCTGTTCTGCCGGACGCCCGTAGTGGCGAGTGATGTAGCCGCCGACGAAACGGCCATTGATGACGTGGGTGAAACCACTGTGCTGCAACACACCGGCAATGCCCTGTTCAATGGCCGGAGCACAGCTTTCCGAGCGTGCGGTGCCGACATTCAGGACCGGCAGGGTGCCGTCGAACAGGCGTGGCACGTGTGAGGCGATGGAGTGGCAGTCGTAGATCAGGGCATAGCCGTGCTCGGCACGGATGCGTTCCAGTTCCTGTGCCAGCCGGTCGTGGTAGGGTTGCCAGTAGCGCACCCGGCGTTCATCCTGCTCGCCCGCCTGCAGGCCCTGTCCGTCCCGATAGATCGGGTCCCCGTTGAAGAAGGTGGACGGGCACAGTTCGGTGGTGGCCTGTCCCGGATAAAGGCTGACATTGTCCGGCGGGCGGTTGAGATCGATCACGTAGCGGCTGTGGGTCGCCTGGACGATGGTCGCCCCCATGGCGCTGGCAAAATCATACAGGCGTGGAATGTGCCAGTCGGCATCCGGCTGCCTGAGTGCTTCCGGAACCAGCCGGGCAGCGATGTCCGCCGGTATTTCGGTGCCGGAATGCGGCATGCTGAGCAGCAGGGGACCTGAGCCCCTGTGATAATTGAACAGTTCCACTTTGGTGTACTCCAGACGTTGGTGATGTTGGGTTGAGAGGTGAACTATTGTCTGGCCATCAGGGACTCCAGACGCTCCCTGATCAGTTCGCTGCCGACCGAGCCCCGGCACATCTTGCCGACCAGCATGGAAAAGTCATCACAGTCATCCAGCACCCGTCCCAGGGCGGCTTCCAGACAGTGACGCCATTCTTCCAGTTCCGGCGAGTTGCTCTGGGGCAGGAAGGGGCCACGGTAAATGCCGATGGCATCCTGGGCCAGATTGCGGCGCAGCAGTTGCCAGAATTCGATAAAATCGGCCCATACCGGAACCGTGAGGCGATAATGGCGTGAACTGACCTGCCCGTCGAGCAGGCGGCGCAGGTGTGAAAATTCGGCTTTCAGGGTCGAGGTGGAAATGGAGGCATCGCCGTACAGGGCGGCGTGGAAGGCGTCCAGTGTCAGCCCCTGGGGATTGAGGGCCAGCAGGCTCAGGATTTCCATCTGGCGATGGGACAGGTGTTGCAGTTTACCCCGGAAATAGACTTTGGGCTGGCCCAGGGCGAAGATTTCCAGTTCAGCCCGCGGCTGGATGTCGGGCAGGCGGCGGGCGATGGAGCCGGCCAGTTCCTTGACCGCCGAAGGCCCCAGCGGGGTGTGGTGTTCCCACATGGCCGAAATGTCCAGCACCCCCAGCATTTCCTGGGTGCGCGGGTGCAGGATGGGAGCGGCATAACAGACCCAGTCGTGCACGTAGGGCAGATAGTGTTCACAGGAAAAGACCGTGGTGGAACGGCGCAGGGTGGCCGTCAGTCCGACCGCATTGGTGCCTGCCGAAGATTCGTTCCAGTGACCGCCGGCGACAAAGTTGACCGCTTCGGCCTGTCCGCGCATGGGTTTGCTGGCACAGGTCCAGAGCAGGTGGCCCTGGGCATCGGACAGGGCCGCCACCAGCGAACCCTCCTGTACCAGCTGGCGGATGCGTCCCAGCTCCGGTTCGGCAGCCTGGCGCAGCGGTGAGTTTTTCCAGCGCAGGCCGGCAGTCTGTTCGTCATCACAGGGAACCACATAATCCTTCTGGGGGGGGAGGTTATGGGCGCTGCGCTGCCAGGAGGCGGGGATGTCATGGTTTCCGGGACTGCCGGACGGTAACGGCTTGCCGGAGACGAATGCCAGCCACTGACGCTCCGTATACAGGCGTCGCTGAACCAGCGATTCATCAACAACTCTTGCAGATGTCATGCATTCCTCCATCTCCCTCGGCGGGGATGACGACAAAGGGGTCCAACCTTTTGCCAACTTTACGGGTATAGTGTTCGCGCAGGACTGAAATCCCGCCGCTGATTATTATTTGTTTCTGGTTGGGCTGTATTTCTGAATGATCTGAATCAGACTATAGCCAATCGGGGCCAAGGAATAAAGTTTACCGGCATTAACCGGGGGCAAGGCCGGGGTCGGGCTGCCATCACAGGGCAGATCGCGTTCGGAACGGTTCAATACAGACAGGGAGAAGGATATATGGCGGAATTGCGCATCAACAATATTCCGATTCAGGATGATTACTCGGAAACCTTCAGTGCACAGATGGTGAGGGTGCTGGTGACCAGTGTCAACCGGCGCTGGGCACTGGAAGCCGCGCTGGAAGCCAAGGGACTGGGACGTTCCGCCACCGCGCCACCCTGTGAGGCGACCCTGGAGCGGGAACTTTCCGCGCAGGAAACCCCGGATGGACGCCCCGGCTTCCTGATCCAGATGATGGACCGCAAACTGGAGCAGCTGACCCAGTGTCTGGCGCTGCGGATCCGCAAGGGCGTGGTACCCAATCCCAAGACCGCCGTGTTCGACATGCTGCCACCGGAGTTGGCTGAGGGGAGCGTGGACCTGGAGGGGAGTGTGATTCAGCGCTTCGGGGATGGTTTCGAGCAGGAACTTGAGGCTTTTGGCGGACGCACGGTATACCGTATTCCGCGCATGGATGGCTGGTTGCACGTCGAACGCCGTTTCGCCACCCGTGAGGCGGTGACCGGTGGCATGTTCCTGATTCTGGCTGATTCGGATGAAAACGCCCTGGCAGCGGCGGAAAAGACCCTGGAAGAAACCGCGAAGGTGCCGCTGGTTGTGGTCAAGTGCGCCGCCAGCGGCTCCAAGGTCGGGGCCACGAATTACACCGACATGGTTGCCACGACCAATGACAAGTACTGTCCGACCATTGAACCGCGTCCCGAGGGTACCCACCTGTGGGATGCGGTCAAGTGTGTGTACGAGATCATTGTCAGTGGCCCGCGTGAAGAAGACGTGCGTGCGGGCATGAAGGTCGGTATTGAGGCGGCAACCACCATGCCGGGCGTGCTGGCCATTCATACCGGCAATTATGGCGGCAAGCTGGGCAAGGGCAAGATTTATCTGCACAGCCTGTTTCAGAATCCGGCCTGAGCCTCCACGATGCCGGTTGCGCGTTACGCCTCTGTCAGCATCACGGCCCCGGCGCGTCTGCACCTGGGATTTCTGGACCTGAACGGCCACCTTGAACGCCGTTTCGGCAGTCTGGGACTGGCACTGGATGAGCCGGCCTGCCGGCTCCATGTCAGCCCCGCCGAGCGCCTGCAGGTACGGGGACCGGATGCGGCCCGGGCTGAGCGCTATGTGCGGCGCCTGCATGAACGACTGGGTTGGCCGCTGGGCGTGCGCATCGAGATTGAATCAGCCATTCCGGCCCATTCGGGACTCGGTTCCGGAACCCAGCTGGCGCTGGCCTGCGGCATGGGCATGGCACGACTGTTCGGCCTGCCTGAACAGCCGGCCCTGCTGGCCGGGGTGCTGGGACGGGGCGCACGTTCAGGGATCGGGATCGGCAGCTTCGAGCAGGGCGGTTTCATCATTGACGGCGGGCGCAGCGAGGACGGTGATCCTGACCGGGTTCCACCCACCATCGTGCAGCAGGCGCTGCCGCCCCGGTGGCGGGTGCTGCTGCTGTTTGATCGTGAACGCATCGGTATCAGTGGCGGGGCGGAGGTGCGTGCTTTCCAGAAACTGGAACCCTTCACCGAGGCGCAGGCCGGGCAGTTGTGCCGACTGGTGCTGATGCAGCTGCTGCCGGCGCTGGCCGAGGCTGATTTCCCGCGTTTCGGCAGCGCCATCAGCCGGATTCAGCAGGTCATGGGGGATTATTTCTCTCCCATGCAGGGCGGGCGTTTCACCAGTCCCCGGGTGGCTGCCATTCTGGAGGCGCTGGCACAACAGGGTCGGGTCGGTCTGGGGCAGAGTTCCTGGGGGCCGACCGGTTTCGTGCTGTGTCCGGACCCGCAGGATGCACACCAACTGCAGGCGCAGCTGCAGCAGCAATGGCAGCACCACCCGGCACTGACGTTTGTGGTCGCCACCCCGCGCAGTCAGGGGGCCGGTCTGGCTGTATGTGCCGGCGACCGTGACCGATTAAAGAAGACAGCAGGATAAAAGCATGAGTACACCACCCCGCATTCTCCACATGCTGGTACCGACCAGCCACGTCAGCCCCTTTGATGTGAACATGGCTGCCGATGCCGGCTTTGAAACCATTGTGCCCTATACCGGCGTCAGTCCGGAAGAAACCCGCGCCCTGGTGCAGGATGCCATTTTTTCCCGCCCGCCCGGGCGCTTTGCCAGTACGGGAGTGTTTATCGGTGGCTGGGATATCAATGTGGCTGCCGACATGTTTGGCGCGGCCAGGGAGGCGCAGGTTCCGCCGTTTGAGGTCGGGGTGTTTACCGATCCAAACGGGGCCTACACCACTTCCGGAGCCATGGTGGCCATGATTGAGAAACAGCTGGAGCGCAGGACCGGCAAGGGGCTGGCCGGGCGCAAGGTGGTGATTTATGGCGGCGGCCCGGTCGGCATCAGTGCTGCCGTACTGGTGGCGCAGGCCGGTGGGCAGCCGGTGCTGGCACGCCTGACACCGCATGACCAGAAGCGTGATGCGGTGGTGGCACGCTTTGCCGAACGGTATGCCGTGAGCCTGCCCATTGTGGATGCGCAGACGGAAGCATTCAAGATTGCGGCCCTGGAGGCGGCTGACGTGGTGATTACGGCGGCCAAGGCCGGTATCCGGATTCTGACGGCTGTCATGCTGGCGCAGGCCCGGCAGCTGGTCGTGGCCGCTGATGTGAATGCCGTGCCGCCTGCCGGGATAGAGGGTGTGGATGTGCACAGCAAGGGTGAGGCCCTGACGGCTGTTGACGGGGCGGTCGGCATCGGCGCACTGGCCATCGGTAATGTCAAGTACAAGACCCAGCAGGGTCTGTTCAAGCGCATGCTGGCCGCCGACAAGGTTCAGATGCTGGATTTCCCGGATGCCTATCAGCTGGCACGGGAGCTGGTATGAGTACGGCTGCCCAGAATCCGGGTGAGGCCGGCCTGAGCATCAATGCCCTGAGCCAGCCGCTGGTGGCGGCACTGATCCGGGATGCTGCGCAGCTGTGTCTGGGGGTGAGCCGCATGGATAATGGCTGCACGGTGATTGATGCCGGCATTCAGGCCCGTGGCAGTCTGGCGGCCGGGCGGCGGATTGCCGCCATCTGTATGGCCGGTCTGGGTGACATTCAGCTGACAGCCAGCCCCGCCTTTACCGATTGGCCCTGGCAGGTCAGTGTTGCCACCAGCCAGCCGGTACTGGCCTGTCTGGGCAGCCAGTATGCAGGCTGGAATCTCGGCATTGATGACCCGGCACGTCCGGGCAAGAAGTTCCATGCCCTGGGGTCGGGTCCGGCACGGGCACTGGCGCAGCGCGAGCCGCTGTTTCAGACCCTGGGTTATCAGGATAATGCTGCAGCGACCTGCCTGATTCTGGAAGCGGACCGCCTGCCACCATCCGGACTGGCAGAAAAGGTGGCTGCCGATTGCGGGCTGGCGCCGGCACAGCTGACCCTGATCCTGACGCCGACCGGCAGTCTGGCCGGGGTGGTACAGATTGCGGCGCGGGTGGTGGAAGTGGCCCTGCACAAGGCGCATGAGCTGGATTTTCCTCTGCAGCATATTGTCGATGCCCTCGGGACAACCCCCCTGCCACCACCGGTTCGGGACGGGCTGGCAGCCATGGGGCGTACCAATGACACCATTCTGTTCGGCGGGCAGGTACATCTGTTTGTCAGCAGCAGTGATGCCGAGGCTGAGCAGCTGGCACAGCAGCTTCCGTGTTCGACTTCACGCGATTATGGCAAGCCGTTTGCACAGGTGTTCGCCGACTACCAGTATGATTTTTTCCAGGTGGACCCGCTGCTGTTCAGTCCCTCGCGGGTAGCGGTTACGGTGCTGGACAGTGGCAGAACCTTTCTGGGCGGGCAGCTGGACAGTGCACTGCTGTACCGTTCGTTCGGGCTGGTGGCCGGATAAGTCCAGGTGAGCATGCCGGATGCACGCCGTCAGGCCCGGATTGCTGCAGCGTTTCAGGCGGCCTGTGAAGCCGAGCTTCAGGCCCTGAAACCCGGTAATGTGAGTGTGTACGCTGATGGCCATGGCATGCAGGTGCAGGATTTTGTGCGTAGTGCCCATGCGGCTGCTCCATGGGTGGCACGGGAAGGGCTGGGAGTGGGAGCGCGGGTGCTGGCGGCGGTGACGGCGACCCGTGCCGCCGTGGGTTGTAATACCAACCTCGGGATTGTGCTACTGTGTGTCCCACTGGCTTGTGCCGCCGGGCAGCTGGATCATACCGGCACTGATGACGGGCGGGCGGCGGGTGTGATGCGGTTGCAGGCGGCACTGTGCGGGGTACTGGAACAGGCGGACCGGCATGAGACGGAGCAGGTGTTTGCCGCCATCCGGCTCGCCCGTCCGGGCGGACTGGGCGACAGTGCGGCTCATGATGTGCGGGAGCCGGCTCAGGCCGGTCTGCTGGCTGTCATGTGTGTCGCCCAGGCGCGTGATCGCATTGCCTGGCAGTATGCCCAGGGCTTTGAAGATGTGCTGGGAACCGGGCTTGAGGCCCTGATGCAGGGGCTGGGCCGGGGGTTGTCGTTACCGGATGCCTTGAGTGGTGTGTTTCTGGCCTTTCTGGCGGCGTTTCCGGACTCGCTGGTACAGCGCAAGCAGGGGGACATCACAGCCAGCGCACTGCAGCAGCGGGCAGCAGGACTGCTGGTCCGTTACCGGCAGGGGGCTGATACGGTTGATGCCGGTATCCGGGAGCAGCTGCTGGGGCTGGACCGGGAGCTGAAACAGCAGGGTATCAATCCGGGTACCAGTGCTGATCTGGTGGTGGCGACCCTGTTTGCAGCAGAATTGCTGGGGTGGGTGGCGATTTCGGGCGAAAGTGCTGGGAACGGATTCTGATTTGCGGTAGAACATCGCTCACCGGCATGGCAACATGCCGGTGAGCCGGTGTTTTCCGGGGGGGCATGTCGGCCATGGCCGGGCATGTCGTTTTTTGACAGCTGTTAATTGATGTTAACTGATGATTGTTTTTTTAATGAAAGGAGGAAATCCTGATGGCCAAGATCAATAATGTCCGGGTAGGCGAGTCACTGGTTGGTGACGGGAACGAAGTGGCCCACATCGACCTGCTGGTCGGCCCGCGTGGTTCAGCGGCTGAAACCGCTTTCTGTACCGGGCTGGTCAACAACAAGGACGGTTTCACCAGCCTGCTGGCGGTTGTGGCTCCGAATGTCCCGGCGAAACCGAACACCATGATGTTCAATAAGGTGACCATCAAGGGGGCAAAGCAGGCTGTGCAGATGTTCGGCCCGGCCCAGCGCGGGGTTGCCCGTGCCGTGATGGAGTGTGTGGCTGAAGGCACCATTCCGGCGGACGAGGCTGACAACCTTTATGTCTGCGTTGGCGTGTTCATCCACTGGGAAGCCGCCGACGATGCCAAGATCGAGGAGTACAACTACAAGGCGACCAAGGAAGCCCTGGAGCGTGCTGTGGCCGGTACGCCCAGCGTACAGGACGTGCTGGCGAACAAGAATGCCGAGCACCCGTTTGCGGCCAACAATACCTGATCACCTGATCTGCAAACGGCGGGAACCGGAGGCTATGCGGTTCCCGCTGCCGCTCCGGCGGATGACGGGGAGCAGTTATCCTGCTGCAGCCGGTCTGCCGGACGGTATCAGCTGTGCCTGAGCCCCAGTCTGGCCAGTACCCTGTCATAAGGCTCCAGCATTTCCGGCACCAGTACGCGCTGGATGTAATCCAGTACCCATTGACGGTCACGTGGCCCCAGGCTTTCCGCTACGGTATTGCCGAACACCCGGCTCATGGAAAAGCCCGGCTCCTGTTTCACGCTGTCCCAGCGGGTTTCTGCATAATCCGTCAGGCGCTGGTTGAGCCTGTCGATGAACGGGGTACGGTAATCGCCGGGGCCGGCAAAGTCCCGTGAATTGTCCTGCACCTGATCCGCAAGTTTCAGGGCGCAGGCATTGAGAAGCCGCTCCCGGTCCGGCTCATCCAGCAGCTCATGTACGTGCCGGTCCAGTACATGCACCAGAAAAGCCATGATTTCTTCCAGCACAGCCAGGCGCTGCATCTGGGTGTCGGTCTGAAAGTTCTGGTTCTCGATCTCCAGCAGGGTGTGCATGCCTATTTTCCAGGCATTGAATGCCAGTACACCGGCAGTGTCTTCCAGTGAGACTTCACGTTCCTGCCGGTGCCATCTGGCCTTGAGTCGTATGCGCATGGTTTCTGCTCACCTGATGCTGTCGGATGCATAGTATAAGTGCCCGAGTGCAGGGTATGGGAATATTCCCATGGGGCAAGGCCAGATGTTGGCACCTCGCCCCGCAACGTGTTTGCTGCTGCTTTTACCAGCGTGGTGGTGCCAGAACCGAAGCCTTGACCTGGGCACCATTCAGTGCCGGCAGGGGGCCGAACGGGCCGGCATGGTATTTCCACACATAGGTGGGATCCTTGAGCGGATTGAGCCAGTAAAGCTTGCCGGAATTGCGCCAGGGGTCAAGAATGATGCCGGAGTAGAAGGGCCGGCCTTTGGCCGTGACCAGCAGGGTGCTGTGTTCCCGCCAGGGATCACCCTTGAAGGCGACCCCCCAGTAGATGTCGAAGGTCTGCAGGTTTTTGCGTCGTACCATGCTGACCATGGCATCGGCCCAGTCAGTGCACAGCCCCTTGATGCGTGCCTTGGAATTGCGCAGGGTGTTTTGATAAAGTGGTGGCCAGGAGACATTCCAGGCATTTGCCAGATAAAGCGGGTAGATATAGGCATCATGAGCAATCTCCATGGCTTCGCTGCGACTGACATCGGGTCCCAGCTGCAGCAGGGCGCCGGCCAGATCGCGGATATTACGGTCCATCTGGCCGCTCATATCGGGCATCTGCGGGCGTCCGTCAGGGCGTAACCCGACACCATCGTAATTGACGCTGCAGCCGGACAGTAACAGTGCCAACAGCAACAGGGGTAATGTTGTTGTTTTTGCAAACACGCGCATGAGTCAGTTTTCCTTGGAAAAATGAGCCAGATAATTGACGCCGGTATCCTTGCCCAGACGGTAGCTCTGAAACAGCGGGTTATAAGTCATGCCGCTGATGTGGTTGATGTTCAGGCCTGCTTTCCGTGCAGCCTGCTCCAGTTCCGATGGGCGGATGAATTTGCCATATTCATGCGTGCCCCGAGGTAACAGGTTCAACACATACTCGGCCCCGACAATGGCAAACAGGAACGCCTTCGGATTACGGTTGATGGTGGAAAAAAACAGGTGCCCACCCGGTCGGGCCAGTGTGGCACAGGCCTGGATAACGGATGCCGGGTCGGGCACATGCTCCAGCATTTCCATACAGGTAACCACATCAAAGCTTCCCGGTTGTTCCTGTGCCAGCTGCTCGGCACTGATTTGCCGATAATCAATGCTGATCCCGGATTCCAGGGCATGCAGGCTGGCAACACTCAACGGCGTTTCACCCATGTCGATGCCGGTGATCTCCGCCCCGCGGCGAGCCATGCTTTCGGCCAGAATACCGCCGCCACAGCCGACATCAAGCACGCGTCTGTCCCGCAGGCCGGCACGGCTGTCAATGTAGTTGAGGCGCAGGGGGTTGATCTGGTGCAGGGGGCGGAATTCGCTGTCACGGTCCCACCAGCGATGGGCAATGGCTTCGAATTTACTGATTTCATTCGGGTCTACATTAAGCATGGGTTGATTCCAGTCGGTGTTGCCATGATTTTGCCTTCTCCATGATGTCGGCCTCGTCCAGGGTGGTCAGCCGGCGGTTGTCCATCAACAGACGGCCAGCCACCCAGGCATGGGTGATCTGGTTGCGGGTGGTGCAGTAAACCAGATGTGAAACGGGGTCATAAAGCGGAACGGATTCCGGTTCGCCAAAATTGACTGCAATCATATCGGCAGATTTTCCGGTTTCAAGCGATCCGGTGATCTGCTCCAGCCCCAGTGCCCTGGCACCATTGATGGTCGCCATGCGGATCATGTCCCGGGCCGGCAGGGCTGCCGCATCAGCGGCAACTGCCTTGCCCAGCAGGGCTGCGGTTTTCATCTCGCCCAACATGTCCAGGTCATTGTTGCTGGCTGCGCCGTCCGTGCCCAGAGCCACGTTGACACCGGCTGCCTGCAGTTTTGCCACAGGACAGAAGCCGCTGGCAAGTTTCAGGTTGGATTCCGGGCAATGAATGACATGGACACCGGCAGAGGCCAGATGTTCAATTTCATCCGGCTTAAGCCGGGTCATGTGCACAGCCATGAAATGCTGATCCAGCAGTCCCAGCCGCTGCAGCCGTGCCAGCGGGCGTTCCCCGTTTTCCTGTGCCTGTGCCACTTCAGCCGCCGTCTCATGCACATGCATGTGTATCGGGATGCCAAGCCGCCGGGCGTCATCCCGCAGCTGGAGCAGGGGCGGGTCGGAAACGGTATAGGGTGCATGCGGGGCAAAGGCGGTATGAATCAGGGGGGCCGGTTTCAGGGCCTCATGCAGGGCCAGCGCCTTTTGCAGGTATTGCTCCGGTCCGGGGGCATAAGTGCTGGGAAAATCGAGCATGATCAGTCCGATGACAGTACGCATGCCGGCTTCACGAACCGCCCTGGCCGTGGCCTGTGGAAAAAAGTACATGTCGTTGAAACAGGTGGTGCCCGAGCGCAGCATTTCCAGCAGGGCCAGGCGGGAGCCGTCATAGACGAATGCCTTACTGCCCCAGCGTGCCTCGACCGGCCAGATGTGTTCCCGGAGCCACGGCATCAGTGACAGGTCATCGGCCAGACCGCGCATCAGGCTCATGGCGGCATGGGTATGGGCATTGATCAGACCCGGCATCAGGGCGTGCTGCGGGAGGTGGTACTGCTGCCGGGCCTGTACCTGTTGCCGGGCGCTGGCAGTCGGCAGGATGTCGATGATCCGGCCCTGGTCGATGAGCAGGGTATGGTTTTCCAGCACCCGGTCGTTTTTGTCGGCGGTAATGATCCAGCGGGGACTGACCAGTGATTCAATCTTCATGCAATTGTTGTAACATTAACACATCGTAAGGTTTGGAATGGTTGATCATGAACGGACATGATTCCATCAGGGCAGTGGCATGGCGGGACAACCACCTGGAACTGCTTGACCAGCGCAAGTTACCACAGGCTGAAACTTATGTTCAGTTTTATGCTGTTGAGGAAGTGGCGGACGCGATCCGGAAAATGGTGGTCCGGGGTGCACCTGCCATCGGAATCACGGCAGCCTATGGTCTGGTGCTGGCTGCCCGACGCGGTTTCAAGCAGTACCCGCAGGACTGGCGCAGGCGGCTGATGCCGGATGTCGAGCTGCTGGCCCGTGCGCGTCCGACAGCCGTGAACCTGCGCTGGGCCTTGCAGCGCATGACCCGTGCCCTGGACCGCATTCCGGACGAAGATGATCCGGTGGCCCGCCTGCTGGAGCTGGCGCACCGCATTCATGAGGAGGATATCGCCGCGAACCATATTATGGGTGGGCTGGGCAGTGCCCTGATCCCCGCCGGTCAGTCCGTGATTACCCACTGCAATACCGGTTCGCTGGCAACCGGGGGGTATGGTACGGCGCTGGGCGTGATTCGTTCAGCCTGTGCTGAGGGACGTATTGAGCAGGTGTATGCCGATGAGACCCGACCCTGGTGGCAGGGCAGCCGCCTGACGGCCTGGGAGCTGATGCGTGACCAGATTCCGGTCAGCCTGATCTGTGACGGAGCGGCGGCTCACCTGATGAAACAGCAGCGGATTTCCTGGGCCATCGTCGGGGCGGACCGCATTGCGGCGAATGGGGATGTGGCCAACAAGATCGGTACTTACGGACTGGCGGTGAATGCCCGTTTTCACGGTGTGCGGTTCATGGTGGTGGCACCGACCAGCACCATTGATCTTGATACCGCGGCGGGTGATGCGATTCCGGTTGAAGAGCGGGCGGCGGATGAAATCCTGTCCTGTGTCGGCCAGCGTCTGGCCCCACCTCATGCGCAGGCCTGGAACCCGGCTTTTGATATCACGCCAGCCCGGCTGGTGGATGCCCTGGTGACGGAGCGGGGGGTGGTCATGCGTCCGGACCGGGACAGGATTAGCGCCCTGATGGCCGGACCGGTACCGGGTTGAGGTGGAGTGCCGCATTGTGAGCAAGGCAGGAGCCGGCCGGCCGGTCTATCGTCCATGCCCGGAGCAGCCGCTGATTGACCGTTTCATGGATGTTTTCTGGGCCGAGCGCGGCGTGGCGCAGAATACCCTGGATGCCTACGGACGTGACCTGCGCGGGTTGTGCCAGTGGCTGCACGGTCGGGGTCAGACGCTGACTGGTGCTGGGCAGGCTGAGCTGCTGGACTATCTGGGAGCCTGTTTCGAGGCGGGTGCCGAAGCTTCCAGCAGTGCCCGGCTGCTGTCCAGCCTGCGTGCCTTTTATGGATTTTTGTTGCGTGAGCAGCTGATCAGTCAGGATCCGGTTGCCCATATCGAAACCCCGCGCAAGAGCCACCTGTTACCGGATACCCTGTCCGAGGCGGATGTCGAGCGGCTGCTGCAGGCACCGGATGTGGCTTCCATTCTGGGCGTGCGTGACCGGGCCATGCTGGAGCTGATGTATGGGGCCGGGTTGCGGGTGTCCGAGCTGACCGGGCTGCGCTTCGGGCAGGTCTCTCTGGAACAGGGTGTGGTTCGGCTGAGTGGCAAGGGAGACCGCGAACGGCTGGTGCCCATGGGAGAGGAGGCGCATGACTGGCTGGTCCGGTATCTGGACAATGCCCGGGCCGGACTGGTGGCGGGCAAGGGTGGGTGTGAGCAGGTGTTTGTCACCAGTCGCGGGGCCGGGATGACCCGGCAGGCGTTCTGGTATCTGGTCCGGCGCCATGCCCGTGAGGCCGGTATTTTCAAGCCGATTTCGCCCCATTCCCTGCGCCATGCCTTTGCCACCCATCTGGTCAACCATGGCGCCGACCTGCGGGTGGTGCAACTGCTGCTGGGGCATCGTGACCTGTCAACCACCCAGATTTACACCCATGTTGCCAAGGCTCGCCTGCAACAATTGCATGGCGCCCATCATCCCCGAGCCTGAGTGCCGCTGTTATTGGCTTGACAGCATTAATGTTTGTTAATGGGCGTGCCTGTTTTGCTGTGCTAATGTCGGTTCATTGATAGTCGGGCTGGGGCACGGCCTGATGCGCAAGCCTGGTGCCCGAGTCCCAACCTGTTTTGCAAGGGAATTATGACAATGATGTACAAGAAAATATGGCTGCTGGGTACGGTTATCGGAAGTCTGCTGGTGGTGGGCCTGCCGGTGTCCCAAGCTGATGAGGGAGTGTCTCAGGCCTTGTCCGACAAGCTTAAGCCCCTGTTTGGTGAAGCCCCGGATGCGGTCAATACGACACCCATTCCCGGGGTGTATGAGGCTGTTTTCGGAACCGAAATGATCTATGTCAGTGCTGACGGGCGTTATTTTATCAGCGGTGACATGATTGACGGGCAGTCACGCAAGAACCTGTCGGAAAATGCCCGCTCAGCAGCCCGCAAGGCCGAGCTGGTTGCTGCTGGTGAAAAAAAGACCATTGACTTCAAGGCCAAGGGTGAGGAAAAGCACGTTCTGTCTGTGTTCACCGATGTCGATTGTCCCTTTTGTGAAAAGCTGCACCAGGAAGTTCCCAAGCTGAATGAGCTGGGTGTGACGGTGCGCTATTATGCTTACCCGCGTGCCGGGATTGGCTCCCCGACTTACAGGAAGATGGTCAATGTCTGGTGTGCTGATAACCAGCAGGAAGCCATGACCAAAGTCAAAAGCGGAGAGACGCTTGAGGACAAAAACTGTGACAATCCGGTTGCTGACGATTATGCCTTGGGCCAGAAGGTGGGTGTGACCGGTACACCGGCCCTGATAGCCGGTAATGGTACCCTGATTCCGGGGTATCGCCCGGCCGATGACCTGTTCAACATGCTGGAAAGCATGAGCAATTAAGGCTTGACAGCTATCAGGCCCGCGATTAATATTCGCAGCCTGTCAAGCGGGAATAGCTCAGTTGGTAGAGCATAACCTTGCCAAGGTTAGGGTCGCGAGTTCGAGTCTCGTTTCCCGCTCCAGTTTTGATGGAAAAGCCCCTTATGCGGGCTTTTTTGTTCGTATGAGATTATGCATTGCGGGAATAGCTCAGTTGGTAGAGCATAACCTTGCCAAGGTTAGGGTCGCGAGTTCGAGTCTCGTTTCCCGCTCCATATACTGCTCATCGATACTATCACCGATTGGCTGAGTGGCAGAGTGGTCATGCAGCGGATTGCAAATCCGTGGACGCCGGTTCGATTCCGACCTCAGCCTCCATCTTCTTGCGCCCGGGTGGCGAAATTGGTAGACGCAAGGGACTTAAAATCCCTCGGCTGGTAACAGCCGTGCCGGTTCGACCCCGGCTCCGGGCACCAGAATCAATCACCTGGGCTACCCTCAGCATCCTTGCCTTACCCTCTTTAGGAAAAAGTTTGGCTCTTTGGGATTTCCCGTGGTCAGGCACAAGATGTAGTACTCAGCAGGGTCAACAAAACCAGTTCGTTCCTGCAGGCCAACCTGAATGCGCTGAAACAGCCAGCCAGGATCAAGCAAACCAAAACAGCGACGTTTGATGACTTTTCAACCGTGCTTGCCGATGTTGCGTTTCTGTCTGGCGATATAGAGGCGTGTTTCACCAATGCTGGAAGCCTCCCCGAGGCCGTGGGAACCATCAGTCTGGCACGAAGCATTGCCCATGGTGTGGCACAGGGGGCCATGTCGGTGTTGCAGGGCGGGAAGTTCAAGCATGGTTTCGTCAGCGGCTTCTTCGGGCATGTGGGCAAGAATCTGGGAACGGCGTTGGGGTTCGGGGAGCTGGGGACTCAGCAGGGTAAGTCGGCCCGGACGTTTATTGCTGCACTGGTCGGGGGGACGGTTTCCGAAAGAACCGGCGGGAAGTTTGCCAATGGGGCGATGACGGCGGCGATTGTGCATCTTTATAATGCAGATTCATCTTATAATAAGCGAGTAAAAACTGGGGCCAGATTTTTCAGGCTTGAAGGTGATA
Source organism: Thiothrix sp. (assembly GCA_020442915.1). GTDB lineage: Bacteria > Pseudomonadota > Gammaproteobacteria > Thiotrichales > Thiotrichaceae > Thiolinea. The sequence goes on along the minus strand of JAGRJD010000058.1, from coordinate 1,054 downwards.
TAGAGGCGTCGTTAGATATTTTTGAGTATGAAGGAGAGTCATCATTTGAATATCATATTTATAAAAGAGGTAAAGAGATAGGTGTTTATGGTCCAGGTGGGTTTGTTGCAAAGCATGGTTGGTTAGGCAACATTCCTGATGCTATGACGCCTGAGGCGTTACAGCGTCTCAATGGTCTGAGTGTTGATTTGATGCGTAGCATGGGGCATTTGCCTGCAAAAGGAACTACTAATATTAAATCTATGTTTAGAGGCTTAGGTAAAGCTCTTGGAGTAATTAGCTTTGTGGGGCTTAGTGCTGATCTTTACCTTAATCCAGAAATGCCTGATGCTGTCATATCAGATTTCATTGGGATTGGTTCGCTAGGTGATTCATCGTTACCATATCATGATGTGCCTCAATTTTGATCTATAGGTCTTATTTATGTTTGTTTTGTTAAACGACTTAAAAAATTGTATCAATGATATTGAAGCTATTAGAGAGGCTAACAAGAGATATAAAAAATACTTGTTAAGTAATAAAAATATGATGCCAAAAAATGCATATGAATTTGCTGTGGCACAATGGAGAGGTAATCCGAATGATCCGAAAGGAATCTATGATGGATGGCTTGATTCTGTCATCATAGAGGATTTAAAGGAAAAAGTTGATAGTGACTGTCGAATAGTAAATAAAAATATTATTAATATTAGAATAAATATTCTCAACGCTTTTCATAACAGAAGTATAGAGATAAATTATTTTAATGTTAAAAAATATATTTTATCAAATAACTATGAATCACATGGAGATTTACTTCGGGATGAGGTTAGGCTGTCAGAAGAAAATAATGTAATTCATGAGATAGAGTGGGGAGTAGATGACCGTTGGTTTATTGAGTGCACTGATATTTCCTATGACAGTACTGCATTTCCTCCCGAAGTAAAATAAGAATATCTCCACCAAAAAAAAGACCTCCCTTTTCAAGGCGGTCTTTTGCGATCAGGGCAAGGTCGGTACTGGATCAGCACCGGCCCCGCACGGTATCAATAGAGGGTGTTCAAAATTCTGTGTC
>JAGRJD010000006.1 GCA_020442915.1 Thiothrix sp. | reverse complement strand
GCACTGACCGGCATCTGGCCGTTGATGGCGTTGCCGTTGAAAATACGGTCGGCACCGGCCTGATCAATCCCCAGCGCCTGTGCAAAGGCATTGAATTCAGACTGGGTGAAGCTGCCATCACTACCGGCATATTGTGACGCCAGTGCCTGCAGCTCGGACCCCTGCAACAAGCCGTCGGCACCGGCCTGCTGGTTGAAGGCGTCCTGGTTGACGCTGACCGGATTCTGCCAGGTGTTCTGGTTATTCTGGTTGCTGCTGTTGTCCTGCATCAGCTGTTGCAGCAGCTGCATCAGCAGGTTGAGCAGCTGGGGCAGGCTGGAAGTGTTGCCTGTGTTCAGGAAGTTGTTGAAGTTCTGGCTTGTGTTGCCGACAGAACTGTTGTTGCCGGTGTTATTGGTACTGGTGGTGGTACCCACTGGATTCTGGGTCGGGTTATACCCGGACTTGTGATAGCAAAATGTCATCGGTTTATCTCCATGAAGGTTGCTCCCCCCATCCCTGTCTGGTCATGGGTGAATGGTCAGGACTCACGCCGGAGCGTGAAGCAACGAGTATTGGTTTTATGGCGGTGGAAGTATTCCGGTAGTGGAATTAATGGCGTAAAAAACCTTACTTCTGGGGAGTCAGGAAAAAATCAGAGGCACCGGAGTGGAATGATCCAGGGAATGCCGTCACAGCCGATGTGGCATTCGATGCCATACACCTGTTGCAGGTTGTGGTGTGACAGGACTTCGGCCACGCTGCCGCTGGCGGCCAGTCGGCCCTGATCCAGCAGGTAAAGCCGGTCACAATAGCGGGCCGCCAGTGACAGCTCGTGCAGGACCACGATGCAGCCCCGCTGACCTTGGGCAAAGTGGCGCAACAGGTCCATGGTCTGCAGCTGGTGACCGGGGTCCAGGGCTGCAACCGGCTCATCCGCCAGCAGGATGTCAGGACGGGCTGCCAGGGCACGGGCCATCAGTACCCGACTGCGTTCGCCGCCGGAAAGCGAGGTGGCATCACGATGACGCAGGTCCCAGGTATCAGTGGCATGCAGCGCGGCTTCAATGGCTTCCTGATCCGGTTGTGACGGCTTTTGCCAGCCGGGCAGGTGTGGCTGGCGGCCCAGGGCGACCAGCCGTTCCACCGGCAGGGGCCAGTGAATGACCCCGCCCTGCTCCAGCCAGGCAAGGCACTGGCTGCGCTCCCGCAGGCGATAGCGGTTCAGGGGCCTGCCCTGCAGCATGACCCGACCGGCAGACGGTGCCTGCAGGCCGGCCAGTACCCGCAGCAGGGTGGATTTGCCGGCACCGTTGGGTCCGATCAGGCCGATCAATTCACCCGGCTCCAGTTGCAGGTCCACGGCCTGCAGCAGCGTGTGTCCCGCCTTCCGGACACTGACCTGTTCGGCTGTTAACATTACAGATGGCTCCTGCGACTGCGCACGATCAGGTACAGGAAAAACGGTGCACCGACCAGTGCCGTCAGTACGCCGACCTTGAGGGGGGTCTGGGTCGGTATCAGGCGTACTCCGATGTCGGCGGCCAGTAGTATGGCGGCCCCGCCCAGGGCTGACACGGGCAGCAGCCGGGAGGGTTGATGGTCAACCAGAGGGCGCAACAGGTGTGGCACCACCAGACCGATGAAACCGACCATGCCGATGGTGGCAACGGCGGCTCCGGTGGCGAAGGAAACGGCAATGAATACCTGCCAGCGCAGCCGGACCGGATGTACGCCCAGTGTCAGGGCGGTATCTTCCCCCAGCGTCAGGGCGTTTAACTGTCTGCCGGTTCCCAGCAGCAGCAGCCAGCCCAGCAGGGTGAAAGGCAGCATGAGCCGGAAATCCTCCAGGCTGCGGTCGGTCAGGTCACCCAGGGTCCAGAGTACCAGCTCGCGCATGGCATAGGGGCTGGGCGCGAGATTGAGCAGCAGTGACATGCCGGCGGTCGCCAGGGCATTGATGGCGACCCCGGCCAGAATCAGGGTGGTGATGCTGGCGTTCTGTCCGGCCAGTGCATACACCAGCAGGGTGGCCAGCAGCGCACCCCCCATGCCTGCCAGTGGCAGCAGCTGCAGACTGAGTGCCTGCAGGCCGAAATACAGCACAATGACGGCCATCAGGGCGGCTCCACTGGCGCTGCCGATCAGGCCGGGGCTGGCCAGTGGATTGCGCAGCAGGCCCTGAATGGCTGCCCCGCACAGGCCCAGGCTGGCCCCGGCAAACAGCCCGATCAGGGCGCGTGGGAGGCGGATTTCCATGAGGATAATGGCCAGTACCGAGTCCTGGTGCGTCAGGGCCTGTGAGGCCGCTTCCCAGATGGGCAGGGGATTGCGCCCGGCAATGAGTGACAGGAAAAACAGGATCAGCACCAGACCGGCCAGTGTGGCCAGTAACACAGGGTACGCAGGTTTCATGTGGGGGGGCGGCTTTGACGGGCATGTACGAGCATTTCAATCACCTCCACACTCCAGGGGCCGCCGCAGATGGTCATGCTGCTGGGCAGGGTGATGATCTGGCGTCGGTAGCTGCTGCGGCGCAGGGCCGGATGCCGTGCCATGGCTTCTGCCCGTGACCAGGTATGGCGACTGTAGGGAGATTCGATCAGTGCCACCGGATTGAGGCGGATCATGGCTTCCAGTGGCAGCACACCATAATCCCTGATCCCGAGCAGGGTGGCAGCATTCTGCCAGCCGGCCAGTTCCATGGCCTGCCCGCGCAGGGTCAGGGGGCCGACGGTGTAACCATTCGGATCGTAGACAGCTGCCAGCGGGCGCTGCACTGGTGGAGGGGGTAACTGCTGCAGGCGCTGTTGCATCTGCTCCACCAGCCTTGCTCCGCGTTGCGGGTGTCCGGTCAGGGCGGCAATACGGGTAATATTGGCATGGACGGTTTCCAGATTATCGGCAATCGGCAGGGTCTCTACCCGAACCTGCAGTTTCTGCAGCAACGCCTGGGTGGCGGTAAGGCCGTATTCGCCGGCGATCACCAGATCGGGCTGAAAGGGCAGGATTTCTTCGGCCAGGCCCTGGGTGACGGGAAACCGGCGTGCCTGTTGCAGGTGGTAGGAGGCCGGTGCCTCATGAGACAGCCGGGTCAGGGCGGCAATCTGTGCCGGATCGGCCAGCTCCAGCAACAGCTGATCGGCACAGAGGTTGATGGAAACAATGCGTTTGGGAGGGGCTGCCGGGTGGTTTTTCGTGTCGGCCTGTGTCAGGCTGGTCGCCAGCAGTAGAACCAGGGCCGGAAAAAGGTGGGATGGCGGCATGGGGTGGCCCGTACGACAGAATCATGAGCGCAGTGTATGGAGCCCGTAGCCGGGAGTCAATGCAACAGCCGGAAACACACGGGACCGCTCGGTTGTCGGCCCCGTGTGGTTGATATGAGTATCACGAGCTTCTGCCCCTGGTCAGGGCAGTCAGCACGGAATTACTTGCCGTTGCCCTGAGCGATTACCGGTGCAGCCGGAGTATCCGTGAATCCGCCATTGAAGCGGTTGAAGTTGGCGAAGCCGGTATCAAACAGGCCGTTGACCTCATACAGCTGATAGGTCTTGTCGCCTTTCTCGGCCATGGCGCCGTCCAGACGCTCAATGGCACCGGTTCCATCATTACCCACACCTTTGCGGGCTTTGCCATCACCATCGGCTGACTGTCCCCACAGGCCGTGCGGCATGACACCATCGGCAGCCACGTTGTCGCTGGCGAAGCCGATATTCATGTGGCTGCCGGCAGTTCTCAGTTTCAGGGTGTACTCGTCAGACTGGACCGTGACTTCCTTGCCTTTGCGGGATATTTTTCCGCCGAGAAATTCGCCGTCACCTTTCTGTTCTTCACCATTGATGAGCAGCTTGCCGGCCTTGTTGAAGGCAATCTGGTCCTGCCCCAGGGTGACACCGAAATCCTGCATCAGGTTGCCGCTGAACGTGGAGTTAACCTGGATGCCCTTGTCGCTCAGGAGGTTGTACACGGCACCATTGTCACCCCTGATGTCATAACGGCCACCTTCTGCACCGTTAAAATGCGGGTCACCCCAGACTTTACTGTCGGGCTTGACTGCGGTGGGGGTGGGTGTCGGGGCAGGCGTCGGGGCAGTCGTTGCTGCCGGAGTCGGTGTCGGGGCAGGTGTCGGCGTTGGCGTCGGAGCAGTCGTTGCTGCCGGGGCGGGCGCTGGGGCCGGTGCCGGATTCGCACCATGGTTCTGGCCATAGCATTGGGCCGGAGCCGGAGCAGCGGTCTGGTTGCCTGTACCATTACTGCCATTGAAGACCAGCTGGCCGTTGTTCACGTTCCAGCTGCCGGTGCCGGGCAGGACGATGGTATCGCCATTGCCGGCGACAAACACATCATTGCCTTCTCCCCCGACGATGGTGTCATTGCCGGGACCGGCATTGATGACATCATTGCCATCCCCGGCGTTGATGGTGTCGTTGCCGGTGCCGGCATTGAGGGTATCGTTGCCACCGTTGGTGATGGCATTGTCCTGGCCGTTGCCGGTCTGGACGGTGGTACCGTTTTCAGCCGGAACGGAGAAGGTCGGAGCGGGTGTGGGTGCCGGAGCCGGGGCGGGTGCCGGCGTGGTGCTCTGGTTCAGGCTGTTCAGAAACTGGATGAAGCCGTTCAGGTCCACGGAGCTGTCGGGGGCGATATTGTTGGTGAGCGCACTGACCGGCATCTGGCCGTTGACGGCGTTACCATTGAAAATGCGGGCAGCAGTCGCCGGACTTATGCCCATGGATTGGGCAAAGGCACTGAATTCAGACTGGCTGAAGCTGCCATCTGTACCTGCATGGCGGGAGGCGAGAGCCTGGAATTCGGACCCCTGCAACAAGCCGTCGGCACCGGCCTGCTGGTTGAAGGCATTCTGGTCGACGCTTGCCGGATTCTGCTGGCTGTTGTTTTGCGTGTTGCTGTCCTGCAGGGTCTGCTGCAGCAGTTGCATGATCAGGGTCAGCAGCATCAGCATCATGTTATTGCTGCCAGTGCCACCGCCCAGGCCAGACAGTCCGCCGTAAAGGCTGTTGCTGCCCAGACCGGACAGTCCGCTGTAAAGGCTGCTGCTCAGCCCGTTACTCCAGCCGTTGTTGAAGCTGTTGGACAGTACCGAGCTGTAAGTATTGTAAATACCGTTGCTGTTTGAGCCTGTGTTGTTGAGGTTTGATGTGTTCAGCATTTTACCGGGTCTCCCTGTCAATGATCATTGCTGTCGGACCGATTGTGGAGCGGCGTCTGCTGCTTGTATCCGGAGAGCGGGTTCAATGGCCGGGATTCGGTATATAAACGGTTATCCAGGACAAATTGAGACTATAGGTCTATGCCCTTCTGGGCCTGTATGCCCCCGCGATAGGCATGTTTGACATCCTCGATTTCGGAGACGGTATCCGCCAGTGCACACAGTTCCGGACTGGCTGCACGCCCGGTGATGATGACATGCTGGTCAACGGGCCGGGCACGAATGGCCGTCAGCACGGCAGCCGTATCCAGATAGCCGTAATTCAGCAGGTAGGTGAGTTCATCCAGGACCACCACATTGATAGCCGGGTCGGCCAGCATGTGCCGCGCCACCTCCCAGCCACGTTTCGAGGTGGCGATGTCCTGCTGGCGATCCTGGGTGTCCCAGGTGAAACCATCGCCCAGTACATGCCATGCCACACCGGGCTGATGGCTGAAGAAGGCTTCCTCGCCGGTATCGGTACGGCTTTTGATGAACTGGCACACACCGACCCGGAGGCCATGGCCCAATGAACGCCCGACCATGCCGAAGGCGGAACTGGATTTGCCCTTGCCGTTGCCGGTCAGGATCAGGACCAGCCCCTTGTCCCGGCTGGCCTGGGCGATACGGGCATCAATGACGGTTTTTTTGCGTGCCATGCGTGCCTTGTGGCGCTGGTTGGTACGGGTTTCGGCATCGGTGGCACCATGGTCGGGGTGCTGCGTATTATCACTGCTCATGTGGAAGTCCTTGTGGTTCGGGTAAGGCGAGTATCTGCTGAATGGGATGAATGTCCGGCAGCCGTTTCAGGCGCTGAAACAGCTGCTCGGCTTCCGGGTACTGGCGGCGCAGGTAAGTCAGCCACTGCTTGATGCGACTGACCGCGTATCTGGGGTGATTCCGGGCCATGACCTCGCTGTGCTGATGCAGCAGAGCCTGTATCTGGGGCCAGCACAACGGCGGCCTGTACGTGGCTGCCGGACCTGGTTGCGCCTGATCCCGGCGGATGGCCAATGCCAGATCGGGGCGGCTCAGTGCCCCGCGCCCCAGCATCAGGTCGACACAGCCACTTTCCTGTTGGGCGCTGCGGGCATCGGCGGGGGTCCAGATTTCACCGTTGGCGATCAGGGGCAGTTTGACCAAGGCACGGACACGCCGGATCTGCTCCCAGTAGGCCGGTGGTCTGTAGCCATCCAGCCGGGTACGGGCATGAATGCACAGCTCGCTGGCCTGAGCGGCTTCAATCCCGCAGGCAATGTCTTCCAGCAGGCTGCTGTCATAAAAACCAAGCCGGATTTTGGCCGTCACCGGTGTTGTCGGGCTGACTGCCTGCCGCACGCTGGCCACAATGCGGTGGACACGCTCGGGTTCACGCAGCAAGGTGGAGCCGCCATCATTACGGTTCACGGTCTTGGAGGGGCAGCCGAAATTGAGGTCAATCCCCGGTGCACCCAATGCTTCCACGGTGCGGGCATTCAGGGCCATGCAGTCCGGGTCGCCACCCAGCAGCTGCACGTAGACCGGTACGCCGGCAGCGGTGCAGCCGCCGTGCAGCAGCTCCGGGCAGTGACGCTGAAAGACCCGTGCCGGCAGTTGCTGGTTGGTGATACGTACAAACTCGGTCACGCAGCGGTCATAGCCCCCGATCCGGGTCAGCAGGGCACGCATCGCCGCATCCAGCACGCCCTCCATCGGGGCCAGTATCAGGCGCATAAGCCGGGTGTCGGTTTCATGGTTTATGCCATCAGGTCCAGAATGCGTTCAATCGCCAGATGCTGCTCCAGGGTATCGGCCAGCCGTTCCAGCTGGGTCTCGCGTATGGCATTGATAGCAAACGGTGCGGGTGCGTGCAAGCCCGCCCAGCCCAGCAGGGCCTGCAGGGCGTCTGGTTGATCGAACAGGCCGTGTAGGTAGGTGGCCAGAATCTGGCCATCGGCAGACCGGGCACCTTCCGGTTCCGGACAGCCCCCGGCTTCTGGCACCAGCAGCAGGGCCGGGTCTTGCAGGGCCGGCCCCTGGCTGCGTCCGGCATGGATTTCATAGCCGCTGACTCGAGTACTGGCTGCCGGGCCGGTCAGGTTCAGCCAGCCGGTGCGATTGGTAAGGCATTTGGCTGGTTCCAGCGTGGTTTCCAGTGCCAGCAGGCCCAGTCCGGCATGACTGGCTGCCGGGCCTTCCAGCCCCAGCGGGTCATGAATGGCTCGCCCCAGCATCTGCAGTCCGCCGCAGATACCGATCAGTTTGCCGCCATAACGCAGATGACGCTGGATGGCATGCTCCCAGCCTTGCGTACGCAGCCAGTTGAAGTCAAAACCGACATTCTTGCTGCCGGGCAGAATGATCAGGTCGCCGGGCGGAATGGATGCCTGATGACGCACGTAGACCAGCTCCACCTGTGGGTGCAGGCGCAGGGGCTCAAAGTCGGTGTGATTGCTGAGGTGAGGCAGCAGTGGCAGGATGACCCGGAACCGTCGGGCCTGAGCTGCCGGGGCATCAGGGACGGATACGGGCAGGGCATCCTCGGCATCCAGATGCAGGCCATGCAGGTATGGCAGCACACCCAGCACCGGTTTGCCGCTGTATTGCTCCAGCCAGTCCAGCCCGCCCTGCAGCAGGCGTATGTCACCCCGGAAGCGGTTGATGACAAAGCCTTTGACCCGCGCCTGTTCGGAGGCCGACAGCAGCGCCAGCGTACCGACCAGATGCGCGAAAACCCCGCCTTTGTCAATGTCGGCAATCAGGATCACCGGGCAGTCAGCCCGTTCGGCAAAACCCATGTTGGCAATATCACCGGCGCGCAGGTTGATTTCTGCCGGGCTCCCCGCACCTTCAACCAGCAGATGGGAATATTGCTCCCGAAGCCGGTTCCAGGAGTCGAACACGGCGGTAGCTGCCCTGGGTTTGTAATCGTGATAAGCCAGTGCTTCCAGATTGCCGAGCACCCGGCCCTGCAGGATCACCTGTGCCCCGGTATCGGTATCGGGTTTCAGCAGCACCGGGTTCATGTGCACGCTGGGCGGGATACCGGCAGCCATGGCCTGCAATGCCTGTGCACGACCGATTTCACCCCCGTCCGGGGTCACGGCACTGTTGAGAGCCATGTTCTGGGGCTTGAAGGGCGCAACCGGCAGCCTGCGCCGTTTCAATACCCGGCACAGCCCGGCCACCAGCGTGCTTTTGCCGGCGTCGGAGGTGCAACCCTGTATCATCAGTGCGGGCATGGGGCGGGTCTCAGGGTTGATAGTCCAGTGTCAGCATGGCATTGAGGCCATCCTGCCGGTAATTACGGCTCTGGGCGTAATCCTTGTCCAGCAGATTGCCGATTTTGAGGCCCAGTTTCCAGTCCGGACTGATGTCATAGCGTGCCCGCAGATCCAGGGTGCCGAAACCGCCCAGTTCGGCACTGTTGGAGGCATCGGTATAGCGTTTGCTTTCAGCATGCACGCCGGCTCCCAGCGTCAGTGCGCCAAAACGGCGGTCAAGGTCCAGATTCAGGATTTGTTCCGGGCGGTACTGCAGGGTCTTGCCCTTGTTATTGCCGGAATCAGCCTGAGGCTGTTGCAGGGTGGCATTGGCTGCCAGCCGCCAGTCACCGAACTGTGTGCTGGCTCCCAGTTCCAGCCCGCGAATCCGGGCCGAGCTCACATTCATGGGTTGCCAGACATTGCCGCCAATATCCTGCCACTCGATCAGGTCGTCGATGTGGTTCTGAAAGGCATTCACGAACCACTCGCCCCGACGGGTGCTGCCGCTGAGGCCGAGCTCGATATTGCGGCTGGTTTCCGGTGCCAGATCAGGGTTGCCACTGCCGGGATAGTAAAGGTCATTGAAGGTAGGAGCCTTAAAAGCGGTGCCATAGGAGGTGGTGGCGCGAACGCCATTGCCGAACTCATGCCCGAAGGCCAGGCTGCCGGTGGTTTTGGCGCCGAACTGTTCGTTATCGTCGTTGCGCAGCGCAAACTCAAGGCGATTCCGGTTGTCGAGACGGAGTTGCGTGTTCAGGAAGATGCCGGCGTTGTCACGCGAGTCGACCGTGTAGGCATAATTGCTGTCAATGTTGTCCTGCAGAAAGTCGAGCCCGAAGCTCAGGTCGGTACGGCTGCCCATGCGGGTATCCAGCTGCAGGGTGGCACTGTCACGCCGGGTGTTGAAGGTGCTGCTGTAGGTATCGTCTTTGAAGCTGTCCAGTTCATCACGGGACTGGCCGATCCGGGCACCCAGGGCTGTATTGGCTCCCAATGGCGCGCTGAGCTTGAGGCTGAGGACCTGCTCCCGGAATTCGCTCAGGTTCTGATAAGCGCCATCGAACGCATTTTCGCCCTGAGCCTGCAGGGTGCTGAATTCCAGCGTGATGTCATTGGTAAAGCGGTGTCCGGCCCGCAGTGACAGGCTGTTGTTGGTATACCCATCCCGATCCGGTTCCGTAACCCGGGTCGGTGCATAATCCGGCGGTGGATAGTCAGTGTAATATTCCAGCACATTGTAGCCGTCCGTGCGCAGGGTGGCCGCATCGAGATTAAACCAGCTGGCATTTTTATCACCACCGGACAGGTTGATGGCAGCCTTGCGGGTATTGTGGCTGCCATAGCCGGTGCTGAGTCGCGGCTTGATGCCTTTGGCACTGTCTGCACCCTTGCGGGTGAAAATCTGGATCACGCCACCAATGGCTTCCGAGCCGTACAGGCTGGAACGCGGACCACGGACTACCTCGATGCGTTCGACCTGATCCAGTGGCAGGTATTCAAAGGTGGTGGTGCCCAAGGTGGCCGAGCCGACCTTGATCCCGTCCACCAGCACCAGCACGTGTTTGTCGTTGGTACCACGCAGGTGCAGGGAGGTCTGCTTGCCAAGGCCGCCACTGTTTTTGAGGCTCAGGCCGGGGACCTGACGCAGGATAGCCACTACATCGGTGGCCTGACTGGTTTCAATGGCCTCACGGGTGATGACCGTTACCGGTGCCAGGGTTTCGCGGGTACTCTGGGGCTTGCGCCCTGCGGTAATGACAATTTCAAGCGCTTCCTGCCGGTCGCTGGCTGGCGCTGTTTCAGGCCCGGATTCGGCAGCCTGTAAAAAGGTCAGGGGCAGGTAAAGCAGGCAGGTGCCCAAAGCGGCTGCAGCCGCAGGATAAAGCGGGGTTTTCATGATGGAAATCCTGTAATGCGCCCACCGCGCAGATTGGAAAGCAATGGCAGCGCTGTGGGCTGCCGTGTCTGGTCAGGCCGGTCTCCGGGCTTGTGCCTTGCGGCCTGACGCCTTCCCGTGCCGAGCACAGTGGCTTTCATGTCAGACCGCCATCACTTACCGTTGCGGGGGCAGCGCTGGAATTGCAGAATTGCGCACCAGTCTTCCCGTTTCACACCCTTGGGGTGCACCTGAACCGGGACAGGACGTTACGCTGTTCGATGCAGGCTGTCAAACCGGTGGGGGTACCAAGGCAGGCAATAGCGTAATCAGCGAAAATCCGCCAGTTATCCGGAATCTGTAAACCGGATGGGCACCTTCCCGCTGAAAATAGGGAGTTAAGCGTCAGGGTGCGCTTTTTCTGATTGAATAAGGGGATGCACATGAACAGTCCGACCACTGCCTGCACAGGGCACCAATCCACCGCAGCAATCCCGTCGCCGCCATTGCAGGAGCGCGGAGGAGAACAAAATCCCGGTTTTTTCAACAGGGCCCTGAGCCATGTCATGCAGGAACACCGGCGGGCGTTTACCGCAGTGGCGGAAAGCCTGAAGCAGGCTATCCGGAACCCCTCAGCCGACACGAGTGACGACGATACGGAGCTTGGCCCCGTGCGTTGATCGAATTGCGCTATTCGCTGCCTGAGGGCAGGTAATGCGTCTGCGTCAATACTGATCCATCAGCGCTCAATACCCATTCCCGCCAGCCCGGTCGGGTATGAAGGACTGTCATTTTTTCTGTTTCATGCCCCAGCTGGACACAGCTGGCCGGGGTTCCGCAGACCTGTACCGAAATGCCGGGAGCTGTTTCGATACGGGTTTCAAACGCATTGTGAATATGTCCGAAGCCGATGGCCCTGACCTGGGGGTAGTGTGCCAGCAGCTGCCAGAATGGCTCAGTCTGCTGCAGGCCCACATGATCCATCCAGGGGCTGCTGATGGGTACCGGATGATGGTGCATGAAAATCAGGGTGGGATCCTGCCCGGCGACCAGCTGCCGCGTCAGCAATGCCAGTTTTTCCGGTTCCAGATGCCCGTTCGGATGGCCGGGTTTGCTGGTGTCCAGAAACAGCAGCTGCCAGCTGCCGATCCTGGCCTGTGGCTGGTAATGCAGCTGGCCGGTGGCATTATGCAGGTGTGCGCGCATCAGTGGCGGTACGTCATGGTTACCGGGCAGGACATAAACAGGCAGCCTGATGCCTTCCAGTAGTTGTCCCAACCGCTCATAGGTGGCTGCAGTTTCCTCCTGCACCAGGTCACCGCTGATGACCAGGGCATCATAAGCCGTCGGCAGCTGCTGCAGGTGTGTCAGCAGACGGCTGAGCTGGCGGTTGGGCTGTACTGGCAGGCTGGACCAGAACAGGGGGCTGTCATCATCGGCGAAGCAGTGCAGGTCGCTGATCTGCAGCAGCCGGACCGGGGGGCGGGTGTCGGTGGTCATGGTATTTCCCGTGGTACTTTTCATGTTGTTGCTTGCCAGTCTGATTATGCTACCTTGGGAAGCCCTGATAAAGCTGTAGGTATTGATCTGCCATGCGCCTGATTGACAGCCATTGCCATTTTGATGCACCGGATTTTGATCCGGACCGGGAGCAGCTGGTGGCGGCAATGCTCAGGCTGGGCGTCACTGATCTGGTATTTCCGGCTGTCGCCCGTTCCAACTGGGACGCCATTCGCCGTTTTGCCACGACCTCCTCCCGTTTTCATGCCAGTTACGGCCTGCATCCCGTGTATCTGGATCAGCATGCAGATACCCATCTCCAGGAACTGGAACACTGGCTGCGAGTATACCAGCCAGTGGCTGTCGGTGAATGCGGTCTGGATTATTTCCTGCCTGGGCTGGATGTCGAACGCCAGCTTGTACTGTTTGTGGCGCAGCTGCGACTGGCCCGTGATTTTGATCTGCCCCTGATTATTCATGCACGCCGCTCGGTTGATCATGTGCTCAAATACCTGCGTCAGACCGGGGGCCTGCGCGGCGTGATCCACAGTTTTGCCGGCAGTCAGCAGCAGGCGGATCAACTGGTCGGCATGGGGTTCATGCTCGGGATTGGGGGAACCATCACTTATGAACGCGCCCGGCGTCTGCGCCGGATTGTTGCGGGCCTGCCGGATGAGTGCCTGCTGCTGGAAACCGATGCCCCGGACCAGCCAGACAGTGGCTGGCGTGGAAAACGCAATGATCCGACCCGTCTGCCGGTGATTGCTGCCGAACTGGCCCGCCTGCGGGATACCAGTTCCCTGCAAGTGGCGGAAATTACAACGGCCAATGCCCGGCGTCTGTTCGGGCTGACATAGAAACGTGTTGCAGTACCGATTCAGCCGGTACCGGTACGACGTTGCTCAGGGTGCTGTACCGGCGTCGGGCTGACGTATTTGGCCTGGTGCAGCAGGTAGGCGCCCTTTTTCCATGCCAGCATGATCCGTGGATCGGGCAGGCGAAGCAGCTTCTGGATCTGGCGAAACTCACCGTTGCCACATTCAGCCAGTTGGCGGTAACTGACAAAGCCGAGATTCTGCAGTTTGCGGGCCGTATCCGGGCTGATGCCCTCGATCTTCTGCAGGTCATCGTGTCCGCTGATCTGTCCGGGGCGACGGGATGAGGGCGTTGGCAGTCTGGTGATGCGGCTCGGTGCCGGCAGGGCCTGCATCCGCTCCAGACGCTGTTTCAACTGTTGTCTGGCCTGTTCCAGCGCCTGCAGCTGGTGCATGCGCAGGTCAAGTTCCCCTTTCAGCCTTTCGATGGTTTTACGTGCCCGTTCCAGCTGTTTCCTGATTCTCAGGTAGGTGTCATGGGCCGGTTCCGGGCCGAGGGCGGACTCCAGCCTGATTGCTTCTGCCGGTTGCAGGGGGCGGGGCTCGGCATTCTGGCGGCTGAGTACCTTGATTTCATCTTTCAGGCCGGCTGTTTCATCCAGCAGCAGATGGTACTGGTGCCGCAGCTCGGCATTGGCAAGGCGCAGGTGGCTTGCCTGTGTCCGGCGCTGGTAGTGGGCCAGCACCATGCCGGCCAGCAGTCCGAACAGGAGGCTGGCCAGGGTTGAGAACGTAACCGGGGGCACAGGCAGATCCATGACCTTACTCCTTGAGTACCGTGATTTCCACCCGCTGGTTCCGGCTCTGATCCTGACCAGGGGTGGTGTTGACAAGGGGTCTGGTGGAGCCATAGCCGCTGGCCACCAGCTGTTGCCGGGGAATGCCCCGGCTGATGAAATACTGCTTCAGGGCTTCGGCCCGCTCCCGGGAGGCTGTCAGCTGGCCCAGTGGGCTGCCCTGACTGTCGGTATGAACCGCGATTTCGATGGTCACACCCGGAAAGTCCTGCAATGCCCTGAGAAAGTTGTCCAGTATGGTCAGGGACTCCGGTACCAGATCGGAGGTGGCAGGAGCAAAGTGCACGCCCGACAGGTCGATCATTTCCAGGGTATGGCTCCGGGAGGGGACGTACACACCGCTCTCAAACCGGGCCGGAGACTCCATGTTTTCCGGGGCGGTGGCGGCATCCGGTGGCAGTATCTGCAGGCGGCTGCTGATGGTCCGGACCCCGGTGACAGTAGCTGCGACATCCATGACGGCATCGGTCTGGGCTGCGGTGGCCAGTTCCCCTTCCAGGATGCCATCCCGGCCTTCAAAGCGGATCTGTACAGCCGGCAGGTCGGCGTTGGCCAGTGCCTTGCGCACGCTCTGGATCAGGGAAGTCTCAATGCTTCCCTGTTTGAGCACCACCGTGAACAGGGTGAGTACGCCGGCCAGGCTCAGGGTGAGCAGGCTCAGCTGGGGCATGAAGGTCTGGTGATTCTGCTTGCTGGTATCAGCCATGATGGATTCCCTCGCAAATGAACGGTTTTCCGAGTATAGAACACTCATTTCCTGTATTGGGCAAGAAATATGCATACTGGAGTTTTCCTCGCAATTTCGGGGGCAAGCAAGCAAAGGGCCGGATTCTACCGGGGCGTGATGCATGATGGATTGCAGTCTAGGAGGATCGGCACGCCAGCGGAATCCGGGGCGGGATGGCCGGGAAGGAGTTGCTGATTAACTGTATCTGACAGGTATTCAGTTGATGAATGAAAGAATTTCGCGGGCTTCCTGCTGCTGCCGGCTTCCGCCTTCGCTCAATATGTCCTGCAGCATGTCATGGGCGGCCTCGGCATTGCGCAGGTCCAGATAAGCGTGGGCAATAGCAAGCTTGAGGGCGGCCTCGGGATGGTCCGGCGTGGCAGGCTGTGTGGTAGCTGGCACCGGTGTGCTCACGGGGTGGAGGGGGGGTACGGGTTCTTCCGCACGGTCAGGGGCATGGGGCTCACGGTGGGTGGTGGTAACAGCTGCAGCAGCGGGTACCGGTGCCGTAGCGGCGGGAGGTGCAGGAAGGGGTTCCGGAGGCCGGGGGGTTGGAGTCCGGGGGGATGCCGGCACAGGTACCGGCTTGGGTTCGGGGCGGCTGCGTCGTCCCAGCAGCCAGGCCAGTGGCAGCAGTACCAGAGCCAGCAGCCAGGGCCAGAGTGTGCCGAGGCGTGCAGGTCCGGGACTGATGTCGACTTCATCCTGTGGTTGCAGCCTGCTTAATTGTAGGTCATTCTGCAGCGCCGCATTGCGGGTATTCAGCTCCGCCAGCTGGGTGCGCAGATTGGCGGCCTGTGTGTTGAAATCATCCAGGGTCTGCTGACTTTGCCCCAATTGTATCCGCAGGTCACCGTTTTCATTGGTCAGGTGCTCATTGTCCTGCTCCAGCTTGTCCACCCGTGTTTCGAGCTGGGTTTTGACCCCGCCCAGGGTTGCATTGTCCTGCTCCAGCTTCCGGACCTGCTCATCCTGCAGTTTTTTATCGCCTTCCAGCAATTGCAGCTGATCCTGCAGGGCGCCTATCTGGAGCTGCAGGTTGTTGCCGCCGTTTTCCAGCTTGCCCTTGTCCATGCGCAGGGTTTCGAGCTGCTGTTCCAGCTGGTTGCGGGACTGCTGCAGGGATTCCAGGGCCTGCCTGAGGGTGCCGGCTTCCTGTTGCAGGCGGCTGTTCTGTGCCTGCAGTGTCTGTTGTTCCTGGGCCAGGCCGGTATGGGCCTGCTGCAGTGCATCCAGCTGTCCCTGCAGCCGTGACCGGGTGGTCTGCAGCGTATCCTCAAGCCCCTGTTTCTGCTGTTCCATGCCCCGCAGCTGCTGCTGCAGCTGTACCTGCTCCAGCGCCTGCCGGGATTCGGGAGACACCGATGTGTAGTCAGCGGGCGGGAGTACCAGGGGCCTGCCGACAATCAGGCTGTTGATGTTGCCGCGAAAGGCGTCCGGGTTGCGCGCCAGAATGTCCTGCATTAGTACCCGCCGCTCCGGATGACCGGGGTAATGGCGTGAAATGATCTCGCTCAGGGTGTCATTGGCCTGAATCGTGATGGTTTCAGCCTGCAAGGCCGCCAGCGGGAGCAGCAGCACAGCCATGCTGCAGGCCGGAGCAAGGATTGATGGGCGGATTTTCCAGTTCATGTTCAAAACCAGTTGGCGCATTTCAGCAGGGGGCTGTGGTCCGGGTGGCGGCTCCGGCGTTCAGATGATCTTGGAGATGCTTTCCGC
>JAGRJD010000184.1 GCA_020442915.1 Thiothrix sp. | reverse complement strand
TGCTGCTGCTGCTGGTGCTGGTGCTGGTGCCGGGTGTCGGGGTTGAGGTCAAGGGCAGTCGGCGCTGGTTGAATCTGGGCTTTTTCTCGCTTCAGGTTTCCGAGCTGGCCAAACTCATCATGGTCCTGTATCTGGCCGGCTATCTGGTGCGGCATGGCAAGCGCCTGATGGAGCCGAAGTCCTTTGTGCCGCTGTTGATTCCACTGGCTGTTCTCGGTGTGATCGGCGGACTGCTGATTCTGGAGCCCGATTTCGGTTCGACCGTGATTGTGATTGCTGTGGGGCTGAGCATGCTGTTTCTGGGCGGGGTGCCGCTGCGCCAGCTTGCCATCCTGCTGCTGGGCGCGCTGGCCGTCATGCTGCCGCTGGCCATGATGGGCTACCGGGGCGCACGTCTGGAAGCCTTCTGGGACCCTTGGCGCTATGAAATGGGCAAGGGGTATCAGACCGTCCATGCGCTGATGTCTGTTGGTGATGGCGGCTGGTTTGGCAACGGTCTGGGGGCCGGGGTGCAGAAGCTGTTTTACCTGCCGGAAGCGCACAATGATTTTATCTTTGCCGTGCTGGCGGATGAGTTCGGTTTTGCCGGTATGCTGGTGGTGCTGGCCCTGTTTGGCTGGATGGTGTATCGCGCGTTCGTGATCGGATTTCAGGCCGACCGTCAGGGTCAGCATTTCGGTGCCTATGTGGCTTATGGTATCGGTTTCTGGATGGGATTCCAGGTCGTGTTGCATGTTGGTGTGAATCTGGCCCTGTTCCCCCCCAAGGGCCTGACCCTGCCGCTGATGAGTTACGGTGGCAGCAGCCTGCTGGTTACCATGCTGGCTGTCGCACTGTTGATGCGTGTACACCGGGATACCCAGCTGAATCTGTTCGGCAGACCCGGCGGCGCTCTGCGCCGACGCAAGCCGACGGGCATGGCGGCGCGCAAGGCGGTTTCCGGTGGCGGGAGGACGGCATGAGTGAGCGGCGTCCGGTCATGATCATGGCAGGTGGAACCGGCGGGCATGTTTATCCGGGGCTGGCTGTGGCCCGTGCGCTGATGGAGCAGGGGATTCCCGTGGTGTGGATGGGAACCCGTGCCGGGCTGGAGGCACACGTGATTCCCGAGGCCGGTATTGCCATGGCATGGCTGAATGTGACCGGTCTGCGCGGCAAGGGCTGGCAGACCCTGGTGCTGGCTCCGGTACGGCTGGTGATGGCGCTGTTCCAGTCGGTGGCCATCATGCTCAGGCACCGGCCGGCTGCCATTCTGGGCATGGGCGGGTTTGTCGCCGGCCCGGGTGGTGCTGTCGGGGCGCTGATGGGCAGGCCGCTGGTGATTCATGAGCAGAACGCCGTGGCCGGGCTGACCAATCGCTTGCTGTCAGTGCTGAGCCGCCGGGTGCTGGAAGGGTTTGACGGAACCTTCAAGCAGGCCGCGAAGGTTGAGGCGGTGGGAAATCCGGTGCGTCATGATATTGCTGCATTGCCCGCACCGGCGCTGCGTCTCGCAGACCGTCAGGGGCCGGTGCGCCTGCTGGTGATAGGTGGCAGCCTGGGAGCTGCCGCCCTGAATGAAACCGTACCCGGTGCACTGGCACTGCTTGCACCCGGCGAGCGCCCCCAGGTGCGGCATCAGGCAGGCAGCCGCAATATTGATGCGGCAGCAGCAGCTTACAAAACGTCCGCCGTAACGGCTGACGTGACCGCTTTCATAACGGACATGGCTGAGGCCTATGGATGGGCCGACCTTATTATCTGCCGGGCCGGAGCACTGACGGTGGCGGAAGTCGCTGCTGCCGGGCTCGCAGCAGTGTTTGTGCCTTACCCGTATGCCGTGGATGACCACCAGACTGCCAATGCGGCCTGTCTGGTCAATCCGGGGGCGGCCCTGTTGTTGCCTCAGGCCGGGCTGAGTGCTGAAAAACTGGCGGATGTGTTGCGGGAGTTGTGTACCGACCGGGCACGCCTGCTGGCGATGGGACAACGGGCCAGAGAAATGGCTCGGCCGGATGCAACAGCCACGGTGGCGTCTGTTTGTGCGGCCTATGCGGGTTATGAGTTTGACAGGGGAAAAGTATGAGAGTCGGAAGTGACCATCTGGCCAGAAAGCGCATCCAGCAACTGCACTTTGTCGGCATTGGTGGGGCCGGTATGGGGGGGATTGCCGAGGTTGTCGCCAATCTGGGTTATCGGGTGAGTGGCTCCGACCTGGCGGACAATACCATGACCGAGCGCCTGAGAGAACAGGGCGTGACGGTGTATAAGGGCCATCAGGCCGAACATGTCAGTGGTGCGGATGTGGTGGTGGTCTCCACGGCCATCAATCCGGCCAATCCCGAACTGCAGGCGGCACGGGAACAGCGTATTCCGATTATCAAGCGGGCTGAAATGCTGGCCGAGCTGATGCGTTTCCGGCATGGAATCGCCATTGCCGGTACCCACGGCAAAACCACGACCACCAGTCTGGTAACCAGCCTGCTGGTGGAAGGCGGGCTGGACCCGACTTATGTCATTGGTGGCAAGCTGCTGAGTTCGGCGCGTAATTCCAAGCTGGGTTCCGGCGAGTATCTGGTGGCCGAGGCGGATGAGAGCGATGCTTCCTTTCTGCACCTGCAACCCATGATTTCGATTGTCACCAATATCGATGATGATCACCTTTCCACCTATGACGGTGATTTCAACCGCCTGAAAAGCACTTTTGTCGATTTTCTGCATAACCTGCCGTTTTATGGGCTGGCAGTACTGTGCCTGGATGATGCCCATGTGCGTTCCATCATCGAAGCGGTCAACCGCCCGATCATCACCTACGGGATCGAGCAGCCTGCCGATATCCGGGCCAGCAATGTGCGTTATGACGGTTCGCAAAGCCACTTCACGGTCGAGTTCCGGGATGGCCGGCGCCTGGATGTCAACCTGAACCTGCCGGGTGTGCACAACGTGCTGAATGCGCTGGCAGCGATTGCAGTTGCTTCTGAACTGGATATTCCGGATGCAGCCATTCTCAAGGCGCTGCATGAGTTTCAGGGTATCGGGCGGCGTTTCCAGCTTCAGGGTGAGGTGAATTTCGGACGTGGCAAGGCCTTGCTGGTGGATGATTACGGCCACCATCCGACCGAGATGCAGGCTACCCTGCGGGCCGCACGCAACGCCTGGCCGCAGCGACGGCTGGTTGAGGTTTTTCAGCCACACCGTTACACCCGGACCCGTGATCTGTTTGAAAATTTTGCTCAGGTATTATCCGAAGTGGATGTGCTGGTGCTGACCGATGTGTATGCGGCCAGCGAGCAGCCGATTCCGGGAGCGGATGGGCGGGCACTGGCGCGGGCGATCCGGATGCGGGGCCAGGTCGACCCGATCTTTGTCTCTGAAATCGAGGATGTGCCGGCAGTCCTGCGTAATATCCTGCAGGATGGGGATGTGGTGCTGACCCAGGGTGCCGGCAGTGTGGGTGCTTTGGCATCGGTCTTGGCGGAAGAGTTGTCCATAAAAAATCAGGGAGAGCGGGCATGAGTCCGGGAATGGAGCGTTTTGGGCGGGTAGCCGTTCTGTATGGCGGGCGTAATGCCGAGCGGGAGGTCTCCCTGAAAAGCGGTGCGGCGGTCCTGCGCGGCCTGCAGGAGGCCGGGGTGGATGCGCACGGGGTGGATGTGGGGCCGGACATTCTGACGGTGCTGCAGCACGGGAATTTTGATCGCGTTTTCAACATCCTGCACGGGCGTGGTGGTGAAGACGGTGTGCTGCAGGGGGCACTGGAGTTGCTGGGATTGCCCTATACCGGCTGCGGTGTCATGGCTTCAGCCCTGTGCATGGACAAGCTGGCAACCAAGCGGATCTGGGAAGGCGCCGGGTTGCCGACACCAAAATACCGGGTACTGACCGCCGAGACCGATTTTGATGCCGTGGTGGCCGAGCTGGATCTGCCATTGGCGGTCAAGCCGGTGCGGGAAGGCTCCACCGTCGGTATCAGCAAGGTCAAGGTGGCCGGCAGGCTGAAAGCCGCCTATGAGCTGGCTGCGGCCCATGACCCGGTGGTGATTGCCGAGCAGTGGATCATCGGCAAGGAGTACACCGCCGGTATCCTGGACGGTGGTGCCTTGCCCCTGATCCGGATTGAGCCGGAAGGGGAGATTTATGATTATGAGGCCAAATACATTTCGGACAGTACGGCTTACATCTGCCCCTGCGGGCTGGAACCTTCACAGGAGCAGGACATGCAGCAGCTGGCATTGCAGGCGTTCCAGGTCGTTAACGGGCATGGCTGGGGTCGGGTGGACCTGATGCGTGGTGAAGATGGGCGCAGCTGGCTGATTGAGGTAAATACCAATCCGGGCATGACCGATCACAGCCTGGTACCCAAGGCCGCCGCTGCCGTGGGATTGAGCTTCAGTCAGCTGGTGGTCCGGATTCTGGAGACAACGTTGTAATGGCAGGGCGCAAGGCCGTAAAACCCGGAATGGCCAGCAGGCGGACACCGCCGGTGCGGCGGGGGACTGTGCGCAGAAAGGTTGTGCGCGGTGAGCCCCGGCGGCTTGACCTGTCTCAGGCAACCTGGAACCGGATGAGTTATGTGGCGGCACTGATGGTTGTCGCAGGGGCCTTGCTGTGGGTGACGGCCTGGATCAACAAGCCGGAAAGCCTGACCATTAACCAGATTGACTGGCAGGGCAGGTTTGAATATGTCTCCAGAGCCGAGCTGGAGGCACTGGCTGCACCATGGGTGGATACCAATCTTTACCTGCTGGATGCGGCCCGGCTGGAAACAACGCTGGAAGGCCATCCCTGGGTCCGGGATGTGAGCATGTACAAGGCCT
>JAGRJD010000057.1 GCA_020442915.1 Thiothrix sp. | reverse complement strand
CTGGGGCGGCATGATCAATGGCATCATGACCCTGTCCGGTGCCTGGGACAAGCTGCGTACCGATCCGATCATGATGTTCATGATCACGGCCCTGTCCTTTTACGGCATGTCCACCTTTGAAGGTCCGATGATGTCCCTCAAGAGTGTCAATGCCCTGTCGCATTATACCGACTGGACTGTCGGGCACGTCCATTCCGGTGCACTGGGCTGGGTGGCGCTGATTTCCATCGGCTCGTTCTACCACCTGATCCCGAAGCTCTGGAACACCCGGCTTTACAGTCAGCGGCTGGTCTTCGTGCATTTCTTCCTGGCGACCCTGGGCATCATCCTTTACATCACGGCCATGTGGATTGCCGGTATCGGTCAGGGCCTGATGCTGCGTGCCTTTGATGAGTACGGCAATCTGGCCTACACCTTCATTGAAACCGTGACCTTCATGCACATTCCGTATGTGACCCGTGCTGTTGGTGGACTGTTCTTTGTCACTGGCATGCTCATCATGGGCTGGAATGTCTGGATGACCATCCGGCAGGCACATCAGGAGCAGGCAGCTGCCGCAAAAACGCGGGTTGCTGATACTGATTCAGCACGGACAGCCTGAGGAGAGACGGTACATGTTCAAGCACGAAAGCGTTGAGACCAGTTCGGCACTGCTGGTGATTCTGACTCTGGTGGCCATCAGTATTGGTGGTCTGGTCGAGGTTGTGCCCCTGCATTACATTGATGACACGGTGGAGCAGGTGAATGATCCCGAGACCGGTCTGGAAATGGTGCGTCCCTATACCCCGCTGGAGCTGCGCGGGCGCGACATCTACCTCAGGGAGGGCTGTTATACCTGCCATTCCCAGATGATCCGTCCGTTCCGGGATGAGGATCTGCGTTACGGTCATTACTCACTGGCTGCGGAGTCCAGATACGATCATCCGTTCCAGTGGGGCTCCAAACGGACCGGCCCCGACCTGGCCCGTGTCGGTGGCAAGTACTCGAACGAGTGGCATGTGGCGCACCTGAAGGCACCACGTTCGGTGGTGCCGGAGTCGATCATGCCCAACTATCCGTGGCTGCTGGAGCAGCCCCTCCGATATGCCGACATTCAGGAGCGCATGCTGGCCCTGAAGCGGGTCGGGGTGCCTTACTCCCTGAGCCGGCTGGAATACGAGGGGGGAACAACGGAAGAGGGAACACCGGTGGTGGGTAATCTGGAAACCTTCGGCCCTGATGTGGCTCCCCTGCTTGATATCAATCAGGCTGAAGCCAATCTGGTTGCCCAGGCGGAAACAGGCAACTATGACGGTGATCCCGCTCACCTGACCGAAATGGACGCCCTGGTGGCTTACCTGCAGATGCTGGGTACCCTGGTGGACTTCAAGAAGTTTGATGAAGACCATTTCATCCAGGCACGCTGAAGCGGAGACATGAGCATGGACATGCTGGTACAGGGCTGGTTATGGGTGGCGGACATGGGGAACAGTAAAGTGCTGGCCCTGCTGATCTTTTTTTCCACCTTTATCGGTATTCTGCTGTACGTGTACGCCAGCCGTGAGCGTAGTGAACGGCTGGAGTCCTACCGTTATGTTCCGTTTCTGGACGAGGAAGAACAGCCATCGGCTGACAGCAGTGATAACGCTGCCGCTGCCGGGCGGCAAGAGCAACAAGCAGGAAAATGAGTTATGGCAAAACCCGTAAAAGATCCGCTGACTGGTGCAGAAACGACCGGGCATGTATGGGATGACGACTTGCAGGAGTTCAACAATCCGCTGCCACGCTGGTGGTTGTGGACGTTCTATGCCACGTTCGTGTTTGCGTTTGTGTACTGGGTCATCTATCCATCCTGGCCGTTTTTTGGCACCTATACCAAAGGCATAGGTAATTCCATCAGCTACAAGACGGATGCCGGTGAGGAGAAAACCACACACTGGAATACCCGCGCCCTGCTGGCCAATGAGTTGCAGACGGGTTCCACCGCCATGCGTCAGAAAGAGTATCTGGCCAAGGTGGCTGCGGCTCCGTATGAGCAGATTGTGGAAAATACCGACATGAGTGCATTTGTGCGTTCCTATGGCAAAGGAATTTTCGGGGATTACTGTGCTGCCTGCCACCAGTCGGGGGGGCAGGGGGTACCGGGCCTGTTCCCCAATCTGGTCGACGATGACTGGTTGTGGGGGAATTCGCCTGAACAGATTGAGTACACCATTGTCAATGGACGCCATGGTTTCATGCCCGCATTCCGGGAGACCTTTAATGATCAGCAGCTCGACGATGTGGCCAATTATGTTCTGGGCCTGTCCGGGCTGGCGGCTGATCCTGTCAAGGCTTCCCAGGGAGAGCTGATTTTCAAGGGGGAGACCGGCGGGTGTTATTACTGCCATACCAAGGATGCCACCGGCATGTATTCCCAGGGCGCAGCCAATCTGACTGACAAGATCTGGACGGTGGCCAATGTATCACCGCGCCAGTCGGAGGAAAAGAATCTGGCAGCGGTCAAAAGCGTGATTGCCAACGGGATTCAGCGGCAGATGCCTGCCTGGTCATCACGCCTGAACCCGACCGAGATCAAGGTGCTGGTTGCCTACCTGAAGCAGATATCCGGAGCCGACTGAGCCCTGCAGACAAGACAGGCCACCCGAACCCTGAACAGGTCCGGATGGTCTGTACCACCCAAGGAGAATCAATAGCAGGTTTTCAGTGTATTGCCTGGGGTGAGCGATTTAAAGTAATGTTAACCGTAACATCGGGGTAATACTGAAAAACGAAGCATTCAGCTTTCCACAAACGCACGCTCAATAACGTAGTCACCGGCCATGCCACGTTTGGGGCTGGCTTCAAAGCCCATGCTGTCCAGCAGTTCACGGGTATCCGCCAGCATGGTCGGGCTGCCGCACAGCATCAGACGGTCGGCCTGCGGGTTCAGGGGCGCTAATCCCAGGTCGCTGCACAGCTGGCCGTTGCGGATCAGGTCGGTAATACGGCCCTGGTTCGGGTAAGCTTCACGCGTGACGCTGGGATAATAGCTGAGCTGGTTACGGATGGTTTCACCTAGGTATTCATGCCGGGGCAGTTCGTAACGCAGCCAGTCTTCATAGGCGAGGTCATTGCGAAAACGCACGCCATGAAACAGGACCACCCGCTCAAAGCGTTCGTAAATCTCCGGGTCCTGCACGATGCTCAGGAAGGGGGCCAGCCCGGTACCGGTACTGAGCAGGAACAGGTGCCTGCCCGGTCTGAGATCATCCACCACCAGCGTACCGGTCGGTTTGCGGCTGATCAGAATGCGGTTGCCTGCCTGCAGGTTCTGCAGCCGGGACGTCAGCTGCCCGTCGGGCACCTTGATGCTGAAAAACTCCAGAAACTCCTCATGATTGGGACTGGCGATGCTGTAGGCACGCATGACAGGGCGTTCATTGTTTTCCAGACCGATCATGATGAATTCGCCGTTCCGGAAGCGCAGGCTGTCGGCACGGGTGGTACGGAAACTGAACAGGTGCTGGTTCCAGTGTCGAACACTGAGGACTTCGGCGGTGTCAAAGGCAGGCATGGAGGCTCCGGTCTGATTCATTCACATTCAATGGGCATGAATATGGGGGCCCAGGTCAGGTTTGGCAAATAAGCCTGATTTTTCTGGTGCTCAGGCGGGCGGGTCGGCCTGCCGGGTACTGGAAGTATTGACCCGGAACCAGCCGGTGATGCTGTAGCGTGGCTTGTGAGCCGGCAGTACTTCGTGCGGGAATACCTCGCTGAGAAACAGCACCAGGGTGGCATTCAGTGGCTGAATACGGAGCAGTTCGGGCGTGGCTGACGGGGTTGCCAGTCCGGGCAGCCGGACTGCCTGTTCCGGCAGGGGCGCATGAATCACCAGCTCGCCGCCGTCCCCGGTCTGCCAGTCCGGGTTCAGGTACAGCACGGTCGAGAGCCTGCGGTTATTGTTGCCCCGGAATGCATCCAGATGGGTTTGATAACGTGCACCCTGCGGATACCAGGCAAAATGACATTCATAATCAAACAGGCCCAGAAACAGGGTGCGATTCAGGCCCAGACGCAGGGCTTCCATCCAGTCGAAGTAGCTCCGGGTGGCCGGGTCATGGCTGTCCAGCCAGTGGATGCGGTCACTGCGTACCCGTTTCAGGTGGCGATAATCCTGTTCGCGCCCGATACCGGCGGGATGAAAGGCGGCATTGTCAAGCGCCTGTATCCGGTTTTGCAGGGTTCTGATCAGTGGTGGTGGCAAGGCATCGGGCAGGGCAAGATAGCCCTGCTGATACAGCGTATCGGCAAGCCGCTTCAACAGGTCTTCATCCGGCAAGGCGTGGTTTGGCATTCAGGTACTCGTGCAGACAGCCGCGCTGTTATAGGACAAAACCGTGCGGCTGGCCAGCAGAATTTCCGGTTTTGGGGGATGGATGTATTCCAGGATATATTCCGGTTGTAGTCAGTTCCTGTCTGCTACTATCCCGTTTGGGGGAAATGCGGATAAAGCGGCTGCTTTTTGCCGGGCTTCCCTGTATAAATAAGCAAATAAGCGCATGCTGATGATAAATCAGCCGTCTTACTCGCAATAAAAACCGATTTCCCAAGCATCCATGAATTCGCTAATCCATTTTCTGTTTCCCTTTGTAGACTGGTTCCGGCTGATTAACCGCAGCACCCTCAAGGCTGATCTGCTGGCCGGTTTGACCGGTGCTGTCATCGTGCTGCCCCAGGGTGTGGCTTTCGCCACCATTGCCGGCCTGCCACCCGAATACGGCCTGTATACCGCGATGGTGACACCGATTGTGGCGGCTCTGTTCGGCTCTTCCCTGCACCTGATTTCCGGCCCGACGACGGCCATTTCCATTGTGGTGTTTTCCGCCCTGAGCAACCACGCCGAGCCGGGGTCGCCGGCCTATATTCAGCTGGCATTGACCATGACCTTTCTGGCGGGCGTGTATCAGCTGGGTTTCGCCCTGGCACGCATGGGGGTTTTGGTTAATTTTGTATCGCATACCGTGGTGGTGGGGTTTACCGCCGGTGCTGCGATTCTGATTGCCACCAGCCAGATCAAGTATGTGCTCGGGATCAATGTCCCGCGCGGTGATTCCTTTCTGCATACCTGGCTGGTGATCCTGCGCGAGCTGCCCAATGCCAATCTGTTCGTGCTTTCCGTTGCCATGATCACGCTGGTGACTGCTTTTGTCCTCAAAAAGCTTCTGCCGCGCATTCCCAACATGTTGCTGGGGCTGATTGTCGGGGGGAGCGTATCGTTACTGCTGGGAGGCGAGGAGCGCGGCATCAGCTATGTGGGCGAGATACCGGCGCACCTGCCGCCGCTGTCCCACCCCGACTTTTCCCTGAGCACGATTCGCATGCTGGCTCCGCAGGCTTTTGCCGTTGCCCTGCTGGGCCTGATCGAGGCGGTATCCATCAGCCGTGCCATCGCTGCCAAATCTCACCAGCGCATTGATGGCAATCAGGAGTTTTTCGGTCAGGGATTATCCAATGTGGTGGGCAGTTTTTTCTCCAGCTACGCCGGTTCCGGCTCCTTTACCCGCTCTGGAGTGAATTACACCTCCGGAGCCAGAACCCCGATGTCAGCCATTTTCGCTGCCATACTGCTGGCCTTGATCATTTTGCTGGTGGCGCCGCTGACCGCCTACCTGCCGATTGCGGCCATGGGTGGTATCATTCTGCTGGTTGCCTGGAACCTGATTAATTTTTCCAATATCCGGAAAGTGCTGGAAACCAGCAAGGCCGAAACCAGCATTCTGCTGACCACCTTTTTTGCCACCCTGTTTTTTGACCTGGAGTTTGCGATCTACTTCGGCGTGCTGCTGTCCCTGGTGCTGTTCCTGGCCCGGACCTCCATCCCGGATGTGGTCAGTCTGGCACCGGATCGTGATCCGGACAGCGGCAAGCGTTCGCTGGTGCGGGAATGTGAGGCGGATCATTTACAGGAGTGCCCGCAATTCAAGATCATCCGCATCGATATGTCGATCTATTTCGGCTCTTCCAACCATATCCAGTCGCAGCTGAATTACATCAGTGAAAAGCAGCAGATCAGGCATATCCTGATTGTAGGGACCGGTGTCAACTTCATCGACCTGACCGGGGCAGAGATGCTGGAGCAGGAGTCCGACCGGCTGCGGGAGAAGGGGGGAGGACTGTACTTTGCCGAATTCAAGCCCAAGGTCAACGATTTTATCCACCGGGTACACTTTGATGAGCATGTCGGTGTGCAGTATTTCTTCGATGAAAAAAAGGAGGCCATTCACAAGATCACCACGGTGGCACTGGATCATGGGCGTTGCCAGCAGTGCAGGTACCGGGTATTTGATGAATGCCAGCTGCCTCCCCTGTCGGGTGGAAAAATTCCGGAACCGGTTTGATCGCATGAAAATTGCTGGTTTATCGATGCCTTCATGGCGGACTTCCGGTATTTCTGTCCGGATGTCATCGACGGCAGGTGCCCTGGGTTTGTGCATGGCTGCCTGCCCGGATATCTGGCTCACCGCGCCGTGTTCCTGACAGCCGGAAAAGGCTTTTTCACCCTATATTTCAATATTTTTTGATAAAAATTATTGTATTTCGGTGCTTCGGGGCTGTTGCTGCCAGGTGGCAGCCTGCACTTTTCCTGACCGGTATGCACCAGGGAAAGGCAGTGCCGGAATGTAGTGGTCGGCATGCAGCGAGGTCCGGTGAAAATGGAAGGAAACTGGTATGCGGTCACTTATCTGGATGATATTAAAATAATTCCTGAAGAGGGGGGCATCGGGAGGGTGTATGGTTTTTCTGTCAAGTCTTGACTTGACCAGCTGCATCGGCTCTTTGTAGACTGGATTGGCCTTGAGGTAGCTTAACCTCAGCTCTGTTTTTTCAGAGGGGTGCGTCTGTCCGTCTATTTTATTGGAGAGTCAAGAATGAAATTCAAAAAAGTTCTGTTGGGGTTGGCTGTCGTTGCGTGCACCGCTTCTGCGCAGGCCGCAACCACGCTGGAGACGATCAAGGAGAAGGGCTACCTTCAATGTGGTGTGAGTCAGGGCCTGCCGGGATTTTCCAATCCGGATGACAAGGGAAACTGGACCGGACTGGATGTGGATTACTGCCGTGCACTGGCTGCCGCCATTTTCGGGGATGCCGAAAAAGTCCGTTTTACCCCCCTGTCGGCCAAGGAGCGCTTTACCGCCCTGTCCTCGGGCGAGATTGATGTGCTGTCCCGGAATACCACCTGGAGCATGACCCGCGATACCCAGCTGGGGCTGAATTTTGTGGGTGTCACCTATTATGACGGTCAGGGCATGATGGTGCCCAAGTCCCTGGGAGCCACCTCGGCCAAGGAGCTGGACGGGGCCAAGATCTGTGTCAATACCGGTACCACCACTGAACTCAACATCACCGATTATTTCAAAACCCATAATATGGGCTTTGAGCTGGTGGCATTTGAAAAGTCGGATGAAGTGATTGCGGCTTACGGGGCCGGGCGCTGTGATGTCTACACCACGGACCGTTCCGGGGTGGCTGCGGAACGCCTGAAGCTGGCCAATCCGGATGACCATATGGTCCTGCCGGAAATCATCTCCAAGGAACCGCTGGGTCCGGTCGTGCGTCAGGGGGATGATCAGTGGTTCAACATTGGCCGCTGGGTCTATTATGCCCTGCTGAATGCCGAGGAGTTCGGTATCACGTCCGCGAATGTGGATGAAATGGCCAACTCGGAGAACCCCGAAATCAAGCGCTTTCTGGGCAAGGATGACAGCAAGTTCGGTGAAGGCATCGGCCTGGGGAATGACTGGGCCTATAACATCGTGAAGCTGGTCGGCAACTACGGTGAAATCTATGACCGTAACGTCGGACCGGATACCCCGCTGAAACTGGAGCGCGGGGTCAATGCCCTCTGGACCGAGGGTGGCATCCAGTACGCACCACCGGTCAGGTAAGTCCTTTTCCTGCTGCCGGCACAGAATGGGCTGTCCGGCAGCAGCTTTCTGCTCCCGTTTCTGCCTCTTCACACAAAACCGGTGTTTCCGCCATGCAAGAAGATACGGTCAGACAACAATCCATTATCAACAAACTTCTGTATAACAGTACCTGGCGGGGCTGGCTGTTCCAGGCGCTGGTGCTGCTGGGCCTGCTGGGTTTTTTCAGCTGGATCATCTACAACACGGTCAGCAACCTGCAGCGGCTGGACAAAAAGTCCGGTTTTGACTTCCTGAGCCAGCGTGCCGGTTTTGAAATCCTGGATTCACCGGGTGTGCGTCTGATGGACTATGCCCCCGGTGTGTCCACCTATCTGGATGTATTCTGGGTCGGTGCCATCAACACCATCACCGTGGCGATACTGGGCATTATTGCCGCCACCCTGCTGGGTTTTCTGATCGGAGTCATGCGCCTGTCCAGGAACCGGATTTTCAGCGCGGTAGCCACTGTTTATGTGGAAATATTCCGTAACATCCCGTTACTGCTGCAGCTGTTTTTCTGGTATTTCTTTGCCTTGCGTGCCGTACCCGAACTACGCGAGCGCTGGTCCCTGTTCGGGGGACTGGGCGGGATCAACAAGTCCGGCCTGTATCTGCCGGCTCCCGTTTTTGAACAGGGCTTCGGCTATGTGGCGCTGGCGTTTGTGCTGGGAGTGGCCGGATGTTGGCTGTATGCCCGTTTTGCCACCGCCAGACAGTTTGCCACCGGGCGCAGGCCGCCGACCCTCCCGGTCTACCTGCTGTTGCTGATCGGCATTCCCCTGGTCGTATTTCTGGTGCAGGGCAGCCCCCTGAGCTGGGAACTGCCGGTCTTCAAGGAAGATGGCCCGATTCTGAGGCGTGGGTATCAGGCGGATGCCGGGATGGTACTGAAGCCGGAGTTTATCGGTTTGTGGCTGGCCCTGTCCCTGTATACCGCCTCCTTTATAGCGGAAATCGTGCGTGCCGGCATTCTGGCAGTACCACACGGGCAGACGGAGGCCAGTCAGGCCCTGGGCCTGAGCGGTGGCATGGCTCAGCGGCTGATCATCATTCCGCAGGCCCTGCGCGTGATTGTGCCGCCCCTGACCTCGCAGTTCCTGAATCTGACCAAGAACTCCTCACTGGCCGTTGCCATCGCCTATCCCGACATCGTATCGGTCTTTGCCGGTACGGCCCTGAACCAGATTGGTCAGGAAATCGAGATGATCTTCATGATGATGATGCTGTACCTGATCCTGAGCCTGCTGACATCCTTGTTCATGAACTGGTTCAACGCCCGCATCCGTCTGGTCGAGAGGTAACAAGGCATGGCAAACGCTTCCTATCTGCGTACCGAAGACGCACCGCTTCTGCCACCTCCCGTATCCGATACCGGGATTGCCGGCTGGATGCGCAGGCATGTTCTGTCCACCATGAATGACTTCAGTAGTCCGGGGGCGGGGATACGCTCAGTGCTGATGGGGCTGCTGACGCTGCTGCTGCTTTACTATGGCCTCAGCGCCCTGTGGGGCATCATTGATTTCGCTTTCATCAAGGCGGTCTGGAGTGACCCTGAAGGGCTTAAACGCGGTGTCTGTACCACGGCGGAACAGGGCGGCGTGGCTACGGGTGAAGTCGGGGCCTGCTGGCCTTATGTTCAGGCCAAGGTCAAGCTGTTTATCTACGGACGTTATCCGGAAAGTGAACTGTGGCGGCCCAACCTGATCTTCGCCCTGCTGGCTGCCGGTCTGGGCTGGATCATTATCGACAAGGCACCGGGACGGCGTTTTATTGCCCTGCTGATGCTGTCGGTCTTTCCGCTGGCTGCCCTGATCCTGCTGACCGGAGGGCATGCCGGCCTGAGCCGGACCGGCATGGTGATCATGGCCGTGTCGGGTGTGGTACTGACCCTGGCGGGGCATCTGGGGTTGCGTGGCGTTCTGGGCGAGATACTGCTTGCCTTTGGCGGTGGGGTCCGTCTGCTCGGGCTGCTGTTCCTGATCATTGCTGCCGTGATGTTTTTCATGTCGATTGATTACGGGCTGGAGAAGGTGCCAACCGACTTCTGGGGCGGCCTGCTGGTCACGCTGGTCGTGGCCCTGACCGGGATTGTAGCCTCCCTGCCACTGGGGATTGTGCTGGCTCTGGGACGCCGCTCCAGCCTGCCGCTGTTTCGCGTGCTCTCCATCACCTTCATCGAGTTCTGGCGCGGAGTGCCGCTGATCAGCGTCCTGTTCATGTCTTCGGTCATGCTGCCGCTGTTTCTGCCGGAAGGTACGGATTTCGACAAGCTGTTGCGGGCCCTGATCGGGGTGGCGCTGTTTTCCTCCGCCTACATGGCCGAGAACATTCGTGGCGGGTTGCAGGCCATTCCCAAAGGCCAGTATGAAGGGGCTTCAGCACTGGGTCTGTCCTACAACCAGAGCATGCGCATGATCATTCTGCCGCAGGCGCTGAAAATCGTGATTCCCGGTATCGTCAATACCTTCATCAGCCTGTTCAAGGATACCACCCTGGTGCTGATCATCGGCCTGTTTGATCTGTTGGGGATGGTCCAGTCCAGTTTTACCGATCCGTCCTGGGCCACACCCGTGACATCTGCTACTGGTTATCTGGTTTGTGCCGTCACGTTCTGGGTATTCTGTTTCAGCATGTCACGTTATTCCGTGCATCTGGAAAAGAAGCTGCATACCGGACACAAGCGCTAGACACGAGGAATGGATAAATGAGTGAAATGAATGTCAGTGACGAAGCCGTCATCCGTATCCGGAACATGCAGAAGTGGTATGGTCAGTTCCATGTGCTGCGTGACATCAATCTGGACGTTTCCAAGGGCGAGCGCATTGTGGTCTGCGGCCCGTCGGGTTCCGGCAAATCCACCATGATCCGCTGCATCAACCGTCTGGAAGAGCACCAGCAGGGCACGATTGAGGTCGATGGTATCGAATTGACCAATGACCTCAAGAACATTGATACCATCCGGCGTGAGATCGGCATGGTGTTTCAGCATTTCAACCTGTTCCCGCACCTGACAGTGCTGGAAAACTGTACACTGGCTCCGATCTGGGTACGCAAGATGGCCAAAAAGGAGGCCGAGGAAATTGCCATGAACTACCTGAACCGGGTCAAAATCCCGAATCAGGCCGGCAAGTATCCGGGCCAGCTTTCCGGCGGCCAGCAGCAGCGGGTGGCCATTGCACGGGCCTTGTGCATGGCTCCCAAAGTGATGCTGTTTGACGAGCCGACTTCAGCCCTGGATCCTGAGATGATCAAGGAAGTGCTGGATGTCATGATCGAGCTGGCGCAGGAGGGCATGACCATGATCTGCGTCACCCACGAGATGGGGTTTGCGCGTGAAGTGGCCAACCGTGTAATTTTCATGGATGCCGGCCAGATCATTGAGGAAAATGAGCCCGAGTCCTTCTTCAACCATCCGCAGAGTGAGCGTACCCAGCTGTTCCTGAGCCAGATTCTGGGGCACTGAGTTTCCCCGGGTCCGATCCCTGTCGTCATGCGGGGATCGGTGCCGGCCTGACGGGGCGGAAGTCGGGGCTGGATCACACGCTGGGGGATGGTATGAACAATTTTTAAAAATATCTTCCCTTCAGTAAACCAAAAGCAAGCTTTAACCAACTATACTTATACCGCTCATGCTGAGTGAACAGCTGTATCAATCAATGTAATAACAGCAGACATGCTGTCTTTTTATAAATATTTTTTTCAAGTAAGGCAAAGTTAATTGTATGAAGAAATATATTGCCGAAATGATCGGTACTTTCTGGCTTGTTCTGGGGGGATGTGGCAGTGCCGTGCTGGCTGCTGGTTTTCCAGAGGTGGGGATCGGGTTGTTGGGGGTTGCACTGGCTTTCGGCCTGACTGTCCTCACCATGGCTTATGCCATCGGCCATATTTCCGGGGCTCACCTTAACCCGGCGGTTTCCATCGGACTGTGGGCCGGTGGGCGCTTCCCTGCCAAAGAACTGCCCCCCTATATTATTGCTCAGGTCATCGGTGGCATTCTCGCCGGTGGGGTGCTTTACATCATTGCCAGTGGTGCCGCCGGTTTTGATGTCAGTGCCGGGTTTGCATCCAATGGCTATGGCGAGCTGTCGCCGGGCAAATACTCCTTCCTGTCCGCCCTGGTCACGGAAATCGTCATGACTGCCATTTTCCTGTTCGTGATCATGGGCTCCACCCATGGCAGCGCTTCAACCGGCATGGCGCCGATTGCCATTGGTTTGTGCCTGACCCTGATTCATCTGGTCAGCATCCCGGTCACCAACACTTCAGTGAATCCGGCCCGCAGTACCGGAGTTGCCCTGTTTGCCGGTGGTGGCTACCTGATGCAGCTGTGGCTGTTCTGGGTTGCACCGATTGTCGGTGGTATTCTGGGAGCCGTGGTTTATCGTTTTGTGCGTGACAATGACGAGTAAGGTTTTCCTGATCCTGTGACGGGCATAGCCCATCAGGCCGTCCCCAGCAGACAGGCTGCTGCGGTACTGATGGGCTGGCTCAACGGCTCCAGATGCCGGCGCATCACCGATCCCACCGCATCACTTCCGCCAAATACCGGTACCAGACTGTCCTCCCCCATCTGTGCCAGCAGCAGCTGGGCCTCCAGCAGGGGCTGTAATCCTGCCGGCAAAGCCTGCCCCACTGCCTGCAAGGCGGTGGGGCATATCCGGCCCTGATCATCCTGCCCCCGGCTCCAGGCGGCAGCCCGTTGTTGTGCCAGTACCATGTCGCGCGTGCCACGGGATTCCGGAAAAGGCAGGTTGAAGCGTTTCTGTAGCGCCTGAAACAGGGCAATCACCACTTCCTGATCCGCCGGTTTTTCCAGTGCCAGCAGCAGGGTCCGGAGCCAGCGCTGGCCACCGGCTGACAGGGCGATGCTGAACGCATGGGCAAAGGGGTTGCCGGCAGCCTGTTCAGGGGCCAGCGCGCTGCAGACCGCCGGGTGTGCCTGATGAGGCGGATCATTCAGGGGAATGGTACGGCTGTCCGCCAGCAGAAAACCGACATAGAACGGGTTCTTGCGCCGGGCCCGGTTCCAGAGTTTCTCCTGTTCCTCCGGGCTGATCAGTTCACCCTGCAGACAAAGGTGCACGGTATCCACCATATCAGATGGAATTGCCTCGAATGGCAGAAATTCCAGCAGAAAGGCGGCCAGTGTCTGTCCGAGTGCTGAATTCACCACCGCCGGCTTTTCCAGCAGCCTTCTGGCATTATGCGGCGTGGGAGCCGCCCACCAGGCCCGGCGTGCCAGTTCAGCACTCAGTTTCGGTGCGTGTACCACTGCCACCACGGCTTCTGGCTCCCCCAGCAGCAGCAACTGCTCCAGCCGGGTTGTGTTCTGGCCCATGCGGGTCCAGCGTTGCAGAAAGACCGGATAACCGCCCGGCGAGCCGGTGATCCGGGTGGAGATCAGTTCCCGGACCCAACGCAGGTATTGTTCATCGCGCACGGTGGGATTGAGCCTGACCTTCGCCTCACCCCTGGGGGTCAGGGCATGAACGGTCATGCTGCCTTCATTGATGCGCAGGGCTTCCAGGGGCTGGGCCAGCAGCACATTCAGGCGCAGCTGGTCTTCACTGGCGAGTTGCATGGTGGTTCCTGCCTGTTCGGGGAGCTGCCATTATTCCTGCAAACGGTGCCGGACCCAATAACCCGGATGGGGAGCATGAGCCTCAGCAGCCTTCCCACCAGCACTTGCCCTGAGCCTCCTGAAACTTCATCGCTGCATCGTATTTGGGCGCATTCAGCCGTGGCTGTCCCAGCTGTTCCTTGATCCCGAAGGTGCCGAATTTATGCCAGGTCTGGGGCAGGGTATAGAGTGTGAACAGTTCACCACCACTGTTTTTCCAGCCATTGAGGAATTTGGTATAGCGTGTGCCCATGCGTGGGTCGCGGTTGGCAGCCCGGATCAGGTCCAGCAGGCTGTTTTTGATATTGACGGGAACTTCCTTGTCGGCCCAGTATTCAGTCGGGATGATCAGGTGTTGCCCCCCCTCGTAACTCAGGTACCTGACCCCGAGTTCCTTGACGGCGTCGGCCTGATTTTTCATCTGGGCAATGGTGCTGTCGATGCCGTAGGGGTCATCCGCATTGTCGATCAGGGTGAAAATGTCGTCCACGGAATGAGCATCCTTAAGTACCATGGGCACTTTGGCCTCATCCTGACAGCGGATGTTGGTGCGGTCCCAGCAGGCATAGAAATAGGGGGCGCTGGCGATGGCATCCACATACTGGGCATTGCCCTCGTAGTTGAGCATGTTGCGCGACATGTATTCATCCGGGTGGAAGGTGTTGAGAACGCGCACCAGCCGCTCTGCCCCCCCGAACACATCATGCCAGCTGTTGAAGATTTCCACCGCACGGTGGGAGTAATACTTGTAACCGGCTCGGTAGGGATTGTCATCCAGTGCCTTGCCTTTTTCACGCACATACAATGCCCCCCAGAAAATGCCGTTCCAGGGTTCATTGGTGTATTCCACATAGGCTTTCAGGGTCGGGTCCAGCTGATCACGCACCATGGTGGCGAACTTTTTTACATAATCATCGGTGGCATTGTGGGGAATGTTGAACCAGGGATCACGTTTGAGGGTATTGGCGAGCTGGATGATGACTTCCGGCGGGACACCGCGTCCGTAACGATCCAGCAGTGGCGTGCGTGCTGACCCCCCCCAGCTGGCCTGATCCATTCTGGCGCGCATGTCCCAGGTGAATGCCTGCAGCAGGCATTCGGTATAAGCGTCATCCGTGAGTGTGTAACAGGGGTTGCGCGGACTGGCCTCCATGAAGTTCATGGTGCGGATAACCTTGAAATCCTTAAGGAAACGCAGGTAATCCGGATTGAAGACGACAGGGTTGCGATCCTGTTCCAGCAGGGACACGAAGCTGTGGTAACTCCCGTCCGGGCAAGCGCTTTCGTCGGCAACCCGGATGAACGGATTGCCCTCACAGGTGCCGCCGGGCATGATGATGCGGATATTGCGCACCGGGTCGCCGCTGTCGGTATCCTTGAGCTGCAGGCGCAGTCCGGCACGGTTGCGGGTGCGGATCAGCTCCGGCGTGATTTCGATGACATCGTGTCCGGATGTGCTTTCTTCCGGGATTTTCTGGGCGATGCCGGAATATTGCAGGGTGCCGATGCCATCATACAGAACGGTATATTTGCCGGTGGGAATGGCACCGTAAGGCACATAACGCAGCATCAGGGTGGTGGCATAAACCGGTACCTTGAAGATCGGACTGTCCTGGCGGGCACAGGATGCCGGAATCCGGGTCGGCCAGCCGTTGGCATCGTATTCGATGTC
Source organism: Thiothrix sp. (assembly GCA_020442915.1). Classification (GTDB taxonomy): domain Bacteria; phylum Pseudomonadota; class Gammaproteobacteria; order Thiotrichales; family Thiotrichaceae; genus Thiolinea. The sequence goes on along the minus strand of JAGRJD010000057.1, from coordinate 30,825 downwards.
GGTGCAGGAAAGCTCCCGGAACGGACGGGCAATGCGGAACAGGTCGACGAAGGCGACCGGCTGCCCGCCTACCTCGTCAGCCTCCGGCTGTGGTGCTTCCAGATTGATGCCGAGTGAGGGCGAAAACAGGGCGGCACTCTGACGACCGTAGGGAGCAAGCTGTGTGGCCAGTGCGGCTTCAAAGCTGTCGATGGAGTCATCCAGTCCGGCGGGAAAACGGCTGAGTTCCGGCATCAGCCTGATCCCGGTATCCGTGTGCTGGTCATCATCCGCACTCAGGAGGGTGCGTTGCAGGTTTTTGGCCACTGCATCCTCGCAGCGTACCGGGGTTTCGGAGTCCAGACAGAAGGCATGGGCCAGATCCTGATGATTAATGAGTGCTTTTGCCGTCACCGGACCGAACTGCTTGTCCAGGATATGGAACGTCACGGTTTCGGCATCCTGGAAGCCAAACTGGCCATCACTGTCGGTCAGGTCGCTGCGCTGCTGTACTGCGGGTGTAATATGGTAGGTGATATCCCGGAGCGGAATGCGGGCACCCGGGTCCAGTGGGTCGGGGATGACCAGCCGGCCAATGCCATCCGGCAGGGTGTTGTCACCATTCGTATTGGTATTATCGGTATTGTTGCCACCATTGCCACCGCCACCACAGGCAGTCAGCAAGGTGGTGAGAAGAATCAAGGCCAGCCCGGTCAAACGCATGTTGTCGCCTCTAGGTGCAGGGAGCTTTATTGGAAGGCAGATTTTATGCCTGCAGCCCCATCCTAGCATAAAAGGGTAGACGAATTTCTGAAACTAGCAATCAAAGGCATGGAGGTCAGATAATGAGTGGGATAAAAATGTTGCTGTCCGGTCAGTTGCTGCTGTGGCTGGTTGCCTGTGCCGGGACTGCAGCACTGGAGGCCGGCGGCCCCCTGCCTGCAGACGGGCAGGGGGCCGCAGACGGGGGGCACGAAATCCGCTTTCCGGTGCAGGCAGGATTGCAGGCGCGGGCCTGGCTGAGTGAAACCGTGATCATGGTACAGGTCGAGGGTGGCCAGCCGGTGCGCCTGGGCAGCATTTATCCCTGGCTGTACCGGTATTATTACCCGGTGTATTTCAAGGTGGGGGATTATGACCGCGATGGCTATGCCGATCTGGCCGTCTTGCAGAATGTCGGTCATGGTGGAGTCGAACGTTGTTATGCCATTTACCGCTATCAGCCTGCCAGCGGACAGTTCATGGCCCGGCGCAGTTTTGAGGTGTGCAATATCTGAAGGTGTCCGGACCTGCGGGCCGGATTACAGCAGCCCGTCAAACGGAATGACCTGAACTCGGGTGCCGGCTGGCAGATCACCGGTTTCACGTTCCAGTACGATGAAGCAGTTGGCCTGACTCATGGAACGCAGCAGGTGGGACTCCTGTTTGCCGGTACTGCCGACCTGATAGCCCTGTTGCCGGTTGTGGCTCAGAATGCCGCGCTGGTACTCCTTGCGTCCCGGCTCCTTGCACAGGGGGGTGAGGGTGGTGGCGCTGAACTCCGGCAGGGCTGTGAGGGGCTCGCCCCTGAGCGTCAGGATGGCCGGGCGCACGAACAGCAGGAAGGTGACCATGACGGAAACCGGGTTGCCGGGCAGGCCAAAGAACAGGCAGTCACCGATGTTTCCATGTGCCAGCGGTTTGCCCGGTTTCATGGCCATGCGCCAGAAGCTGACCGTACCGATTTCGCGCAGGGTATTGGTGACATGATCGGCATCCCCGACCGAGACGCCACCACTGGTGATCAGCAGGTCGGCACGGCTGGCTGCATCCAGAAAGGCAGCACGTACTGCTTCCGGATCATCGTGTACCACGCCCAGATCACAAGTTTCGACCCCGAGCTGTTCCAGCATGGCCTGCAGGGTATAACGGTTGCTGTCGTAGAGCTGTCCGGGCTGCAGGGGCTGACCGATGCCCTGCAGTTCATCACCCGTGGACAGGAAGGCCACGCGCGGACGGCGCAGCACATCAACCTCGGGGATGGCCAGCGAAGCCAGCAGCCCGAGATCAGCCGCATTCAGCTTGCGCCCGGCCTGCAGCACCCTATCTCCCGCCTGCATGTCTTCGCCGGGATGGCGGATGTTGGCTCCCGGTTCGGGAATGGCTGTCAGGGTGATGCGCATCCCTTCGATGCTGACATTCTCCTGCATCTGCACGGTATCGGCCTGTGCCGGTACCATGGCTCCGGTCATGATGCGTACGCATTCACCGGTCTTGAGCACGCCGGCATACGGCTGGCCGGCCCAGGAAATGCCGACCTGCTGCAGGCTGCGGGAGTGTGCCAGGTCGGCATGGGTGAAGGCATAACCATCCATGGAGGCGTTGCGGTAGGACGGTACGGCGAAGCCGGCACGTACCTCGACAGCCAGTATGCGTCCGAGGGCCTGACGCAGGTTCAGGCGCTCGGTGCCGCTGACGGGGCGGAGCGGGGCGAGAATGCGTTCACGGGCCTGTTCGACACTCAGGACCCCGGTCGGGACGGTATCACAGGTTTCCGGTGTCATGGTGGTTCTGGCAGTCATTGAGGATTCCTTCAGTGTCACGGTGCCGCGTGTATTTTCACGCACATTGCAGGTTGAGGCGGGCGTGTGCCACCAGCTCACCGTCCTGGTAGGCGAGGATGACAAGCCTGCTTTCTTCATGCATGACGGCAGGCTTGATGCTGGCTTCAGTACCGGTCACGTCGATGGAGCCGGCGGCGCGCTGGTTGATGAACCAGTCCAGACGGTCGATATTGGTGGTTTTGAGGTGAACTTCACAGGACTGGGCATCAAAGCTGGCTTCAAGCCGGTGTACCGGTTGCTGGCTGAGCAGCTTGGCCGCATGCTGGAACAGGTCGGTATTACCTTCCAGCACATCACGCCGACTCATGTAATGGCGTTTGTCCGGCTCCACCCCGAAATCCTCTAGGGGGAGACCGGACTGGGTGCCGACCCGCAGCATGCGACGGCTGGAAACACGGAAATCGGCAAAGCGCGGCAGTTCCTTGAAGGTGTCCTGCAACAGGCCGCTTTCCTCCATGCCCGGTACCTGGGCCAGAATGCGCAGCAGCATGTGCTGCCAGACATTGGCACCACCGGCACCGGTGTTGTCGCTGGCTCCCAGAATGCTGCCGATCCTGTGGTCACGGAAGCCGGCGGCAAGCATGTCGGTGGCACTGTAACAATAGGCATCGGTGATCAGCACCACCGGCCCGGTATAGACCTGGCCGATGGCATTGGCTTCGGTGTGACTGGTCAGGCTGTGAGCAGTGGAATACAGGGCCCCGCTGACCTGGGCCTGGGTCAGGGATGGCAGCCATTCGCTGAAGTTGATCCGGGGAACCAGCGGGGAAGGGGAGTTGCGGCGGCAGAGCTCGCGGATCAGCGGGGTGCTGATGAACTGGGCCTTTTCCGGCTCGATGGGATGCGGGGTCAGCAGTTGCAGCAGACCCTCGGCTGCTGTTATCAGGCCGCCGGCATTCCCGCGCACGTCCAGTACCAGTCCTTCAGACGGTAACTGTTGCAGCAGTTTTTTCACCTCATCAAGGTAGCCGCTCAGGTCATCCACCATGAAACTGTACAGGCGCAGGTAGCCGTATTCACCATCCGGCGTATCCAGCACGCCCGCCCGGATCAGTTCCGGCTGGCTGGTCTCCAGCAGGTTTTTGAAGGCAGGGGGGGGTGGTTCTGCCGCGGCATACAGAAGCTTGCGGCAGGCATTGATCTGCTGCGCCTGCAGGTGTTGCCCCATCAGGGACTGCTGGTACAGGGTCCGGGCATCCGGCCAGATGTCGAGCATGATGGAGCTGTCTGCCGCGCTGGCCGGTGTCGCTATTCCGGTCCCGGATTCTGCCGTGGTGCGCCCCCCGGCCTGCAGGGTCAGCCATTCGAAACGGATTTCATGCTTGACCCCCTGTTCATCCTGGTATTCCAGAAAGACATGGACTTCCTCGGGCGGGAGGCTGATGGACAGGGGACGGATGGTCAGTGAGCGCAGGCCCACGGCAAAGCGGGCGGCGGAATTACTGCCGGATTCGTTTTCACCATTGCGGCGGATGGCCTCCCGGATCGGCAGCCCGTTCCAGAGCAGGATTTCCACCCCCGGCTTGAAATGCGCGTGCTGGAAGCCGGTTGGCATTTTGGTGACCAGATAATGGGATTGTTGCCGGTCATCAAAGTACTCCTCCACCAGAAAGGGCAGGATGGCGGTCAGGCGGCGGTAGGGGACCGGCAGCACATAATTGGTATGCAGGTCATGCAGGCTGTGGAAAATATTCAGCAGTTCGCGGTGAAACTCGATTTCACTGTTGACCAGTTCATCGCGCGGATTTTCCAGCCGGTATTTCATCAGCTCCAGACGCTGGACCGGATCAATGCCGTACAGGGCCTTCTTGAGCGGCAGATGGGCATAGACCTGCCCGATCAGCACGCTGGCCTGATTGACCAGCACCTGTTTATCCCTGAGCGTGAGTCCGGTGTTGTCGGGCAGCACATCCTGTAATAACGGCATTTCAGCGGCAAAGGATTCGGGTGTTGGCATCGCAAGAACCTGCTCTGAATCGGGGTGGAACAGGAAAGATAGCACCAAAACTGTCACCCTTGCCAGCAGGCTGGTGGAATGAGGGGGCCGGTGGGTGCGGGGGTGCGGGTGCGGGGAAATCCCTGCAGGTTTTCAGGCAGGGATTTCCCGGTATGAAAACGGGTTTTCAGCTGGGGTTTCAGGAGCTGGGTATGGCGGCTTTTTCAATCCTGACCGAAGACTCCGGCATTTCGGTTTGCTGCTGGTCGGTACTGATTGTTTCAAGGCCGTTAGGGTCGGCTTCTGTTTCCAGCGCGGATTTTTCCGGTGTCTGGCTGTCCAGTATCAGGTCTTCTTTGACTTTTTTGAAGATGCCGGTACCGATACCCTTGACTTTCATGATGTCTTCAATGTTTGTAAATGGCCCATGCTCCTCCCGGTAATTGATGATGGCCTGGGCTTTTTTCTCGCCAATGCCTTTGAGGCTGGCATGAATGGTCTGGGCATCAGCGGTGTTGATGTTGACGGTTTCGGCGCTGCTGACGGCGCTGTACAGCACCAGGGCGGCAAAGGAAGCAATTCTGGCAACTTTCATGAATACTGGCATGGGGTTTTCCTGTTTTGTTGTTTTTACTTTAAGGTGTATTACCTGAATGACAGACTTTGATAATACGCAATTCAATTTAATGGGATTCAGGGGATCTGCCAACAGGAATTTGATAAAAGGTGTCTTGACCTTAAGGCCGGTATGGATGAATCCGGGGTGATTCATGTCGACCGCTGGAGCCTTCTCTCCATAACCGCTATGCTGGCTTTCCTATCGCCGGATCATGAGGACAGCCCCATGGATATGCCCACCCTCCCGTTTGCCAACACTTACGCTCGCCTGCCGCCCCGTTTTTATGCCCGCATCAATCCGGTTCCCGTGCATGATCCGGGCATGATCCGCTTCAATCAGGAGCTGGCACAGGAACTGGGTCTGGATGCCGCCGTACTGGCGGGTGCCGCCGGTGCCTTGATCTTTGGGGGTAATCAGGTACCCGAAGGTGCCGAACCGCTGGCAATGGCTTACGCCGGGCACCAGTTCGGGCATTTCAACCCCCAACTCGGTGACGGGCGTGCCATTCTGCTGGGCGAAGTGGCGGATCGGGAAGGGCGGCGTTTTGATGTGCAGCTCAAAGGCGCGGGACGCACGCCGTTTTCCCGTGGTGGGGACGGGCGCGCCCAGCTCGGACCGGTGCTGCGCGAATACGTGCTGTGCGAATTCATGCACGCCATGGGCATACCGACCACGCGTGCACTGGCGGCGGTCAGCACCGGTGAGCAGGTGGCACGTGAACGGCTGTATCCGGGCGGCATCATCACCCGGGTTTCGGCCAGCTTTGTGCGGGTCGGTACCTTCCAGTTTTTTGCCGCCCACGGCCACCGTGAAGCACTGCAGCAGCTGCTGGATTACGTGATTGCCCGCAATTATCCCGAACTGCAGGCACATCCCCGCCCTTGGCTCGGACTGCTGGACGCGGTGGTGCGCAGGCAGGCTGCCCTGATTGCCCGCTGGATGCAGACCGGGTTCATCCATGGGGTCATGAATACCGACAACATGTCCATTGCCGGGGAAACCATTGATTACGGTCCCTGTGCCTTTATGGATACCTATCAGGCTGATACCGTGTACAGTTCGATTGACCGGGAGGGGCGCTATGCCTACCGCAACCAGCCGGCCATGGCACACTGGAACCTGTGCCGGCTGGCGGAAGCCCTGCTGCCGCTGGCTGTGGAGCCGGAGGAGGCGCTGGAGGCGGCCCAGGCGGTCATCAATGCGTTTCCGGAACACTATGAGGCTGCCTGGCTGGCCGGCATGTGCGCCAAACTGGGCCTGGAAGCGGCGGAGGAAGGCGACCGGGTGCTGGTGGAGGACTGGCTGGGCCTGCTGGAAACGGGACGGGCTGATTTCACCCTGGCATTTCGTGCGCTCTCGAAGCTTGGAACCGTGGCGGATCCTGTACAGGATGCCGGGCTGCAGACCTGCTTTGAAAAGCCTGCCGGGCTGGCGGACTGGCTGGAGCGCTGGCGGGCCAGACTGACACGGGAGGTCTGCACGGAACAGGCGCGCAGGGCACGGATGCAGGCCGTGAATCCGCTTTACATTCCCCGCAACCACCGGCTGGAGCAGGCGATCCGGGCTGCAGAAGACCATGATGATTTCGGGCCGTTTCAGGCTCTGGTGACTGTGCTGGCACAGCCGTTCCGGGAGCGTCCGGCCGCCGCCGGGTATGAGCGTCCGCCAGCAGCCGGGGAGGCTGTGCTGCAGACATTCTGCGGTACCTGAGTGGGGCTGGTGGATGTATTGACAGTGGGCAGCGGAATGGCGCAGGAATAGGGCTGCATAAACCCCGATCATCCCGACGAGCCTGCCCATGCGCCCGATAAACACCATCGTCAAGCTGTTCAACTCGCCCCACCGACGCCGGACCCATCTCTGGCTGCCCCTGTTCATGGGGCTGGCTGGCGGTTTCATTCTGGCCCTGTCCCTGGTGGTCATGGAAAAGCTGTCCCACCTGATCTGGGAGCAGCAGTACCAGCAGAATCCGGTTTTCATCTTCGGGGTTTTCCTGCTGGGTGGCCTGCTGATCGGGTGGCTGCAGCAGCGGTTGCAGCAGCTCAGAAACCGTGAACACCCGGCCATGGACAGTGACCCGCGCCAGCTCTGGCTGCTGATCCTGATCGGCATTCTGGCGGTGGGGCTGGGGGCCTCGGTCGGGCCGGAGGCGGCCATCATGGCGGCGGGTGCCCAGCTGGCACTGGTGATCCGCAAGCACCTGCCTGTGAGCCAGCGTGAAGCCGGCTACATCGAACGCCTGGGGCAGACGGCCACGCTGGGGGAGTATTATTATGCTCCGGTACCGGGGGCGACGCAGACAGGGCTGGTGGCAGCGCAGGCGGATGAGGTGGAAGTGCACGGATTTGCGCAGGTACTGACCCTGGCCTGTGTGATCTTGGGATTCTATTTCAGTCTCAGGGGGCTGAATCCCGAAGGCAGCCTGCACCGTATCCGTCTGGTACCGTCAGTGCTGTCACTTGATCTATGGGCACCGGTTGCTGCCGCGCTGGTAGCCGGCGGTTTCACCCTGCTGTTTGTGCGCCTGGGGCAGGGCCTGATGCAGAGTTCACATCAGGTGCTGAAGTCCCCGCTGTACCGGGGCATACTGTCCGGGGTACTGATGGGGCTGGTGTTTGCCGTGCATCCGTTCCTGCGTGGAACCGGCTATTACGAGCTGGAGTTTCTGCAGACCCATGAAGTCGGGGTGCTGGCCCTGCTGCTGATCGCCCTGCTCAAACTGGCCATGACCCTGCTGAGTGTGACCGGTGGCTGGCTGGGTGGAACCATTTTTCCGCTGTTTTTTGTGGGTGCCGCCCTCGGGAGCGCCGTGGTGCAGCTCATCCCCGGCAATACCGATGCTGCCATGCTGGCTGCCATGACCACGGCCATCCATATCAGCCTGCGCAAGCCGCTGCTGTTGATTCTGCTCATGGTGCTGCTGGTGGAGAGGAGAACCTGCAGATACCGGCCCTGCTGGCCGGGCTTGGGGTCGGCATGCTGCTGGAGCGCCTGCTGATGGCGGACATGGGGCTGGGGGCATCAGGCCATGGCCATTAGGGGAGCACTAGTGCGCTGACACCCAGCAGGGCTTTCATGGCCTGTGTGGCCGGTTTGCCGTCGAGTTCGTAAACGGTGCGTCCTTCACCCTGGGTCACGGCCATGCCGACATGCAGAACACTTATGAGCTGACTCCTCTACGGCTGTCTGTCGTAATACAGCAGGAAGGACGCCGGCACGGTGGGGGAAATGGCAGGGAGCTCGGCCAGCTCGGCCAGTCTGGCAAGGCCGCCATCAAGCCCGAAATCGGAGGCTGAGAGCCTGAGCGGTTCGGTACTGATGACCTTGATCTGGTCATCCGTAACGCTGACCCTGACTTTGGCCGTGATTTCCTTCTCGGCACCATGCAGCTTGAGTGTGGCGTTGATCTCCTGTTCTCCGTCCTTGATGCCGTCGCCGCCCAGGTCGACCCGGATGGTGGCATCCGGGTATTCGGCGGTCTGGAACAGATCGTCGCGCATGCGCTGGTCACGGATCGGGATATTGGTGTTGACACTGTTGAGGTCGATGTCCAGGGTGGCCTGACCTTCGGCATCAATGGTCCCGGACAGCCTGTCGAAATGATGCACCTCCACCACGGTGTCTTTCTTGATGGAAGCGAAATACAGGGCCGACCGGTCATTGTTGAGGGTCCAGTCGGCCAAGGTCGGCCCCATGGCAAGGCCTGATGCCAGCAGCAGGCAGGCTGGCAGGAATCGGGTGGTTTTCATGATGTCCTTCTCCGCTAGGATGAATGTGTTGGCAAAATCTGTCTATGGTCTGTCCATGACCAGTATAGCAGCACAGCCTGTCCCTGCGGCAAGCCATCAGTCCGGTCCGGTCTCTCCGGGCGGATCAGCACCCGACCCGTCGGAGCAGGGCCCCTTCCTGCCCGAAGTGATCCAGAGTCCGTTTCAGGTTCAGGTCATCCGGACAGTAGCGGACCATCATCATCAGCGGTTTGTTGCTCATCTGCCGTACCGAACGGATGCCGTGCATGTTGCGCAGGTGGTGTATGAGCTGGTGGTTGCTGGTGTTGCCGGTATTGGTCCGCAACCAGAGGATGGCCGAGCAGCCTGCCTGGTCGGGTGATTCCATGGTTTGCAATTGCACGGTCTCGCGCTGGGTGAAGCCGTTATCCCGGATCGGATGCATTTTCATGACAGTACTCCCACAACTGTTCATTGGTTGACTGGATTGGAAGGGGAACAGCAGGCCTTGTAAATTGTAGGCAGTGATTTTTGGCTGCCACCCCTGAAAAAGTATAGTCAATAACGGAAAAAATGCCGGTACCGGCTGCCATTCCAGACCCATGACGATGGTATCATGCCGGTTCTGCCTGCCTGATAGCCCCTGAGCGTGATGAAAAAGGATGTTGTGATGCAGAAAACCGGCCACCTGCGCAAGATGAAAACCGGACTGACACAGCCGGTGAGTTATCACCTGATACTGGATGATGACATCGTTCCTCTGTCCCCCCGGCTGGGAACGCGCCTGAAACTGACCCATACCGGGGTGATTCACTGCATCCACTGCGGACGCCTGACCAGGAAAAGCTTCAATCAGGGTTACTGCTATCCCTGTTTCACCCGTCTGGCCGAATGTGACAGCTGCATCATCAAGCCGGAGCTGTGCCATTTTGATCAGGGTACCTGCCGCGACCCGGCGTGGGCGCAGCAGCATTGCATGCAGCCCCACTATGTCTATCTGGCCAATTCCAGCGGGGTCAAGGTCGGGATCACCCGTGCCAGCCAGATTCCGGTGCGCTGGATGGATCAGGGCGCGACCCAGGCGTTACCGATCCTGCGGGTGGCCAGCCGCTACCTGTCCGGGCTGGTGGAAGTGGCCCTGAAGCAATATGTCGCCGATAAAACCCAGTGGCAGCGTATGCTCAAGGGACCGGGTGAGCCGGTGGCATTGCCGCAGCAGCGGGATGTGCTGCTGGCACGGGTGGCACCGGAGCTGGCGGCATTGCGTGCCCGTTTCGGGGCTGAGGCGCTGGAAGTTCTGGATGAGCCGCCGGTCACGATCGAATACCCGGTTCTGCAATACCCGCTCAAGGTGAAAGCCTTCAATCTCGACAGGGACCCGGTACTGGAAGGCACCCTGCAGGGCATCAAGGGCCAGTACCTGCTGCTGGATACCGGTGTGATCAATATCCGCAAGTACGGTGGCTATGAAGTGGAGGTGGTGCTGGAGGGTGAAGCCTGATCCGGCGCTGCGGGGGGTGAGTGGCCGGCCAGTTTTTCCAGTACGTAGCTGACCGCGAACAGGGCGAAGCCGGCTGTGACCGTCATCACCGAGCCCAGCCCGCCGGCGCAGCTCAGCCCGCTCATGGAGCCGTCCTGCGGGCGCTGGCGGGTGATGCTGCCATCGGCTGCCGGAAACACCATCTGTTCTTCCGACCACACGCAGGGCACCTCGAAGCGCCGTTTGGGGTTGCGGCTGAAGCCGTATTCCTGACGCAGCTGTTTGCGCACCCGTGCCAGCAGGGGGTCATGCTGGCTGCGGGCCAGATCGGTGAGACGGATGCTGCCCGGATCCCGCTGGCCGCCAGCCCCGCCCAGGGTAATGATGCGGATTTTGCGGCGCCGGCACCAGGCGATCAGACCGGCCTTGATGCGGAAATTGTCGATGCAGTCGATCACAAAACCGGTGTCCGGATCAAGCTGCTGCTCCAGGGTGTCGAGCGCCACGAAATCCTCGATCAGCCTGACCCGGCAGTCCGGATTGATGTCCTGGATGCGCCGCCGGAGTACCTCAATCTTGGCCATGCCCAGGGTGCTGTCCAGCGCCGGGAGCTGGCGGTTGATATTGGATTCGGCCACATTGTCAAGGTCAATCAGGGTCAGTGCCCCGATGCCGGAGCGGGCCAGCGCTTCCACCGCCCAGGAGCCGACTCCGCCGACTCCGATCACGGTGACATGGGCACGGGTGAAGGCCAGCAGACCCTGTTGGCCATAAGTCCGGGCAATACCCCCGAAGCGTCGGGCATGATTCATATCGGATACAAGCTGCATAAGTTAACATTGGACCCGTGAAGGGTTTTTTTTCAGGGCAAGCCAATCATGAACCATCGCATTACCGGCCTGTATCTGGGGGTTTTTATCATGCTCTGCGCCGGCTTGCCAGTCCGGGCTGAGTCAATGCCGACGGTTTCCGTACTGGGTGTGGAGGATTTCGCGGCCAGTACCAATGCGTGGGAGAAAATCCACTACCAGCTGGCGGAAGCGCTGGTGCAAAAAGCCGGCTACCAGCCGTTGTTCCGGCAGCTGCCCTGGAACCGGGCCATGGCTTACATCCGTGACGGGAGGCTGGACCTGATCAGCTCACTGTCCCGTACACCGGAACGTGAAGCCTATATCCATTTCATCGGCGTGGCCACCCATGAGCAGGCCGGGCTGGTCGTGCGTCGTGCCGATGTGGCGGCGGTACGCCGGCTGCGGACCCTGGATGACCTGATTGCCACCGGTGACAGCTGGGGGATACAGGAAAATGTGTGGTATGCAGAAGCGCTGAATCGGCGTCTGAAACAGGACCCGGCCCTGCGCCGGCAGCTGGACAGCGAGACCAGCGCCACCCTGAACCTGCGCAAGGTGCAGAAGGGCTGGATCCGGGGGGCACTGGTGGAGAACATTGCTGCCACCCGCCATCAGCTGCGTGAAGAAAGAAGCCGTTTCGCCGATCTGGCCGTGCTGGAAATGCCGTTTCTGCCGGCTGCTCCGGTTTATTTCGGCATCAGCCGCAAGGTATCCGCCGACAAACGGGCGCGCCTGCAGGCAGCGTACGAGAAACTGGCCGGGCAGCAACACTTTGAGCACATTCTGGACCACTGGACCCGGTGAGCAGAATCGGCGCGTCCGGTTTCAGACACTGGCCAGGTTCCCCTTGTCCTCCAGCCATTGCCTGCGGTCGGAAGCACGCTTTTTGGCCAGCAGCATGTCCATCAGGTCATCGGCAGCCTGTGGATTGTCGATCACCAGCTGCACCAGACGGCGGGTGTCCGGGGAAATGGTGGTTTCGCGCAGCTGGAGCGGATTCATTTCCCCCAGCCCCTTGAAGCGGGTCACGGCAATCTGGCCACGCTTTTTCTCGGCTGCGATCAGGTCCAGCCGAGCCTGTTTTTCCGCCTCATCCAGGGCGTAGTAGACCTCCTTGCCCACATCAATGCGGAACAGGGGCGGCATGGCGACATGCACATGGCCGGCGGCTACCAGCGGGCGGAAATGGCGCACGAACAGGGCACAGAGCAGGGTGGCAATGTGGGCCCCGTCCGAATCCGCATCGGCCAGAATGCAGATTCGGCCATAACGCAGCTGCTCCAGATTGCTGCTGCCGGGATCAACACCAATGGCCACGGAAATGTCGTGAATTTCCTGTGAACCCAGGATCTGGTCCGAATCCACCTCCCAGGTGTTCAGTATTTTGCCCCTAAGCGGCATGATGGCCTGAAACGCACGGTCACGCGCCTGCTTGGCCGATCCACCGGCAGAATCCCCCTCGACCAGAAACAGTTCGGTACGGGTCGGGTCCTGCAAGGTGCAGTCGGCCAGCTTGCCGGGCAGGGCCGGACCGCTGGTCACTTTTTTGCGCACCACCTTTTTGCTGGCGCGCATGCGCCGCCCGGCATTGCTGATCGCCATCTGGGCCAGCTGCTCGCCGGTGTCGGTGTTCTGGTTCAGGTACAGGCTGAAAGCGTCCTTGATGCTGCCGGATACGAAGCTGGCGGCTTCGCGCGAAGACAGGCGTTCCTTGGTCTGGCCGGCGAACTGCGGTTCCTGCATCTTGAACGAGAGCACGAAGGCGATGTTTTCCCACACATCATCCGGGGTGAGCTTGAGTCCACGCGGCAGCAGGTTGCGGAACTCGCAGAATTCACGCAGGGCATCGGTGATACCGGTTCGCAGGCCGTTGACGTGGGTACCGCCCTGCGGTGTCGGGATCAGGTTGACATAGCTTTCCTGTACCGCCTCTCCACCTTCGGGCAGCCACAGCATGGCCCAGTCCACTGTCTCACGGCTGGCCGCGAGCCTGCCGGTGAAAGGGTCTTCCGGCAGACAGGTGAAGCCCTGTACCGCTTCACACAGGTAATCGCGCAGCCCGGCTTCATAATGCCATTCCGTGACCTCCTGGCTGTTTTCATCCTCGAAACGGATAAAAAGACCGGGACACAGCACCGCCTTGGCTTTCAGGGCATGCTTGAGGCGCGGCACGGAAAAGCGCGGACTGTCAAAGTATCCGGGATCGGGCCAGAAGCGGACAGTGGTACCGGTATCTTTTCTGGCAACCTTGCCGGTAGCCGTCAGGTCACTGGCTTTATAACCGTCGGCAAAAGCCATGTGCCATATCTGGCCATCACGGCGGATATTGACCTCCAGCCGTGAAGACAGGGCATTGACCACCGAGACTCCCACCCCGTGCAAGCCGCCGGAGAACTGGTAATTGCGGTCGGAGAATTTGCCCCCGGCGTGCAGGGTGCCGAGGATGACCTCTACGCCGGGCAGCCCCTGCTCCGGGTGCAGGTCGACCGGCATGCCGCGTCCGTTATCGCTCACGCCCAGGGAGCCGTCAGCGTACAGGACGACTTCAATGCGGTCGGCGTGCCCGGCCAGTGCCTCGTCGACGCTGTTGTCGATGACTTCTTGAGCCAGGTGGTTGGGTCGCGTCGTGTCGGTGTACATGCCGGGGCGCTTGCGGACCGGGTCCAGCCCGGTCAGAACCTCGATGGCGGCGGCATCGTATTGTTGTTGTGACATTCCTTTCTGCTTCAGTGCTTGATCGGGAAGCTGCTGAACATAGCCGGATTGGGGCAGGGCGTAAAGGCTTTGCAGGGCAATCCGGCTGAAAAGCCGGAAAACAGGCCGCCAGTCGGGTATGGATTTACCGGTCTGGCGGCGTGGGTCAAGGCCGGGTGTGACCGGTCTTCTCAGCGGCTCACTGCCCTGCCGGGTAGTCGCTGAAGACGCCGGTTTCCCGGCCATCCTTGTAGCTGATGACCTGATAGGCATCGGCAGCCTGGCCGGGTACTTCCATGCCGGGTGAGCCGATGGGCATGCGCGGTACCGCCAGACCGGAAATGGCCGGTTTTTCAGTGAGCAGGCGTTTGACATCCTGGGCCGGGACATGTCCCTCCAGCGCATAGCCATCCACAAAAGCGGTGTGGCAGGAGCCCATGCCGGCACCCAGCCGGGCCTGTTCCTTGTAGGGCAGCAGGTTGCCGACATCATGCGCTTCCACCCGGAAGCCGTTGTCCTGCATGTGTTTTATCCAGTCCTTGCAGCAGCCGCAGGTGGCGTTCTTATAGACGGTGACAAGGGGCAGGTCCGGGTCCGGTTTGGCCGCTGCCGTATCCGCAGGCAGGCTGACGGCAAACAGTACGCCGGCAAGGCCGAGGGCACCAGCACCCCCCAGCAGGGCCAGCAGGATGTTCTGAGTTCTGGTCATGGTGATTTTCTCCCCAGACCGGCAGCAGATACCACCGGTCTGTCTGTGTATCCGTTACTGGATCGTTATTTCGTGATGCATTCCGGCTTCAAAATGGCCGGGGACACTGCAGGCATACTGGGCCACCCCGTTTCCGGCGAACTGCCAGACCAGCTCTTTGGTGGCACCCGGTTCCACCGTAATGGTCTGCCCGTCCTCGTGTTTCATGTCCGGCATTTTGCGCATCATGTCCCGGTGGGCGTTTTGTTCTGCAACACTGCCGATACCGAACTCATGGGCGATTTTACCCTTGTTCATGACCACAAAGCGGATGGTTTCACCGGCTTTGGCCAGTGGTGGCTCGGAAAAGTTGAAGCGCATGTTGTCGGTCATGTGTACGGTAATTGAGCGGGACGGAACCGTGCCGGCGGGAGCGGGGCTTCCGACCGTGCTGGCGACATGGCCGTGGCTGTCATCCATTTTACAGTGGCCCATGGCTTCGTGTTCCGGGGTGCAGGTGGATGCCTGGGGCTGCCCGTGGCTGTGATTGCCCGTACCAGCTGCCAGCCCCAGTCCGGGAAAGGCCAACACACACAGGACAGCCAGTACATTTTTTTTCAGGTTTGACACAATAAATATCCTCTTGGATTGTGATTTCATGATAATGGACAGGAGTTAAAACCACGCATGAATGCCCAGCATCACCTGGGTATCCTCTGTGGTCTCGCCCGCTTCACGGGCATAATCAGCCGTGCCACCAAACAGCTTGCTCCAGCTCACCCCGATATAAGGGGCAAACTCACGCCGGAGTTCATGCTGCAGCCGCAGACTGAGCTTGGCTTCGGACAAACCCGAGCCGGTACCGGCTTCCGGATCGTCCTGCCCGAAAAAGTTGAGTCCCAGCTCGGGGATGAGGGCTGTTTTCTGGCTCAGCATCAGTTCACGTTCACCGGAAAAGCTGAGCGCTGTCCGGCCGGCTTCACCGACAAACAGGGCTGCATCCAGGTCAATGAAATAGGGAGCGACACCTTTGATGCCGAGAGTGGCCCACTCACGGTCCACCGGCTTGAAGTCCTTGCGTACCCCGGCCTGAATGTCCCAGTACGGTGCAATGGCCCGGCTGTACAGGACCTGCAGCTGTGCTTCGTCAGTGTCGGAACCGACCTGTTTTACTTCGGTTTTCAGCCACAATTTATGCAGGTCCTTACCGAACCAGGCTTCCGCATCCAGCAGGACCGGCTTGTCGCCTTCATCACTGTTGATGATTTCAAGGCGGTCGATGATCACCCGGCTGAGAAACGGATCATCGGCCATGTGCATGGCACCGGGAAACGGCATGGGGATGTCGGTGGCTGCGGAGCCGTCACTGACCGGGATGGCGGGTGTGCTGTCTGATTTACAGTGCCCCATGGCCTCATGCTCGGGAGTACAGGTGCCGGCAACCGGCATGCTGGCCATGGGTTTCATGGCTGGCTGGGGTGCTGCTGCGGGTTTTGCCGGTTGTGCCGGAGCCGGCATTTTACAGTGCCCCATGGCCTCATGTTCCGGTGTGCAGGTGCCGGCAGCCGGCATGTCGGCCATGGGTTTCATGGCTGGCTGGGGTTTTGGCGCTGGTTTTGCAGGTTTTGTCGACGCTTCCATTTTGCAGTGCCCCATGGCGGCATGTTCCGGTGTACAGGTACCGGCAGCTGGCATGCTGGTTATGGGTTTGGCAGCCGGCTGGGGTTTTGGTGCTGGTTTTACCGGCGTTTCCAGGGTGCAATGGCCCATGGCGGCATGTTCCGGCGTGCATTCAGCGGCCAGTGTCAGTACGGGAGCGGACAGGCCCAGCAGCAAGGCCGTGATGATGGGTGTTTTCATGTGTATATTCCTCATCCTTTACGCCACAACCACACGGCGCATCATGCCTTCCATGTGGTACAGCAGGTGGCAGTGGTAGGCCCATTGCCCCATGGCATCAGCCGTGACCAGGTAACTGATTTTGGCGCCCGGTTGTACAATCACGGTGTGTTTGCGTGGCAGGTAATCGGGGTCGCCGGTTTCCAGTTCACTCCACATGCCATGCAGGTGGATGGGGTGGTTCATCATGGTGTCATTGATCAGGGTGATGCGAACCCGCTCGCCGAACTTGAGGGCAATGGGTTTGGCATCTGCAAACTTGACGCCGTTGATCGACCACATGTAACGGCTCATATTGCCGGTCAGGTGCAACTCGATTTCCCGCCCTGGTGGGCGCTTGTCAAGGGTCGGGGTGAGGTTGCGGATGTCAGCGTAGCTCAGTACCCGACGACCGTTGTTGCGCAGGCCGATGCCGGGGTCATTGAGCCGTACCATGGGCATCATTGCCATCATGTCGACCTGGGGGCCGGTTTTGACCGGGACACGTGGCTGCCCCATCTGGCTCATGTCGTGCCCCATGGCGCTGTGATCCATACCGGCCATGTCGCCCATACCCATATCGGCATGGGTGAGAATGGGGGCGGGGTCCATGGCCGGAACAGCACCTTTCTGCCCTGGCTGGCTGGTCAGGGTGCCACGCGCATAACCCGAACGGTCAATGGCCTGGGCGAACAGGGTGTAAGCACCTGCCGGCGGCTGCACGATCACGTCATAGGTTTCCGCAACGCCCAGGCGGATTTCGTCAATACCCTTGACGGGGCGGATGTTCTGCCCGTCAGCGGCGACAACTTCCATCTTCAGCCCCGGCATGCGCACATCAAAGAAAGTCATCGCCGAACCGTTGATGAAACGCAGGCGTACCCGCTCACCGGGGCGGAATACACCTTCCCAGCCGTCAGTCGGGGTGCGGCCATTGGCCAGGTAGGTGTAGGTCCAGCCAGTCACGTCGGAAATGTCACGGTCGCTCATGCGCATGTCATTCCACATCTTGCGATCTTCCAGGGTCTTGCCAAGGCCTTGCTCGTCGACCTCGGTCACGAAATCACCCAGGGTACGTTCGCGGGTATTGTAGTAATGGCTGAGTTTTTTCAGCCGGGCATAAATGGTTTCCGGCTTGTCGTCCGACCAGTCGGACAGCAATACGATATAATCGCGATCGTAACGCACCGGATCAGCCTGGCGTGGCTCGATAATGATTGATCCATACAGACCAGTCTGCTCTTGATAGCCTGAATGGCTGTGATACCAGTAAGTGCCGCTTTGGGCCGCCCTGAAACGGTATACATAGGTTTCACTCGGTTTGATACCGGCAAAACTCAGGCCCGGTACACCATCCATATTGGCCGGCAGGATCAGCCCGTGCCAGTGAACGGAGGAGGTGACCGGCAGGCGGTTGGTGACGCGGATGGTGATGTCATCGCCCTCGCGCATCCGTAACAGCGGTGCCGGGATGGAGCCATTGATGGCGGTGGCGGTACCTGGCTGGCCGGTGAAATTGACAGCCACTTCTTCAATCGTCAGGTCAAAAACGGGGCCTTCCAGTACCGGCACTTCCGGGTTTGGGGCCGCACACAGCAAACCCGGAGAAAGCAGTCCGAGGCTGGCCAGCATACTGCCAGCCGTTAAACCCTGGACAAAGCGGCGGCGACCCTTGTCAACGACAACGGTAGCGCCACCATCATGTTGGAATTTCATGATGAATCCTTTTATATAAGCAGAGTTTTTGTTATTGGTTGCAGGTAACGCAGCGATTCCGCGCCCGGCAACGGGTATACAGCAGCAAAGGCAATCATGCGGGCATGAAGCTTAGGCTGGGTTTAAGGATTCAGGAAAGTCTGGGGGGTCTTAACAGGCTGGAATGAATACTGGGGAAATGCCGGTTTTTAAGGGTGGCAACAGGGGCCACAGGTGAACGGGCGGCAACAACCGGGAGAGCGCTCATCAGTGCACTGGCACAGTGAGTCAGGCAGTCGGCGCAGGTATGACCGCTGTCACAGGTGGACTGGTCATGATTATCACAATTCTGACCGGTTCCTGCCGGTGCTTTTGGCGCAGCATGCTGTGCGTGCTCATCTGCGCTGTTGGTATCAGCCCTCCGCTGATCGGTCATTTGCCCGGCATGTGTCATTTTCAGCTGCTGGGCGCAAACCATGCCGGCCCCGGCCATGCCGTTGGCAAGGAGGTTGAGCAGCAGGATAAAAATGAGCCAGTAGCGTTTCATGCCCGCAATCTTATTATTGAAAAATATTCGTTGTCAAAAAACTTTGCGGGCTGGTGGTCATGTCAGGTGCTGCTCCGGCATTCGGCGGCGACATTAAATCTTGGCAATGTCCGGCTGCCATACAGTCACGGTTCGGCAAACCGCACTAGAATAGGGCCGATCTGTATGGCAATAGCCGCTGTACAGGCTGTACGAGGTAATATGCCTTGAAATCCAGCAGGCTGGCATCCATAGTCAGCCGTGTGACCTTTGGCCCAACGCAGGAGTAAACCGGCAATGAACCGTGCCTACCGAATCCGATCCGTCTCTTTGTTTTATGCCCTGCTGGTTTTATTCCTGCTGGCTGGTACGACCGTGCAGGCGCGAAACAGCCTGCCCGAGTTCGCCACCCTGGTGAAGGAAAACAGCCCGGCGGTGGTGAATGTGACCACCAGTCGCAAGCTGGAGCGTCAGGTGCTGCCCGAACGCTTCCGTTCTCCGGAAACGGATGAGCTGTTTGACGAGCTGATGAAGCGTTTCTTTGATTTCGGTGGCGGCGGTGAAGGCGGCCCTCCCTTTGGGGGGCCGGATGCCGATGCGCGCGGTTCCGGCTTCATTCTTTCCGCTGATGGCTATGTGGTCACCAACCACCATGTGGTGGAGGGGGCGGATGAAATCACCGTCAAGCTCAACGACCGGCGCGAGTTCAAGGCCCGACTGGTGGGCAGTGACAAGCGCAGTGATGTGGCGCTGCTGAAAATTGAGGCGACCGGCCTGCCGACCCTGAAAATCGGTGATTCCAGCCAACTGGAAGTCGGGGAATGGGTGCTGGCGATCGGTTCACCGTTCGGGTTTGAGTCCAGTGCCACCTCCGGCATTGTCAGCGCGACCGGGCGCAGTCTGCCGAATGATTCCTATGTGCCCTTCATCCAGACCGATGTCGCCATCAACCCCGGCAACTCCGGTGGCCCGCTCTTCAATCTCGATGGTGAGGTGATCGGGATCAACTCCCAGATCTACAGCCGTTCCGGCGGTTTCATGGGGGTTTCCTTTGCGATTCCGGTCAATATGGCCATGGACGTGATCGGCCAGCTCAAGGCCAGGGGCAAGGTGTCGCGTGGCTGGATCGGGGTTTATATCCAGGAGGTCGATCAGGAGCTGGCACGCTCCTTCGGGATGACGACCCCCAGCGGGGCACTGGTGGCACAGGTGATGAAGGATGGGCCGTCCAGTGAGGTGCTGCAGACCGGGGATGTGATTCTGGCCTTCAACGGCCAGCCGGTCAGTTCGGCGGCAGTGCTGCCGTCCATGGTGGGAACCACCCATGCCGGTCAGGAAGTGGAGCTTTCCATTCTGCGCAACAAGGCACGCCAGAATGTACTCATGACCATCGGTGAGCTCCCCGGTGAGGATGAGCTGGCCACCCGCGAGGGTGATGGCAGCGATCCGTCAGCTTCTGCCGCGCCTGAAGAGGAAAAAAAGGCCGGCAGCCGGCTGGGGGTTGAAGTGGCGGCGCTGGATGACATCGCCCGCAAGGGGCTGAATATCGGCAGCGGCGGGGTACTGGTCGAACGGGTGGTGGGTGATCCGGCCCGCAAGTCCGGCCTGAATGCCGGTGATGTGATCACCATGGTGGATGGCAAGCAGATCGACTCTCCGGAAACACTGGATACGGTGCTGGCCGGGCTGAAAGTCGGTGAAACCATTGCCGTACTGGTACACCGTGACAGTGCCGCGCGCTTCCTGGCGATGAAAATTGAATAGTCAGGACAAAATTTCATTAACCGTGTATCATCGCGTGGGCTGCCATCTGTGTGATCAGATGGTGGCCTCCCTGATCCGGTTGCAGGGGGAAATGGATTTTGGTTTTGAACTGGTTGACATTGACAGGAATGAAAAACTCCGCAAGCGCTATGATGTTGATGTGCCTGTTGTGGCGCTGGACGATGAAGTATTGTGCTGCCACTTTTTCGATGAAGAAAGCATAAGACAAGCAATAGAAGAACATGGCAGCAATCAATCCCCACATTCGTAATTTTTCCATTATTGCTCATATTGATCACGGCAAATCCACGCTTTCAGACCGCTTTATCCAGGTCTGCGGTGGCTTGTCCGAGCGCGAAATGGAGGCCCAGGTGCTGGACTCCATGGATATCGAGCGCGAGCGCGGCATCACCATCAAGGCCCAGAGTGTGTCGCTGGATTACCGGGCCCGCAACGGTACCACCTACCAGCTCAATTTCATTGATACCCCCGGACACGTCGATTTCTCCTATGAAGTCTCGCGTTCGCTGGCGGCCTGTGAAGGGGCCTTGCTGGTGGTGGATGCCTCCCAGGGGGTTGAAGCCCAGAGTGTGGCGAACTGCTATACCGCCATTGACCTTGATCTGGAGGTGGTGCCGGTCCTGAACAAGATTGACCTGCCGTCGGCGGACCCGGACCGGGTCAAGCACGAGATTGCTGAAATCATCGGTCTGGATGCCTCGGATGCAGTGTTGGTCAGTGCCAAAAGTGGCATCGGTGTTGAGGACCTGCTGGAGCAGCTGGTGGAGCGTATCCCGCCTCCCAGGGGCGAGCCGGACGCATCGCTCAAGGCCCTGATCATTGATTCCTGGTTTGACAACTATGTCGGTGTGGTTTCGCTGGTCCGGGTCGTGGATGGCGAGCTGCGCAAAAAGCAGAAAATCCGTGCCATGTCGAGCGGGCGGGATTTTCAGGTCGAGCGCGTGGGAATTTTCACTCCCAGAATGGTGGACAGGGAGGTGCTGCGGGCGGGGGAGGTCGGGTTCCTGATGGCCGGCATCAAGGAAATCGATGCGGCCAAGGTCGGTGACACGTTTACGGATGCCGGCAAACCCACAGACCGGCCACTGCCGGGCTTCAAGGAGGTGCAGCCCAGGGTGTTCGCCGGGATTTTTCCGGTCGAGGCCGACCAGTACGAAGACCTGCGGGATGCCCTGCAGAAGCTCAACCTGAATGATTCGGCACTGTATTTCGAGCCTGAGGTTTCCCAGGCGCTCGGTTTCGGTTTCCGCTGCGGTTTTCTGGGCATGCTGCACATGGAAATCGTGCAGGAGCGTCTGGAGCGGGAATATGACCTTGACCTGATCAGCACCGCACCCACGGTGGTCTACCAGGTGGTGCTGAACAAGGGGTCCACCTTCAACATCCATAATCCGAGCGAGTTGCCGCCGATCAACGAGATCGCTGAAATCCGCGAGCCCATCATTCGGGGCACGATTCTGGTGCCGCAGGATTATGTCGGCAATGTCATTACCCTGTGTGTGGAAAAGCGCGGCGTACAGCAGCAGATGCAGTTTCTGGGCAATCAGGTCACGCTGACTTATGACCTGCCCCTGAGTGAGGTGGTGCTGGATTTCTTTGACCGCCTCAAGTCGGTCAGCCGGGGTTATGCCTCGTTTGACTATGAACTGAACCGTTTCGAGGCGGCACCCATGGTGCGGGTGGACATCCTGATCAACGGCGAGCGGGTGGATGCACTGGCGCTGATGGTGCACCGTGATTTCGCCCAGGTGCGCGGACGGGCACTGGCTGAGCGCATGAAGGACCTGATTCCGCGCCAGATGTTCGAGGTGGCCATTCAGGCTGCCATCGGTGCGCACATTATCGCGCGGACCACCGTCAAGGCCATGCGCAAGAATGTGCTGGCCAAATGCTATGGCGGCGATGTCAGCCGCAAGCGCAAGCTGCTGGAAAAACAGAAGGCTGGCAAAAAGCGCATGAAGCAGGTGGGTAGTGTGGAAATTCCCCAGGAAGCTTTCCTGGCCGTCCTGAAAGTCGGTGACAAGTAACAAGAAGGAACCTTTTGCATGGATTTTGATCTGGAATTGTGGCTGGTTATTGTGACCGCCCTGTGCGGGATAATCTGGTTTTTCTACTGGCTGCTGACCCGTAACCGTTCTGAGAAGGGGGTTGAGCCTTGGTATGTCGAGTATGCACGCTCGTTTTTCCCGGTGCTGCTGATCGTCCTGCTGCTGCGTTCCTTTGTGGCCGAGCCGTTCCGGATTCCGTCCGGCTCCATGCTCCCAACCCTGGAAATCGGGGATTTCATTCTGGTCAGCAAGTTTGCCTATGGTGTCCGCCTGCCGGTAACGCATACCAAGCTGGTGGATGTGGGTGAGCCGAAAACCGGTGATGTGGTGGTGTTCCGTTTTCCCAATGATCCGAGCGTGGATTACATCAAGCGTCTGGTGGGCATGCCCGGCGACCTGGTGGAGTGGAACAACAAGGAGCTGCTCATCAACGGCGAGGTGGTCGGGCGCGAGCCGCTGGGAGGGTATGAGGCCCGCGACCAGCGCAACATCATTCACAAGACCGAACGCCTGCGCGAGACGCTGGGTGGGGTTGGTCATGACATCCTGATCCTGCCCGGTACCGGCGGGCGCACCGGGCGCATGGTGGTGCCGGAAGGGCATTACTTTGTCATGGGTGACAACCGCGACATGAGCAATGACAGCCGCATGTGGGGACTGGTACCGGAAGAAAATCTGGTCGGCAAGGCCATACTGGTCTGGCTGCATTTCAACTGGGGCGGGGACGGACTGAGTTTCAGCCGGATCGGGCTGATCGACTGAGACGGGAGTGAAGGGCGGAAGTCCAGGGATGGTGGCAATTGAACCTGAAGTTTGACTGTGGAGATAACGATAATGAAAAAACAGTGTGGTTTTGCTTTCCTGAACTGGCTGGTTGTGCTGTGTCTGCTGGTGTTTGTGCTGGTGACGGTGGCCAAGATGATCCCGTCCTATATCGAGTTTCAGAGCATCAAGGGGGCAGTGGATGAGATGGCCGCGAGTACCCCCCGAAAGATGTCGGAGCTTGATGTGCACCAGCTGCGCCGGCGGCTGGACAGCCTGCTGCAGATCAATCGCTTCAGCAATGTCGGGCCGGAGAATTTTTCGGTTGTCAAAATGGCTGACCGGGGTAACGCGTCCGCCCTGCAGGTGGATTATGAGGTCAGGAAAAACTGGTTTGCGAATATTGACCTGATGCTGAAATTCTCGCATCAGGCCGAGTTGAAGGGAACGGAACCGTAGGGAAAGATGCAGTGTGGACAGGTTGACGAAGTTGTTGCCGCCGGGCCTGATGGAAACGGACACTTTTGTACGGGCGATCACCCATCGCAGTGCCGATGGACGCAACAACGAGCGCATGGAATTTCTGGGTGACAGCGTGCTGGGCCTCATTATCACCACCGAACTTTACCGGCGCATCCCGCGTGCCAGTGAAGGCTATCTCAGCCGCCTGCGGGCCTCGCTGGTGAATGAGGGTGCGCTGGCCGGTATTGCTGCCGAACTCAAGCTGGGGGATTTCCTGCGTCTGGGGCCGGGAGAGCTCAAGAGTGGCGGTTTCCGGCGCAAGTCGATACTGGCCGATGCGCTGGAGGCCTTGATCGGCTGCATCTATCTGGAACAGGGCCTGGCACAGGCCGAAGCATTCGTACTGGGCATCTATGGCCAGCGTCTGGTGGACCTGCCTGCCGAAATGGAGCTCAAGGACCCCAAGAGCCGCCTGCAGGAATACCTGCAGTCACGGGGGCTGGAGTTGCCGGAATACAGCCTGCTGACCGTGGAAGGTGAGGCACACCGCCAGACCTTCACGGCGGAATGCCGGATTCCGGTGATGGCCATCGTGACCCAGGGCCGCTCCAGCAGCCGGCGCAAGGCTGAACAGGATGCGGCGGCGCGGGCGTTTGAACAGGTGGCGCCTTGAACACCCGCTTTGGGCGGGTGGCGATTGCCGGACGCCCCAATGTCGGCAAGTCCACGCTCATGAATCACCTGATCGGTTTCAAGGTGTCCGCCATCGCCAACAAGCCGCAGACTACGCGCCACAATATCCGGGGTATTTATACGGGGGATGGCTGCCAGATCGTGTTTGTCGACACGCCGGGGATTCACAAAACCGCCCGCAGCCTGCTGAACCGGACCATCAATCTGGAGGCCGTATCCGCCCTGGAAGCGGTGGATGCGGTGGTGATGATGGTGGAGGCCGGACAGTGGACCGAGGAAGACACGCTGGTACTGAAGCGTCTGGCGCATGTCGGCTGCCCGGTGCTGCTGGCGGCCAACAAGGTGGACCGGATCAAACGCAAGGAAACCCTGCTGGCCTGGCTGCAGGATGTGACGGCCAGACGGGATTTTGCCGGGATTTTTCCGCTCTCGGCCACCAGGGGCACCAATACTGCCGAGCTACTGCAGACCCTGACGGGTTACATGCCGGCGTCCGAATGGGCCTATGCCGAGGATGAGGTCACGGATCAACCGGTGCGTTTCATCTGTGCCGAACTGATCCGTGAGCAGCTGATGCACTACCTGCATCAGGAGCTGCCGTACTCCACGGCGGTGGCGATTGAAAAATTCGATGAAACCAGCGCTCCGGTGCTGGAAATCCATGCCACCCTCTGGGTCAGCCGCGAAAGCCAGAAGGGCATCCTGATCGGGCGCAAGGGGGAAACCCTCAAGCGCATCGGCAGTTCCGCCCGTGTCGCGCTGGAGGCGTTCATGCAGCGCAGGGTGATGCTGAAACTGTGGGTGCGGGTGGAGGAGGACTGGGAAAATTCGCCCAGGCATTTGCAGAGTCTGGGGATCGGGCATTAATCTTGTCCCATGAGCCCCGCCACCCCCACGCTGGCGCTGATCCTGCGCCGCAAGCCCTACCGCGATAATGCCCTGCTGCTGGATGCCTTCAGCCGGGAGCAGGGGCGCATGACCGGCGTCGCACAATACTCCCGGCGTCAGGCCGACCGCCTCAAGGGCATGCTGGAGCCGTTCCGGGTGCTGGAACTGCACTGGCGTGGACGCGGGGAGGTACTGACCCTGAATCATGCTGAGGAAAAGCGCCGTTATGTGCTCAAGGCCGAGGCCCTGGTGCAGGCCACTTATGCCAGTGAACTGCTGTTGCGTCTGGTTCCGCTGCATCAGCCCCAGCCTGAACTGTTCCGGCGCTACCTGTTTCTGCTGCATGAGCTGCAGCAGGGAGAGAATGCCTATACCCTGATGCTGTTTGAACTGCAGCTGCTGTCGGTGCTCGGCTGTGAGCTGAACCTGTATCAGGAGGATGCCACGGGGGGCGACATTACTGCGCTGATGCGTTATCGTTTTGTGACCGGACAGGGTGTGGTGCCGGAAACTCCGGATACCCGGTCATTGCCCGGTGCTGCGCTGCCGGGTGAGTTACTGGTGGCACTGCGTGATCCACTGGGCATGACGCCCCGGCAGTGGCTGCAGCTGCGTCAGTTGCTGGATCAGCTGCTGCGCCTGTATCTGGAAGGTAAAACCGTGTATTCCCGTCAATTGCTCAAAGGGCCATGACCATGACTGATGTGCTTGAACTCGGCGTCAATATCGACCACATCGCCAATATCCGCCAGCAGCGCGGCACCGTGTATCCGGATATTCTGGAGGCGGTGCGCCAGATTGAGGGGGCAGGGGCGCAGGCGATCACCCTGCACCTGCGCGAGGACCGCCGCCACATTCAGGATGCCGATGTGTATGCAGTGCGCAAACTGCTGAACACCCGCATGAACCTGGAACATGCGGTCACCCGGGAGATGGTGAAGATCGCCCTGGATGTACAGCCGGAGGATGTGTGTCTGGTGCCGGAGCGGCGTGAGGAACTCACGACTGAGGGCGGGCTGGATATTATCCGCCAGTTCCAGAAGGTCAAGGGCACGGCTGAAGTGCTGGGGCAGGCCGGGATTCAGGTATCACTGTTTATCGAGCCGGATATTGAGGCCATCCGCCGGGTGCCGGACATCGGTGCGCCGGTGATCGAGCTGCATACCGGGCGTTATGCGGAAAGCCGGGGTGACAAGCGCCTGCGCGAGCTGGAACGCATCCGGAAGGCGGCGGAATTTGCCCGTGCACAGGGTCTCAAGGTCAATGCCGGGCACGGGCTGGATTATGGCAATACCCCTGCCATTGCCGCCATCCCCGAGCTCAGTGAACTTAACATCGGCCACGCCATGGTGGCGCGGGCGGTGTTTGTCGGCATCTGGCAGGCCACGCGCGAGATGCTGGAGCTGATGCAGCAGGCACGCAGGGACTAGCTCCGCATGCACATCATCGGAACCGGGACCGATATTGTCGAGGTGGCGCGCATTGCCCGCCTGCTGGACCAGTCCGGCAGCCGCTTTGTACAGCGCGTCCTGAGTGCCGGCGAGCAGCAGCAGTTTGCCGGGCTGATGCCGGACCGGCAGCCGGGCTGGTTTGCCAGGCGCTTTGCCACCAAAGAGGCTCTGGCCAAGGCGCTGGGAACCGGGATCGGTGCACAGGCGTGTCTGACCGAGATTGAAACCCGCCATGATGCGCTGGGGCGTCCGGAGCTGGTGCTGCATGGTGTGACCGAGGCCACGGCGGCCCGGCTGGGGGTGTCCCGGCTTTCGTTGTCGGTGGCGGATGAGCAGGCGTATGCCGTGGCTTTTGTGATTTTGACGGGTGAGTGAGGTGAGTGCATGACAACACCGGCAACGGTTCCAGCGTATCCGACCCTTGAGGATTGCATCGGCAACACCCCGCTGGTGCGCCTGCAGCGGCTGGGGCAGGGCAGAGGCAATGTCATTCTGGCCAAGCTGGAAGGCAATAATCCGGCAGGGTCAGTCAAGGACCGTCCGGCCTTGAACATGATCCATCAGGCGGAACAGCGCGGTGACATCCGGCCCGGTGATACCCTGATTGAGGCTACCAGCGGCAATACCGGTATCGCCCTGGCCATGGCAGCCGCCATCAAGGGCTATCACATGGTACTGCTGATGCCGGATAACCTGAGCATGGAGCGGCGGGCCGCCATGAAAGCTTACGGGGCGGAGCTGATTCTGGTCACCAGGGCGCAGGGCGGGATGGAAGGTGCGCGTGACCTGGCTCTGCAGCTGGAGCGTGAGGGCCGGGGCAGGGTCTTGAACCAGTTTGCCAACCCGGATAATCCGTCTGCGCACGAGCTGGGTACCGGCCCGGAAATCTGGCGCGATACGAATGGCCGTGTCACCCATTTTGTCAGTGCCATGGGGACCACCGGCACCATCATGGGCGTGTCCCGTTACCTTAAATCCCGCAACCCCGCCATTCAGGTCATCGGCGTGCGTCCGGCCACCCAGCAGGACCAGATTCCCGGCATCCGGCGCTGGACCCCGGAATACCTGCCGGCGATTTTCGAGCCGGCGCAGGTGGATGCGGAAATGGATGTGACCCAGGCAGAGGCGGAAGCCACCATGCGCCTGCTGGCCGAGCGTGAAGGCATTTTCTGTGGTGTGTCCTCGGGCGGTGCCATGGCAGTGGCCCTGCGGCTGGCTGCCACACTGGACAATGCCACCCTGGTCGCCATCGTTTGTGACCGGGGCGATCGCTACATTTCCACTGGCGTGTTTCCGGGCTGATTATTGCTGCATGCTTGTGTTTCCACAGGGGCGACAGTAGTATGCTGGGCAGATAAATTTCGGAGATTGACATGTTTCACGGCAGTATGGTGGCCCTGATCACGCCCATGACCACGGATGGGGCGATTGATGAGCAGGGGCTGGAAGCATTGGTTGCTTTCCATCTGGAAAACGGTACCGATGCGATTGTGGCCGTCGGCACTACGGGTGAGTCGCCAACCTTGTCCTACCAGGAGCATCGCCATGTCGTGAAACGGGTCATCGACCTTGTATCCGGACGGATTCCCGTGATTGCCGGCACCGGCTCCAACAGCACCGCCGAAGCCATTGAAATGACACGGTGGGCACTGGAAGACGGTGCCGATGCCGCCTTGCTGGTGGCACCCTACTACAACAAGCCGACCCAGGAGGGCCTGTATCAGCATTACAGGGCCATCGCCGAAGCAGTGGCCATTCCGCAGATTCTGTATAACGTGCCGGGGCGCACGGTCAGCGACATCCTGCCGGAGACTGTGGAGCGTCTGGCGCACATCACGAATATTGTCGGGATCAAGGAAGCCAGCGGCAATGTGATGCGGGCGCGTGAAATCGCCGCGTGCTGCGGTGAGCGTCTGGCGCTCTACAGCGGTGAAGACATCACTACCCTCCCCGTGATGCTGGAGGCCGGTGGCCGGGGGACCATTTCCGTGACCGCCAATGTGGCCCCGAGACTCATGCATGAGATGTGTGCAGCCGCATTGGCTGGTGATGTTGAGCAGGCCACGGCCCTGAACGAGCGGCTTGTGCCACTGCACAAGGCCTTGTTCCTGGAGCCCAACCCGACACCCACCAAGTGGGCCCTGCATCGCATGGGGTATTGTGCCGGCGGTATCCGTCTGCCGTTGCTGCCCCTGTCCGAAGCCCAGCAGCCCAGGGTGCTGGAAGCCCTGCGGCATGCCGGCATTAATGTGAACTGATGTTTCAGGACAACAAGGAGAACAGGATGAAATCCGGCGTGTTGTTGAAAACCGTGCTGTATCCAGGGGTGGCAGCCGCAGTGATGGCCGGCCTGCCAGCCTGCTCCTACCTGCCCAGACTGAATCTGGATGCTGTGAATGACAGCGTGGATTACCGCAGTAACAGTAACTCGGTTGCCAGTCTGGCCTTGCCCCCCGGCCTGAGTGCCCCCGGTTTTGACAGCACCTACACCCTGGACTCATCCGGGGCAACAGCAGGCAGCACCAGTACCGCTCTGCCGGATCCGGCTGCCGCCGCGCGCTCGGATATCGGCACGGCGGCACCGGTACCCATGCCGGAGCCGGTGATGGAGGAGCCGGTAGCATCCGTGCCCATCGACAGCATGGCGCAGGCCGGTCCGGCACCGGAGCCGGTCGCTGCACCCGCCGACGTGGATGCAGGCCCCCGTGATTACAGCACCTCTCCGGGCGGGGATCTCGGAGCGGCACTGGACCGGGCCGCCGGAGGCACCGCACCGGAGCCTGAGCCGCCGGCCCGCAACGCAGCACCCACCCCGGCAGCCAGCCCGCCGGCGACTGCGCCTGCAGCACCATCCACTTCCGGGATTCGTACCAGACTCGGACGGCTGGGAAGCGGCCAGCCGGCACTGGCTGTAGACCTGCCGTTCAACCGGACCTGGCAGGAAACCGGCAGGCACCTGCCGGCACTGGGATTACAGATTACCGGCCAGCAGCCTGAGCGTGGCATCATCACCGTGCGCTATAACGGGGAGGCGGGTACCTTGAAGCCCGGTGAAACCTATCTGATTCTGGTGGCCGAGAACGAGCACAACAGTTTCGTCGGCGTCGGCGACCGGAGTGGCAAGGCCGCACCGGAGGCTGTTGCGTCTGACATCCTCAAGCGCCTGCAAACCCGGTTCTGATCGCCATGCTGCGCTTTTCCGTACTGGGAAGCGGCAGCCGGGGTAATGCGACACTGATTGAGTCCGGGACAACCCGTGTCCTGGTGGATTGCGGCTTTGCTGTTGCCGAAACCGAACGCCGGTTGCTGCGGCTGGGGTGCCCGCCTGAAACCCTGAGCGCGATTCTGGTGACGCATGAACATGGTGATCATGCCAATGGGGTCGGGCGTCTGTCGCGACGTTACCGCCTGCCGGTCTGGCTGACCGTTGGTACCTTCAATGCCATGCGTGATCATGAATTCCGTGCACACCACTACATCAACGTCAACCAGTCCTTTGAAATCGGCCCGCTTGCCATTCAGCCTTATCCCGTTTTGCATGATGCCCGTGAAGCCTGTCAGTTCATTTTTTCTGATGGGGCCTTGCGCTTGGGGCTGCTGACGGATTCGGGCAGCATCTCGGCGCACATGGTCGAGCGGCTGCAGGGGCTGGATGCCCTGCTGCTGGAGTGTAATTATGACGCCCGCATGCTGGCTGACGGTCCCTACCCACCGGCTTTGCGTGCCCGTGTGGGTGGAAAGTACGGGCATCTGGACAACCAGCAGGCCAGCGAATTGTTGCAACAGCTGGACCTGAGCCGCCTGCAGCAGCTGGTGGGGATGCATCTGAGCGAAAAAAACAACCTGCCCCGCCATGCCAGTGCCGCCCTGTGTGCGGGTGTCGGCTGCAGTGCCGACTGGATTTCCCTGGCTGACCAGGCGCAGGGGCTGGATTGGCGTGAAGTCCGCTGAAAATTTTTTTATCGGGTAAGCAGCTGAGTTTTCAGGATTAATCCTGCCTGACGGGCAGGGTTGTAAAAAAACTTTCATGGGACTGCTTGACGGGAGTTTAATGGTGGG
>JAGRJD010000183.1 GCA_020442915.1 Thiothrix sp. | reverse complement strand
GCATTATAAAGATGCACAATCGCCGCCGTCATCGCCCCATTGGCAAACTTCCCGCCGGTTCTTTCGGAAACCGTCCCCCCGACCAGTGCAGCAATAAACGTCCGGGCCGACTTGCCCTGCTGAGTCCCCAGCTCCCCGAACCCCAACGCCGTTCCCAGATTCTTGCCCACATGCCCGAAGAAGCCGCTGACGAAACCATGCTTGAACTTCCCGCCCTGCAACACCGACATGGCCCCCTGCGCCACACCATGAGCAATGCTTCGTGCCAGACTGATGGTTCCCACAGCCTCGGGGATGCCACCGGCAATAGCTCCGGTCAACCCGGCTGACAACCCCGTTGTCGCCCAGCTGACAAAGCCTGCGGCCAACCCCGCCTCCAGCGACCCGGTGGCTACTCCAGTCAGTACCGCAGCAGTGATGCCATTGATCGCCATCAGCGTTGTCAGCTGCATCCCCGGAATGAGAATGGTCGCCAAAGCCACCACCGTACGAATGGCATCCGTATTTTTCTGAATAAAGTGCTTCAGGCCACTGAGCAGATATCCGCTCGGATCGGTAAACGATAGTGGATTGTTCAATACATAACTGTAGCGATTATAACTTTGAGTATTGTTGGCAAACTGAACAAACGGATCGGCACTGAGAAAACGTCCCAGCACTGGATCATACAAGCGTCCCTTCATGTTGATGAAGCCAAAGACATCATCATGCTCATGGCCGGTGAAGCCCATGGTCAACGCATAATCATGCAGCAAATCCAGCGCCGGGGTTATCGGTGCATTCGGATCGAAGCTCGCGGCCTGGCGGCTGCCCCAAGCACTAAAACTCAAATCCTCCAGCTTGTTGCCATTGCCATCCAGCAACACCTGTGGTGATCCCAAGTGATCTTTCAACAGATAATAGGTATTGCTGGTCAGGTTGTTGGCCTGATAACCGGTAGAAGGCGTCCATGCACGATCAAAAGACTGTTTAATATAACCAACAGCCTGCCCATTCACCATCAGGGTATACTTCATGGTTTCCCGATGATCACTGCGCCGCTCGAAGTGCTCAATCAGGCCATTACCAGCGCATCACCCTGCTGGCTCAGGGCCGTCTGGTGAACCTCGGCTGTGCCACCGGGCATCCGTCCTATGTGATGTCGTCCTCGTTCGCCAACCAGACCCGAACTCTGGAGCAAGCGTGATTCGGGTGAATATCCAGTGGATGTCTACACCCTGCCCAAGCACCTGGATGAAAAGGTCGCGCGCCTGCAGCTCAAGAAGCTGAATGCGCAGCTGACCGAGCTGAGCGAACAGCAGGCCAGCTATATCGGTGTGCCGGTGCAAGGGCCGTACAAGGCGGATCATTATCGGTATTGATAGGTGGTGTTCAGAATTCTGTGTCA
>JAGRJD010000005.1:209-16269 GCA_020442915.1 Thiothrix sp. | reverse complement strand
TCTACATGTTCACCTACTTCACCGACCGCGATGGCAAATTCCAGCTCTGTGCCTTGGCGGAGTCCAGCTTCGACCCGCTGGCACGCACCACCCGTTTCATGCTGACTGAAGAAGCGCATCACATGTTCGTGGGTGAATCCGGTGTCAGTCGTGTGGTGCAGCGCACCTGTCAGGTCATGAATGAACTTAAGACCGACGACCCGGCCCGGCTGCGGGCGGCGGGTGTGATTGATCTGCCGACCATCCAGCGCTACATCAACTTCCACTACAGTGTCACCATTGACCTGTTCGGTGCTGACCAGTCCAGTAATGCCGCCACCTTCTACACCACCGGCCTCAAGGGGCGTTACGAAGAGGGCAAACGCACCGACGACCACGTGCTCAAGAATGACAGCTACAAAATCCTGGAAGTGGTGGACGGGCGTCTGGGCGAACGGGAAGTGCCGATGCTGAATGCCCTTAATGAAGTCTTGCGTGATGATTACATCACCGACAGTATCGGTGGGGTGAAACGCTGGAACAAGGTGATCGAGAAAGCCGGGCTGGACTACCGCCTGAGTGTGCCGCACAAGGCCTTCAACCGCCGCATCGGTGCCCTGTCGGGAGTACGGGTGTCTCCGGACGGTGTGGTGCTGACCGAAGAGCAGTGGCAGGCGCGCAAAAATGACTGGCTGCCGAGTGCCGAAGACCGGGCCTTTGTGGCCAGCCTGATGGGCCGGGTGACGGAGCCGGGCAAATTCGCCAACTGGATCGCCCCGCCGGTGATGGGCATCAACCGCCAGCCGGTTGAGTTTGAGTACGTGCGTTTTAACTGAGTTGCGCCTGAAACGGCAGGCCGCCTGACCACTGCAAGGAGCAGGTGGCTTTGCCATTACCGTTTTCCGGGACGTATGGATGCCGGCGGTGATATCCATCCACGCCTGTCTCACCGACACAAACGGTGCTGGTGATCGGGGCGGGCATCATGGGAGCCGGAATTGCCCGGATTTAATGACAGGAGGGGTGAGAATGACAAAGCTGGAGCTGGCCGGACACCTGTGGGTTGAGATCGGTGCCAATGGGGTGGCGGAACTGATTCTGGGGCCGGAAGGAGGAATGCCTGCTACCGATGCCAAGGCACATGCCGCACTGGGCAGCATCTGGGCACAGCTGGAAGCCATGCCGGAAGTCCGCTGCATTCTGGTGCGCAGCCTGGGGCGGGCCTTCTGTGCCGGTGGTACCCTGGAACTGGTTGGTGACATGCTGCAGGATGAACGCACCCGTCTGCGGGTCATGCGTGAAGCACGTGCCATGGTCCGGGGCATGCTGGAGTGTGAGTTACCGATTGTGTCGGCGATCAATGGCGCAGCAGTGGGGGCTGGCGCGGCACTGGCTCTGCTGGCGGATATTTCCATTGCCGGGTCGCGTGCCCGAATCATTGATGGGCATACCCGGCTGGGGGTGGCTGCAGGTGATCATGCCGCCCTGATCTGGCCCTTGCTGTGTGGCATGGCCAAAGCGAAATACTACCTGTTGTTATGTGACAGCATTGACGGGCGTGAGGCGGAGCGTATCGGGCTGGTCAGTCAGGTGGTTGATGATCTGGTGCTGCTGAGTACGGCCCGTGATGTGGCGGCCCGGCTGGCAGCGGGCAGTCCCGGAGCCATTGCACAGACCAAGCACAGCCTCAACCACTGGTTACGGGCGGCATGGCCGGCCTTTGAGCATTCGCTGAATGCCGAAATGCTGGGTTTCAGCGGGGCCGATGCCGTGGAGGGGCTGGCGGCCATAAAGGAAAAACGGGAACCTGCCTTTGGTCCGCGCTGAAATTTGATACAACTTCTGGCAGGGGCAAGGGGCCGGCCCGCTGCTGCACGGGCCGGGTGGATGGAAATGGACGGTTTCAGTCCCACTTCAGTGCGCCACCGGTCTGGTATTCGGTGACGCGGGTTTCAAAGAAATTCTTTTCCTTGCGCATGTTGGATTGCTCATCCAGCCAGGGCAGGGCGTTCTTTGCACCGGAAAACGGCTCATCCAGCCCCAGCTGGCGGGCACGGCGGTTGGCGATGAAGCGGAACTGCTCGTGATGGTCTTCCTGACTGTAGCCCAGGATCGGCTGCGGCAGCAGGTAGCGTGAATAAGCGGCTTCTGCCGCTTCGGCTTCATCCCACATGGCACGTACTTCCTGCGGGTCAAGGGTGACATTTTCCTCCTGCAGAATCTGGCGCACCACCCGGATGCCGAAGGCAATGTGCATCACTTCATCGCGCATGATGTACTGCAGCTGCTCTCCCGTGCCTTTCATCAGGCCCCGGCGTTGCAGGGCGAACACCGGGCTGAAGCCGTTGTAGAACCAGCAGCCCTCAAAAATACCAGCGAAGAATGCATAGGAGAGCACGAATTCCTGCAGGTCATCGCGGTTGCGCAGATCAATGTCCGGACGCATGATGGCGTTCAGACGCCGGTTGCCGATGCGGATTTTCTGGTTGATTTCCGGCACCACACGGTAGCGGTTGTAGATTTCGCTCTGGTCCAGGCCGATGGTTTCAATGCAGTGCTGGTAAGTCCAGGTATGCAACGATTCCTCATAGACCTGGCGGGCCTGATAAATCTGCAGCTCTGGTGCGGTCATCTTTTCCATCACCGCCAGGCCGATGTTGCGCATGGCCAGAATGTCGGAGGTGGTGAGGTAGGCCAGCACGTTCTCGTAGACGTGGCGTTCCTCCGGTTTCAGGTTGTGATGGTAGTCATGCACATCCTGCGCCATGTTGATGTCGAGCGGCGTCCAGTGGTTGCGGTTGGCATTGATGAAAAATTCCCAGGCCCAAGGGTACTTGAACGGTGCAAGTTGATTGATGTCCGCCATGCCGTTGATGACACGCTTGTCCTCCGGATTGATGGGGCTCATCGGCGTGAAGGGCGTGTTGGCCGCCACTTCACGCCGGTGAGCCGCTACAGCCACCTCAGGCTGCTTTATCGTCCCGGCCTGCGGCGCTGAAGCTTCTTCTTGCGTTGCAGGCGTTGCAGCTTGATACGGGCCGTGTTCTGCGTCATTGGCGCTTTCCTTTTCAGTTACAGGAGGAGGTTCAAGGTCTGTAGCTGTGGTACGGTAAACCGGCGCGGATTCGGCAATTTTCTGTTCCTGTTGTACGGGGGCCGGTTCGGGGCGCGATTGTACACCCGGAAGCGGCGCAGCTAAAGGGTCATCCCAGTTAAGCATCATTTTTTTGTCTCCTGTTCTGCGCTCAACGCAGGCTGTCCGGGAAACCCGGTCAAGGTGTGATTTGGGGAGCAAGTGCCAATAGCATGATTCATCATTGGCACGCCTCACAATCCGGATCAAGGATCGAGCATGCTTTCGGGGCTTCCGAGCCGACGCTGACCAGATTCGGTACCACCTTGACGGCAGTGCCGGCGGCAGGTTTGCCGGCTGTTGTCGTGCTGCCGGAGGCATCATTGAGCTTTTCGGCCCCGGTCGCCCCCATGGAGCGCAGGTAGTAAGTGGTCTT
The DNA here is from genome assembly GCA_020442915.1 of Thiothrix sp. Classification (GTDB taxonomy): domain Bacteria; phylum Pseudomonadota; class Gammaproteobacteria; order Thiotrichales; family Thiotrichaceae; genus Thiolinea. Next base: position 12,781 of record JAGRJD010000005.1, on the reverse strand, counting down.
GAGGCCGCGCACCCAGGCCAGCTTGTACAGGTTGTCAAGCTTCTGGCCTGAAGGTTCAGCCATGTACAGGTTCAGGGATTGACCCTGATCAATCCACTTCTGACGCCGGCTGGCGGCTTCCACCAGCCAGCGCGGGTCCATTTCAAATGCGGTGGCATACTTGCGCTTGAGTTCGTCCGGAATGCGGTCCAGTTTCTGCAGCGAGCCGTCAAAGTACTTGAGGTCATTGATCATGACATCATCCCACAACGCCAGTGCCTTCAGGTCCGCGACCAGATACGGATTGATGACCGTGAACTCGCCCGAGAGGTTGGATTTCACGAACAGGTTCTGGTAAGTGGGCTCAATGGACTGGGATACGCCGCAGATATTGGAAATGGTCGCTGTCGGGGCGATGGCCATCACGTTGGAGTTGCGCATGCCCTGCTGCCTGACCTGCTGGCGCAGGCTGTCCCAGTCCAGGGTCTGGGTACGGTCGACGATGAAATACTCTCCGCGTTCTTCGGCCAGCAGCTCCAGCGAATCAATCGGCAGGATGCCTCTGCTCCAGAGGGAACCCGGAAAGCTCGGGTAACGCCCGCGCTCAGCGGCCAGATTGCTGGATGCCTGAATCGCGAAATAGGATACGGCCTCCATGCTGCGGTCGGCGAACTCCAGCGCCGCCTCTGAGGTATAGGCCAGGTCCATGCGATAGAGCGCATCCTGAAACCCCATGATGCCCAGACCGACCGGACGGTGATGCAGGTTGGAACGCCGCGCCTGCGGTACGCTGTAATAGTTGTAATCAATAACATTGTCGAGCATGCGCATGGCCGTGGTTACGGTGTGGCGCAGCTTTTCCATGTTCAGCCCGTCAGCGGTGGTATGGGCGGCCAGATTCACTGAGCCGAGGTTACAGACAGCGATTTCGTCATCATTGGTATGCAGGGTGATTTCAGTGCACAGGTTGGAACTGTGTACCACCCCGGCATGCTGGTTGGTGTAACGGATATTGCAGGGGTCCTTGAACGTCACCCATGGGTGGCCGGTTTCAAACAGCATGCCCAGCATTTTGCGCCACAGCTGCACGGCGGGCACCTTGCGGTAGAGCTTCAGCTCGCCACGTGCCACCTGTTCTTCATATTCAGCATAACGCTTTTCAAAGGCCCTGCCGGTCAGGTTGTGCAGGTCCGGCGTGTCATCCGGTGAAAACAGGGTCCATTCCTGATCCTGGGCCACGCGCTTCATGAACAGGTCCGGAATCCAGTTGGCGGTATTCATGTCGTGGGTGCGGCGACGCTCGTCCCCGGTGTTTTTGCGCAGCTCCAGAAAGTCTTCAATGTCAATGTGCCAGCTTTCCAGATAGGCACAGACCGCGCCCTTGCGTTTTCCCCCTTGATTCACGGCTACCGCCGTATCATTGGCGACCTTGAGGAACGGCACCACCCCTTGGGATTTGCCATTGGTACCCTTGATGTGGGCACCCATGCCGCGTACACGGGTCCAGTCATTGCCAAGGCCGCCGGCAAACTTGGACAGCAGCGCATTGTCGCGGATGGAGCCATAAATGCCTTCCAGATCGTCCGGCACCGTGGTCAGGTAGCAGGACGACAGCTGTGGACGCAGGGTGCCGGCATTGAACAGGGTCGGGGTGCTGCTCATGAAATCGAAGCTGGACAGCAGTTCGTAGAATTCGATGGCGCGGGTTTCACGCTCGATCTCATTGATAGCCAGCCCCATGGCCACGCGCATGAAGAATACCTGCGGCAGTTCAAAGCGGATGCTGTCATGGTGCAGGAAATAACGGTCATACAGGGTCTGCAGGCCCAGATAGGTGAACTGCAGGTCTCGCTCCGGTTTCAGGGCCGCACCCAGCCGTTCCAGATCGTAACGGGCCAGTTCCTCGGACAGGCGTTCGACTTCAATACCGGTCTCGATGGTCTTTTTCAGGGTTGCCGGGTACTGCTGCGTCATTTCAGCCTGGGTGGCTTCGGTGGGCTGGCCATTGAGGAAGCTCAGGGCTTCGCGGCGCAGGCTGTCCATCAGCATGCGGGCTGCCACCTGCGAGTAGTTCGGGTCCTGATCAATCAGGATGCGGGTGCTGATCACCAGTGCCGTGGCCACTTCCTTCTCGGTGATGCCCTCGTACAGGTTGCGCAGGGCGGTCTGCGTTACTGCTTCGGCATCCACCCCGGCAAGGTCCGCCACTGATTCGGCAATGATCTTGTGCAGGCGCTCCTCATCCAGCGGACGCAGCTCACCGTTATCCATTCTGACATTGATGGCGGCAGCCCGCCTGCGCCCGCCCCGCTTTTCCTTTTTGGCCCGCAGGCGCGCCCGTTCTTCGCGGTACAGCACATAACTGCGGGCGATTTTGTGCTCACCGGCGCGCATCAGTGCCAGCTCCACCTGATCCTGAATGTCCTCGATATGCAGCATGCCACCGTCAGGCATGCGCCGGAACAGGGCGTTGACCACCTGCTGGGTCAGGGCCTCCACCGTGTCGTGAATGCGTACCGAGCCGGAGGCCGAACTGCCCTCCACATCCAGGAACGCCTTGGTCAGGGCCACATGGATCTTGCCGGCATTGAAGTCGGTCACTTCCCCGTTGCGACGGATCACCTTGCACAGGGGGGTGCTGAATTCGGGAATCTGGATCTGCACTTCGTGCACCTCGGAATAATGGGAGTCCGGGTATCGGTCTACAGCTTGCATAAGCATCCTCTGCCACAGCCCTGAGAGCGGCAGCCAGTGTTTTTTAATATGGGTGGATAACGGGAACCAAAACTAATACAGCTACTATAGGATGTGGTCTGAGATACGGTCAAGCACAATATCTTGTCTGAAACTTGTGGATTAGCTGTGGATAAGCATGGAAAATCCAGTGCCGTCGCGGCCTTGGGAAGGGGGGGCTGTCCGTGAAAAAAATTTGAAACATCCGGGGGTGGATCATCCCCTTTTTTCGATGCCTAATCGTGCCATTCATGTTCATAGCCTTCCGTGAAATGGATGGACCCGGCATCGGGCATCAAGACTTCAATCACTTGCGGCACACCGTCCGGATCCAGCATCACCCGGCCCAGGTTGCTGCCGTTGACCAGACGCTGATGCCGGTAACGCCCGGCATGTTCGGAGGGGCGGCGTGGACGGATGCGCATGTGCCGGCGGCGGGTGAACACGTTCAGGGGCGACCAGGTGGCGAACAGCCAGCGGTTGAGCCAGTCGAACGGGCGCAGCAGGCGGGGTGGAAAGGCATTTTTGATGCCGGAGCTGGTGATCTGCCAGATATGGGGTGAGTCGGGGCTGAAACGCAGCCGGACATCGTAGACAAAGGAATAGTGCACGTCGCCGGACAGAATCACGACATGCTGTGGGGTACGCCGGTGCTGGAAAATGTTCAGGATGGCGCTGGCCGAGCCGGGATGGGCCATCCAGTTTTCGGCATCCACGGTCAGCGCATGCCCGAACCAGGTGAAAATGCGCTGCACGATCTCGATCAGCTTGACCCCGAAAATGGGAGCGGGCGACACCAGGATCACGCTGTCCTCATGCAGCAGTTCCTGCTGCAGTTCCGACAGCGCTTCCCAGTCCAGCAGGCCGGAGGGCAGACTGGCATGGCTCTGGGAGCGCCAGCGCCGGGTGCGGGTATCCAGCACCACCAGCTTGGGGCGGGTGGGCAGGCTGTACTGCCAGCCTTCGTAACGCAGCAACTGCTGGATCAGGGCATCGTGTGCTTCAGCGTCGGGCTGGCGCAGGATGTTGCGTACCTGTTCCAGCAGTTCCGTTTCAAACTGGTCAGGCTGGTTGCCCCAGGCCTGACACAGCAGGTAGGCAATCAGGGCATTGCCGATGATGCGCAGTGAAAACGGGTGGGCATAGGCGCTCTGTTCCCAGCCCAGGTTCAGGTTCCAGTCATCGGTGATGTCATGATCATCAAAAATCATGTAGACCGGCAGGTGTGCCAGTACACGCCGTACTGCGGGCAAGTCAGCGATAAAGCGCCGGATTTCCTGCAGTTCGGTCTGGTAGCGCTGCTGCAGGGCCGGGTCGCTGGCCTGAAAATCGTTCAGCTGGCACCCTTCCCACAAGACCGGCGACCAGACCAGCAGGTACATGCCCAGCATTTCCGCCAGCGTGATCAGGTGATTGTCGGCATTGGCACTGGTGAAAATCGGCTTGCGCGAACCGGAGAAGAATAACTCCATCAATCGGGCATTGGCTTTGGTGTCCGGCAGCAGCCGGGTGCGCCGGTAATAGCTTTTTTCGTGCCGGTGCAGTGCGCGTCCGCTGCTGCACCGGTCCATGTCCGGGGCCTGCAGCTGCTCGTCACCCAGCTGCAGGCGTTCAGCGACCTGATGGATGGCATGGAGCATCGGCCCGGCCACATCATCGGCATAAATCTGGTCCCCGGTCATGAGCAGCAGGGCGGGTTGCAGGCCGGCATCCCCGCTTTGTCCCGCCTGGACCAGCAGTTGGTCAGCCAGTGGCAGGGTGTCGGCACTGGTATGGTGCGGTTTGCGGCAGGAGCCGTGCAGCAGCTGGTCGATACGGGATTTGAGCACGAATTGCGGGCGGGTCTCGTGCGGGTACAGCAGCGCCGGCACCAGCTCCGACAGCCAGCGGGTGTGCGCTTCGCCCTGCTCATCCGGCTCAGCGGCAGCCAGACCCAGGTCATAGCCCAGCCAGCAATCGGTCGGAAACGGGCTTTCCGGTTCCAGTGCCAGCAGGTAGGCATGGGCATGGGTACCCAGCCCGACATGGTGGGGGCCGTCGGGTGGAAAACGGCGGCTGGCCAGCAGCGTATCCCCGTCACGGGTATGGCAGCGGAATTCCAGGGTTGTGCGGCAGGAGCAGACCAGCCAGAGGGTCAGCTGTCCGGGGCTGCAATGACGCAGGATCGGGCCTGCCAGGATCAGGGGTAAGTCGTCGGGTGATTCCATGAGCCAATCAATGGGGTGTCGGGCTGACCTTGCGGTCAGCAGTCAGTCAACCACTTCATCACGCCACAGAAAGCGTCCGACGGCGAGCCAGGCCCCGATAATGCCGAGCAGGGCGCTGACAGCCAGTATCTGCAGGCTCATGAGCGGGTTGACCCCGCTCAGGGTGAAGTTGCTGCCATAGAGGCTTGCCAGCTGCTGCACCGGTGATACCAGGAACAGCAGGGCGATATTGACAATGATCAGGCTGAAGGTGCCACCGAACAGGCCCAGCCAGAGCCCGCCGTAAATGAAGGGGCGGCGGATGTAGCTGTTGGTGGCCCCGATCAGGCGTGTCACCGTGATTTCCTCCTTGCGGTTTTCAATGTCCAGGCGGATGGTATTCCCGATGACCAGCAGAACGGTCAGGCCCAGCAGTACCGCCACCACCAGTACCACATGGTCGGCAATGCGCAGGATGGCACGCAGGCGCTGGATCCATTCCACATCGATCTGCACGCTGTCGATTTCCGGGTAGGATTTGAGGCGGTCGGCAAAAGCCTGCAGTACCTTGTCATCCCCGAGCCGTTCCAGGTTGGGAGTGAGGATCAGGACGTGCGGCAGCGGGTTTTCATCCAGGGTTTCCAGGGTTTCGGCAAAACCGGTGATGTTCTTGAAATCGGCCAGAGCCTGATCACGGGTGACCACCTGCACATTGGCGATTTCGGACAGCTCCTGCAGCAGTTCGGCCCGGTCCTTGGTCTGCTGTTCGGAAATGTTTTCCTTCATGAACGCGGTGATGGTCGGCACTTCGCGCTTGTCATCCGTCAGGGTCTGCATGTTGGTGAGCAGCAGGCTCAGGCTCGCCGGCAGGGACAGGGCGATGGCAATGGCCGCCAGCGTGATCCAGGTCGATACCGGATTGAACCACAGGCGTTTGAGGCTGAAGCGGATGGCATGCTTGTGCTGGTTGATCCAGCCGGAAAACGAACGCTGGTGAGGCTGTGGACGCCGGCGTGGCGGACGGCGGGTGGACCCGCTGCTGCTGGCCGGTTTTCTGGACGGCTTGTTCCCTGCCATTATTCCTCCTATTCCTCCACCTTTTGCAGCACGATAATGCGCTTTTTCATGCGCTCCACCAGCATGTGATCGTGGCTGGCGATCAGTACCGTGGTGCCGAGTTCATTGAACTGGGCAAAGGTATACATGATGTCCTGGGCCAGCGCCGGGTCCAGGTTGCCGGTGGGCTCGTCGGCCAGAATGATGGTGGGACGGTTGACCACGGCCCGGGCAATGCCGACCCGCTGCCTTTCTCCCGCCGACAGCATGAGCGGATAGCTGCCTGCCTTGTGCATGAGTCCGACCTTGTCCAGGGCGGCATTCACCCGGCGACGGATTTCGACCAGCCCCATGCCGGAAATCAGCAGCGGGATAGCGACGTTTTCAAACACCGTGCGGTCATAAAGCAGGTGCGGATCCTGAAAAATGAAACCGATCCGGCGCCGGTAGGCCGGTACCTGATGCCGGCTGAGCTTGTTCAGCGGGGTGCCCCCCACCAGCAGCTCACCTTTGCTCGGGCGTTCCAGCAGGGCGATCAGTTTCAGCAGGGTGCTTTTGCCGGCCCCGGAATTGCCGGTGATGAAAATCATCTCTCCGGCCTGAATTTTCAGGTTGACATTGTAAAGCGCGAGCTGCCCGGCGGCATAGCGCTTGCTGATACCCCGGAATTCAATCATGTTGCAGGGGTCTGGCGGGTGGCCAGCAGGGCATTGACGAAGGTTTCGGCATCGAATGCCTGCAGGTCGTCAATGCTTTCACCGACCCCGACAAAACGCACGGGAATGCCCAGCTCCTCGGTGATGGCGAACAGGATGCCGCCCTTGGCCGTTCCGTCAAGCTTGGTGACGGTGATGCCGGTCACGCCCAGTGCTTCATGGAACTGGCGCGCCTGAACCAGGGCATTCTGGCCGATGCCGGCATCGACAATCAGCATGACTTCATGCGGGGCTTCCGGGTCAAGCTTCTGCAGCACGCGCTTGACCTTTTTAAGCTCCTCCATCAGGTTGCTCTGGGTGTGCAGGCGTCCGGCGGTATCCGCCAGCAGCACATCCATGCCACGGGCCTTGGCCGACTGCAGGGCATCAAAAATGACCGAGGCCGAATCGGCGCCACTGCCCTGGGCGATGACCGGAATATGGTTGCGCTCACCCCAGATGGTGAGCTGTTCGACGGCGGCGGCGCGGAAGGTATCGCCGGCTGCCAGCATGACCGACTGGCCCTGCTGCTGGAATTTTCTGGCCAGCTTGCCGATGGTGGTGGTCTTGCCGGCGCCGTTGATGCCGACCATGAGAATAACCACAGGCCGCTGTCCGGGTTTGAATGCGGGTGGGCGGGCATGGGGGGCCAGCATCCGGGTCATCTTTTTCTGCAGCGCCTGCATCAGGGCGGTCAGGTCGTTCAGCTCCTTGCGCTGTACCTGCCGGGTCAGGTCATCCATGATGCGCCGGGTCGCCTCCATACCGACATCGGCCATCAGCAGCCGGGTTTCCAGCTCTTCCAGCACCTCATCGTCGATTTTCTTTTTACCCAGAAACAGGGTTTCCATGCCGGAGGTGAGGGTGTTGCCGGTTTTGGACAGGCCGGATTTCAGACGCGCAAACAGGCCCTGCTTTTGTTCCGGGGACTGCGTTTCGGATTCGGACGATGACCTGTCAGCATCCTGCCGGTTTTTCTTTCCTAGTCCAAACATCGTACAATCACCTGCATTCGTTTTAGCCGTTGCGGAGCAGCAAGAACCATGATGACGGGAATACTAACATTAGCTGGCCGAATTCGTAATACCAACAGGCCCGGCACCGGGTTTCGGAAGCAGCACAATGCCGGTGCCTTCCTGCCGGCGGGATTGCTGGGGCTTTTACTGGGATGCGGCGGGGTGCAGGCGGAAGCACCGGCTGAGGTGCCGGACGGGGTGCCGGTGGTTGAGGTCGACAAGGGTGCCGTCAGCCAGTACGAGCTGGGCAATGGCCTGAAAATCCTGGTCAAGCAGGATCACCGGGCGCCGATTGCTGTAGTCCAGCTCTGGTACCGGGTCGGCTCCAGCTATGAGTACAGTGGCATTACCGGTGTTTCCCATGTGCTGGAGCACATGATGTTCAAGGGCACCGAGAAATACCCGACGGGTGAGTTCGATCGCATCATCAGCGAAAACGGGGCCCGGGATAATGCCTTTACCGGTCAGGATTACACGGCCTATTACCAGATTCTGGCCAGTGACCGGCTGGAGGTGGCGATGGAGCTGGAGTCGGACCGCATGCGCGGCCTGACCCTGCCACCGGCGGAGTTCAAAAAGGAAGTGGAGGTTGTCAAGGAGGAACGCCGCTGGCGGGTGGAGGACAAGCCCAATGCGCTGGTGATGGAGCAGTTCAATGCCACGGCTTTCAACAACAGTCCCTACAAGAATCCGGTCATTGGCTGGATGTCCGACCTGGACAGCCTGCAGGTCGAGGATCTGAAAGAATGGTACCAGCGCTGGTATGCGCCCAACAATGCCACGCTGGTAGTGGTCGGGGATGTGGACCCGTCACGGGTTTATTCCCTGGCCCAAAAATACTATGGTGCCATCAAGCCCAGCGAGATCGACCCGCCCAAACCCCGGCGCGAGGCCCCGCAGCGTGGCCTGCGCGATGTGGTGGTCAAGGCCCCGGCAGAGGTGCCGGTCATCATGATGGGGTTCAAGGCGCCGGCCATGGTTGACCTCAAGGGTACCAAGGATGAGTGGGAGCCGTATGCACTGGAGGTGCTGGCCAGCGTGCTGGATGGTGGTTCCAGTTCACGCATGTCACGGGAGCTGGTGCGTGGCCGGGAAATTGCCGCCTCGGCGGGTGCTTGGTACAGCGGTTACGGGCGCATGCCGAACCTGTTCATGCTCAGTGGGGTGCCGGCTAAGGAGGTGACACTGGACGTGATGAAGGAAGCCCTGCTGGAGCAGGTCGAACGTCTCAAGAGCGAGAAGGTGACGGCGCAGGAGCTGGCCAGGGTCAAGGCGCAGGTGATCGCGGATGAGGTCTACGGGCTCGACAGCGTGTATCAGCAGGCGACCCTGCTGGGTTCGCTGGAGTCGGTGGGGCTGGGGCATGAGTTGATGGACCGGTATGTGGCGCGCATTCTGGCCGTGACACCGGAGCAGATTCAGCAGGTGGCACAGAAATACTTCATCCAGGACCAGCTCACTGAAGCCCGGCTGGACCCGCAACCGATTGATCCGGACAGGCCCCGTGCCGAACCGCATTTTGTACGCTGAGCAACAAGCCGGGAGAAGGCAGAAAACATGAGAATACTGGGAAAGGTTGCCGGCCTGCTGGGGCTGGCTGGGGTGCTGCTGCTGCCATTGGACAGTGTACAGGCCGGACCGAAAATTGAAAACTGGACCACGGATCAGGGTCTGCGAGTTTATTTTGTGGCAGCACCACAACTGCCGATGGTGGATATGCGCCTGACCTTTGCGGCTGGCGGGGCACGGGATGGTGACAAACCGGGGTTGGCGGCCATGACGGTTTCCATGCTGGATCAGGGGGCATCCGGGCTGAATGCGGATCAGCTGGCTGAAGCGTTTGAGTCCGTAGGCGCGCAGTTCGGCTCCGGGGCCGCACGTGACATGGCCTGGGTCAGCCTGCGTACCCTGACGCTGGAGAATGAAATGAAGTCCGCGCTGGACACCTGGCTCAAGGTGCTGGCCAGACCGGACTTTCCCGAGAAGGAATTCCTGAACATCCAGAAAATGATGCTGCTGGACCTGCAGGCGGAAAAACAGTCACCCGAAGCCATCGGCTCCAAGGCCTTTTTCCCGGCCCTGTTCGGTGACCATCCCTATGCTTCGCCCGCCAATGGCACCGAAGACAGTATCAGTGCCATGACCCGAACCGACCTGCAGGATTTTTTCCAGCGTTATTACGTGTCCCGCAATGCGGTACTGGCGGTGGTGGGGGCGCTGGACCGGACGCAGGTTGAGGCCATTGCCGACCGGGTGTCCGGCGTGCTGGCTGAAGGGGAGAAGGCACCGGCCCTGCCGCCGGTCACACCACTGGCTGAGGCACGTACCATCCGCATTCCGTTTCCATCCGAGCAGGCGCACATCACCATCGGTCAGACCGGCTACAAAAAGGGGGATCCGGACCAGTTTCCCCTGTATCTGGGCAACCAGATTCTGGGGGGGGGCTCCACTTCGCGCCTGAACAAGGAAATCCGCCAGAATCGGGGCCTGAGTTACAGTGTGTACAGCTATTTCGCCTCCATGGGGCAGGATGGTCCCTTCATCATGGGGTTGCAGACCCGGATGGATCAGACCGATGAAGCCCTGAAGGTCATGCGTGAAACCCTGGAGAGTTACCGCACTGACGGGCCGAGTGATAATGAGCTGGAGGCGGCCCAGAAGGATATCACCGGCGGTTTCCCGCTCCAGACCGCCAGCAATGATGACATTGTCAGCTATCTGGGCATGATCGGTTTTTACGGCCTGCCGCTGGATTATCTGGACACCTTTACCGCCAATATCAATGCGGTCAGCCGTGAGGCCATTGTGGAGGCATTCCAGCGCCGGGTGCAGCCGGACAAGCTGTTGACGGTGATTGTCGGTGGCGGGAGCGAGGCGGCACAGGCCGGCGCACCTGCCGATGCCGGGGCCACAAGGGCGGATGCCCCTGAAGACAAACCCCGCAGTGCGATTGATATTGATGCCGGTGAACCCGAAAAAACTGCAGCCGGAACCGAAGCTGAAGCCGAATAAAGGGACGGGTCAGTTGCGTATTATCGGCGGGCAGTGGCGCAGTCGCCGCCTGCCGGTAGCGGCTGTCCCCGGCTTGCGTCCGACCCCGGACCGGGTACGCGAAACCCTGTTCAACTGGTTGCAGAACCACATTGCCGGCGTACGGTGTCTGGACCTGTTTGCCGGCAGTGGCGCACTGGGATTCGAGGCCCTGTCACGCGGGGCGGCGCAGGTGACGCTGGTCGAACAGCATCCGGCTGCCTTCCGCCAGCTGCAGGCCAATGCGCGGAGCCTGCAGGCACAGGGTCTGGAACTGCTGCAGCGTGATGCCCTGCAGTGGCTCATGCAGGCGGATCAGCATTTCGACCTCGTTTTTCTGGACCCACCCTTCAGCAAGGGACTGTTGGTACCGGTGCTGGACCGCATTCAGGAACACGGGCTGCTGGCTGCGGATGGCATGATCTATCTGGAGCATGAAGCCGGGCTGGCACTGGAGCCGCTGCATTGGGGGTTTGAGTGGCACCGGCAGACAGGCGCGGGGCAGGTGGTGAGCGGGTTGTGGCGGCGGGTGGCGAAACACCAACCCGCTTCATCTCCCCTGGCATCAAGAGGAGACGAAGCCCGTTAAACAAGCACTCCCAACGGGGATAAGCTCCGTCGGGACAGTGATCAGCGTTCCAGCTGCGTCACATCGCGCACGGCTCCGCGCGAGGCGGAAGTCGCCATGGCTGCATAAGCCCGTAATGCCACACTGACCTTGCGATCCCGGTTGACGGGTTTCCAGGCTGGCGGGCCTTTGGCTTCCATGGCGGTACGGCGTGCAGCCAGTACTTCATCGCTCAGGCGCACGGCAATGCTGCGGTTCGGAATGTCAATGTCAATGATATCCCCTTCCTCAATCAGCCCGATGGCTCCACCCTCAGCCGCTTCCGGTGACACATGACCGATGGACAGGCCGGAAGTCCCGCCCGAGAAACGCCCGTCAGTGATCAGGGCGCAGGCTTTGCCCAAACCTTTGGACTTCAGGTAGGAGGTGGGGTAGAGCATTTCCTGCATGCCGGGGCCGCCTTTGGGGCCTTCATAGCGGATGATGACCACATCGCCGGCCTTGACCCTGTCGCCCAGAATACCGGCCACGGCTGCATCCTGGGATTCAAAGAGGCGGGCAGGCCCCGAGAATTTCAGAATGCTGGCATCCACGCCGGCAGTTTTGACCACACAGCCATCCAGGGCAATGTTGCCATACAGCACCGCCAGTCCACCATCCTGGGAATAGGCATGTTCCCGGTCACGGATGCAGCCACCGGTCCGGTCGGTATCGAGCGTCTCCCAGCGTTCAGCCTGCGAAAAGGCTTCCTGCGTCGGGACATTGCCGGGGCCGGCCTGGTAAAAAGTCTGCACTGCTGCTGCGGGATTGCGCATGATGTCCCACTGATCCAGTGCCGCACCCATGCTGCCGCTGTGAACCGTCTGGCAATCACGGTTGATCAGGCCGGCACGATCCAGCTCGCCCAGAATGCCCATCACGCCCCCGGCCCGGTGCACATCCTCCATGTGGAACAGCTGGGTGGCGGGAGCGACCTTGCTCAGGTTCGGCACCTTGCGGCTCAGGCGGTCGATGTCGGCCACAGTGAAACCCACTTCCCCTTCCTGTGCGGCAGCCAGCAGGTGCAGCACGGTATTGGTGGAGCCACCCATGGCGATATCCAGGCTCATGGCATTTTCGAAAGCTTTGAAGCTGGCGATGGCGCGTGGCAGTACCGAGGCATCATCCTGCTCGTAGTAGCGTCTGGCCAGTTCGACAGCAAGGCGTCCGGCACGCAGAAACAGCTCCTGGCGGTCGGCATGGGTGGCCAGCAGTGAGCCATTGCCGGGCAGGCTCAGGCCCAGGGCTTCGGTCAGGCAGTTCATGGAGT
>JAGRJD010000005.1:0-181 GCA_020442915.1 Thiothrix sp. | reverse complement strand
AGGTCGGGCAGGCCGAGCGCTCCATGTCGGCGACATCGGCATCGGTTTCATTCGGGTTGGCCGCCGAGACCATGGCATCAATGAGGTCCAGCTTGACCTGCCTGCCGCCGATGACGGCCTTGCCGGACTCCATCGGGCCGCCGGATACGAAAACCACCGGAATATTGAGGCGCATGGCGGC
>JAGRJD010000182.1 GCA_020442915.1 Thiothrix sp. | reverse complement strand
CGGGGCTTGTCGCGCACCGGGTCACGGCCCGGAACCCGCATCCGGATGCGTGTCCGGACACTTTGACCCCTGTCCGGGACACCCGTCCGGACACTGGCGCTGAGGACCTCGACGCAGCTCTCAACGACCCCCACGAACTGGCGCTGCTGCGTGAATATATCGAGCGTCCGGCGTTCCGTGCAGCATGGATCGACATCGCAACCGGCACCATTGGCTGCAGCCAGCAGCAGGCCAAGAAACGCCACGGTATCGGTGGCGACAGCACGAAATGGATGATGCTGACGCTGGAAGCCATGGACGTTGTTTCCGCGCCGCACGAAACGAATAAAACGCGAAAACTGATCAGCCCGAAAACACTGGAACAGGCTCAGGCAACGTATGCCGATCTGTGCGCCGTCGTGGGGGCCAACCCGGAGAACAGCCATGATTGACACCGAGCAATTCATCACTGAACTGAACGCCGTACTGGAGCGCTACGGCATGAAAATCACCCGTACCAGCGCACTGCTGACTACAGACCCTGATGGCCCGGAACCCGCATCCGGATGCGTGTCCGGACACTTTGACCCCTGTCCGGGACACCCGTCCGGACACCCGGAGGAGGGCAAGGATGCAGCCCGGCTGGCAGCGATAAAAAGCCGGCTGCGCGGCATGATGCGCAAGGGGGGCTGATTGACTGACCGTCAGCAGCGGGAGCAGGAGCGACACCAGCAGCGGGAGCGACTGTGGCAGGAGTATCTGTCCGGGACCGGGCGGTATGCACCGGCGTCGGCCAGTGGCGGGTTAAACCGTCGCTGGCTTTTGTTTTGGATAGTGGTGGTGCTGATCGGGGGGGAGCTGTGGCAGTGGGGGTGGGGGTGATGGCCGCCAAATCAACCCTTTTTCCCGACAAGCTGATTTGACAAAACAGCAAACAAGCGTTAATAATTAACGGTGCAGAAGGCAAAACCATAGCAAGTCATCTTTCATAACAGGGGTGTTCATGGCGGAACAGAATGTGATCAGGCTGGACTTGACGCCTGTGCATGCAAAACGGATTTTGCAGGAATGATCTGACCCAGTAATTCCGGA
>JAGRJD010000181.1 GCA_020442915.1 Thiothrix sp. | reverse complement strand
CCCAATGTCGGCAAGTCCACCCTGTTCAACCGCCTGACCCGTTCCCGCGATGCGCTGGTGGCCGATTTTCCGGGGCTGACCCGCGACCGCAAGTACGGAACCGGCAACCTGCAGGAGCGGGAATACCTGGTCATCGACACCGGCGGCCTCAGTGGCGAGCAGGCCGGTATCGACGAATACATGGCACGCCAGACGCTGGCAGCCATTGAGGAAGCTGACGCCATCCTGTTTCTGGTGGACGGGCGTCAGGGCCTGACCGGGGCGGACGAGCAGATTGCCACCCACCTGCGCCAGACCGGCAAGCCGGTGTTCCTGCTGGTCAACAAGACCGATCATATCGACCCGGATCAGGCCGCCGCCGAATTCTTCGCCCTGGGGTTCCCGCAGGTATTCTGCATTGCCGCCGCCCACAACCGGGGGGTGACAATAATGATGGAGGCGGTGCTGGACAATTTCCCAACCGGTGCCGATGACAGTATCCCGCCGCCGGAAGATGACGAAACCCGGATCCGCATTGCCTTCGTGGGCCGTCCCAATGTCGGCAAATCCACGCTGGTGAACCGCATTCTGGGCGAAGAGCGCGTGATCGCCTTTGACCAGCCCGGCACCACCCGTGACAGTATCTTCATTCCATTTGAGCGTGAGGGTCAGGCGTATACCCTGATTGATACAGCCGGGGTGCGCCGCCGGAGCCGGGTCAGTGAGACCATTGAAAAATTCAGCATCGTCAAGACCCTGGATGCCATCCGGGCTGCCCATGTGGTGATCATGCTGGTGGATGCCCATGACAGCATCACCGAACAGGATGCCCACCTGCTGGGCCTGATCCTTGATACCGGGCGGGCGCTGGTGCTGGCCATCAACAAATGGGACGGACTGGATCAGGAGGAACGCGACCGGATCAAGAGCCAGCTGGAGCTGAAACTGCCGTTTGTGGATTTTGCCGAAAAGCACTTCATCTCCGCCCTGCACGGCTCCGGTGTCGGCCTGCTTTATGAAGCCGTGCAACGTGCCTACCACTCGACCATGCTCAAGGTGCCGACCTCACGCCTGACCCGGATACTGGAAACCGCTCTGGTGATGCACCAGCCACCGCTGGTCAACGGGCGGCGCATCAAGCTGCGCTATGCCCATCAGGGTGGCAGCAATCCGTTCCTGATCGTGATTCACGGCAACCAGACCGAGCGGATTCCCAACAGTTACCAGCGCTATCTGGTAAACTATTTCCATCAGACCCTGAAACTGCAGGGTACCCAGGTCAAACTGGAATTCAAAACCGGTGATAATCCCTACGAGGGCAGGCGCAACAAACTCACACCCCGGCAGGAGTACAAGAAAAAACGCCTGATGCGGTTTGTGAAAAAGAAAAAATAAGGGAGATGGAAACATGGCGCGTGCAATGATGCTGGTCTTCAGCCTGATGACCGCCGGAGCCGGGGCGATGACCTGGTATAATGTCGGCCTGGAAGAAACCCGATATGACCAGCAGAGCGTGCGCACCGGCAGCCAGACCGGACGCCTTGGCGGCGGCTACCGTGCCGGCAAATGACCGGCTTCCCGCTCCCGACCAGAACACGCCATCAATGATAGGAACGACCCATGACAACACAACTCGGCTTTGAATACCTGCTTTCCAGTCTGGTTTACGGTGTACTGGGCTTCGGCCTGTTCATGCTCTCGCTCTGGATCATGGAAAAGCTGACGCCTTACTCGCTGGAAAAGAAAATCACTGAAGAAGGCAATCTGGCCCTGGGCATTGTGGTGGCCGCCATCGTGCTGTCACTCGGCATCATTTACGCCGCCGCCATCCACTGACCGGATACCCGCTTGACGCCTGCTGCCCGTTTCCCGCAGCAGCTGGCCCTGCTGGCTGCCACATTTGTCATTGCCATCTGCGGACTGGTTTACGAACTGCTGGCAGGTACCCTGTCGAGCTACCTGCTGGGGGATTCGGTCTACCAGTTTTCACTGGTGATCGGCCTGTTCATGAGCGCCATGGGCATCGGCTCCTGGTTCTCGCGCTTTGTTGAGGGTGTACTGCCGCTGCATTTCGTGCGCCTGCAGCTGCTGGTCGGACTGACCGGCGGACTGACCGCCCCCATGCTGTTCTTCGCCTTTGCCGTCCTTGACAACTACAGCCCGCTGCTGTTTCTGCTGGTGATCCTGCTCGGGGCCATGATGGGAATGGAAATTCCACTGGTGATCCGCATTCTCAGGGCACATTTCAGCCTCAAGGCCAACCTTTCCAACGTTTTCACCGCCGATTACATCGGAGCCCTGTTTGCCGCCCTGCTGTTCCCGCTGGTCCTGGTGCCGCAGCTCGGCCTGCTGCAGACCGGCTTCCTGTTCGGCATTCTGAACGTACTGGTCGGTGCCCTGGCGCTGTATGTATTCCGGGGCACGGCTGCTGCTGAATCCCGTACAGCCTCCCGGCGTCTGGGGCTGGCCATCCTGGCCGGACTGGCTTTGCTGATGGCCGGCTTTGTCTTTTCCGGGCACTTTACCGCCAGCATGGAAACCCGCCTGTACCAGGACGAAATCATCCATGCCGAAGACACACCCTACCAGCGTCTGGTGCTGACCCGGCGTCAGGAGCGGCTGCGATTCTACATCAACGGAGCACTGCAGTTCGACAGTATCGACGAATACCGCTATCACGAAACCCTGGTACACCCGGCGCTGGGGCTGCTGCCGCAGGTAGAACAGGTGCTGATCCTGGGCGGCGGAGACGGCATGGCAGCAAGGGAACTGCTCAAAGACCCACGCATTCAGAGCATCACGCTGGTTGATCTGGACCCGGCAGTGACCACCCTGTTCAGCACCACCCCGCTGCTCACCACGCTCAACCGCCACAGCCTTACTGATCCGAAGCTCAAGGTGGTGAATGCCGATGCCTGGAAATTTCTGGAACAGGCACAGCCCCTGTATGATCTGGTGGTGATCGACCTGCCCGACCCCAACAATGCCAGCCTGTCACGCCTTTACAGCAGCAGCTTCTACCAGCTGGTGAAGCAGCATGTCGCACAGACCGGCATCATCCTGACCCAGGCGACTTCACCGCTGTTCTCACGTCAGGCGTTCTGGTGCATCAACCAGACCCTGGGCCTGAGCAGCAACAACGAAGACTGGCATACCCTGCCCTACCAGTAACTGTTCACGCTGATCCATAA
>JAGRJD010000056.1 GCA_020442915.1 Thiothrix sp. | reverse complement strand
CCCCTCCCCCTCCCCCTGCCGACTGCCTGACGCCGGCATGACCGAACTGGTCATAGGCCGCACCCCGGCTGGCATCAGCCAATACCTCGTAGGCCTCCTTGGCCCCCTTGAACTTCTGCTCAGCATTCACATCATCCGGATTACGATCCGGGTGATATTTCATGGCCAGACGCCGGAACGCCTGCTTCAGGTCAGCTTCACTGGCGTTTTTGCTGACCCCCAGGATTTCATAATAATCACGTTCAGACATAATTCGGATCCCCGGAAAAAAATACAAAAGCAGGCGCGAAGCCGGGCATCGCGCCTGATAATGTAATATCAGTAAAAAGCAGTCTTGGTTTTATTTCTTGTCATCCACTTCTTCAAACTCGGCATCGACAATGTCATCATCACCACCTGCCGACGGCTTGCCACCCGCACTGCTGCCACCGGCCGTACCTGCAGCCCCTTCAGGAGCAGCACCGGCTCCGGCCATTTTCTGCATCAGCTTGCCGGATGCCTCGGCCAGCGCTTCGGATTTACGCTCGATCACGGATTTGTTATCGCCCTTGAGCGCATCCCGGACTTCGCCCAGCAGGTTCTCCAGATTGGCACGATCGGCAGGCTCAACCTTGTCACCATAATCACGCAGGGACTTTTCAGTGGCATGCACCAGACTGTCCGCCTGATTGCGCGCTTCCACCAGCTCACGCTGCTTCTTGTCTTCCTCGGCATGCGCCTCGGCATCCTTGACCATGCGCTCGATTTCACCATCCGAGAGACCGGAAGAAGCCTTGATCACGATGGACTGCTGCTTGCCGGTCGCCTTGTCCTTGGCGGACACATTCAGGATGCCGTTGGCATCAATGTCAAAGGTGACTTCGATCTGGGGCATGCCACGCGGTGCCGGCGGAATGTCCTGCAGGTCAAAGCGCCCCAGCGACTTGTTGTCACGCGCCATCTGGCGCTCACCCTGCAGCACGTGCACGGTCACAGCGGTCTGGTTGTCATCCGCGGTCGAAAACACCTGGTTGGCCTTGGTCGGAATGGTAGTGTTCTTTTCGATCAGCTTGGTCATCACCCCGCCCAGGGTTTCAATGCCGAGTGACAGCGGCGTGACATCCAGCAGCAGGACATCCTTCACCCCGCCACCAAGCACGCCGCCCTGGATCGCGGCACCGACAGCCACCGCTTCATCCGGATTCACATCCTTGCGCGGTTCCTTGCCAAAGAAGTCCTTGACTGCCTGCTGCACTTTCGGCATCCGGGTCTGGCCACCGACCAGAATCACGTCCTTGATTTCAGCCGCACTGACACCGGCATCCTTGAGGGCAATCTTGCACGGTTCAATGGTGCGGGAAACCAGATCATCCACCAGTGACTCCAGTTTGGCGCGTGTCACCTTGATGTTCATGTGCTTGGGGCCGGATGCATCGGCGGTAATATACGGCAGGTTTACATCCGTCTGCTGGGCAGTGGACAGCTCGATCTTGGCCTTTTCTGCCGCATCCTTGAGGCGCTGCATGGCCAGCGGATCGCCCTTGAGGTCAACACCATCGGACTTGCGGAATTCATCCACCAGATAATCAATCAGGCGGTTGTCAAAATCCTCACCCCCGAGAAAGGTGTCACCGTTGGTGGACAGCACTTCAAACTGCATTTCCCCGTCCACATCGGCAATCTCGATGATGGATACGTCAAAGGTACCGCCACCGAGGTCATAAACCACGATCTTGCGGTCACCACCGCGCTTGTCCAGACCATAGGCCAGTGCCGCGGCAGTCGGCTCGTTGATGATGCGCTTGACTTCCAGACCGGCGATCCTGCCAGCATCCTTGGTTGCCTGACGCTGGGAGTCGTTGAAGTAGGCCGGTACGGTGATGACCGCGTCCGTCACCGGCTCGCCCAGATAGTCTTCAGCGGTCTTTTTCATTTTCATCAGCACCCGTGCGGAGACTTCCGGTGGTGCCATTTTCTTGCCGCGCGCCTCAACCCAGGCATCTCCATTATCCGCCTTGATGATCCTGTAAGGTACCAGCTTGATGTCCTTCTGGACTGCTTCTTCCTCAAAACGGCGACCGATCAGGCGCTTGACTGCAAACAGGGTGTTCTCCGGATTGGTGACCGCCTGACGCTTGGCTGTCTGTCCGACCAGAACCTCGTCTTCCAGAAAGGCCACCACGGAAGGCGTGGTGCGGTCCCCTTCGGAGTTCTCGATAACCCTCGGCTTGTCACCATCCATGATGGCAACGCAGGAATTGGTGGTGCCAAGGTCAATGCCAATAATTTTTCCCATGTGCTTTATCTCCAGAAATCGTTCGAGCAATGAATGTCAACTTGCTTCTTAAGTGGGGGTCAAAACCGCTTTTTCAAGCACCTGCACCCCGCAAAGGGCTCATTTTTTGCAGACCATCACCATGGCCGGGCGCACGGTACGTCCGCTCAGGGTATAGCCCTTCTGCATCACCAGCATGACGGTATTGTTGTCATGATCCGGGCTGGCCTGCATGGAAACGGCCTGATGCTTTTCCGGATCAAACGGCTGCCCCAGGGGGTCGATGGCCTCGATATTGAATTTTTCCATGACAGCAGCAAACTGCTTCAGGGTCAGCTCCATGCCCTCACGGATTTTTTCGATACTGCCTTCTGCCTGCAGCCCCATTTCCAGGCTGTCCATCACCGGCAGCAGGCTTTCAACAAACTTCTGCACGGAATACTTGTGCGCATCCTCAATCTGCTTTTCCAGCCGGCGACGCTGGTTATCCATATCGGCCTGCAGACGCACAGAGCGGTCCCAGTTTTCCTCGGCCTTTGCTTCCGCCTGCGCCAGCGCCTGCTGCAACTCCTGTATCCGGGTGCTGGCCTCTTCCACCACCAGCCCATCTCCGGCTTCTGCTCCACTGGCAGCGGTCTCCCCGGCAGCCGCTGCCGGTGGCTCACCAGTACCGGGCTGCGGAAACGGCGTACCACCATCACCAAATGTACCGGATGGCGTACCCTGCCCTCCCGGCACCCGCTTTTCTTCTGATGGATTGTTCATGTCGGTCTCCCAAATTCCTTTGCAGCTTCGAGGCTGCCATCTCAATCGCCAGAATGAAATGAGGGTTATTCAGGAAAATTCAAGGCCTGATACAACAATTAATCCCAGATTTTGCCGGCACCAATGCAACAAGGCCACCCGAAGGGCGGCCTTGCCGGAGCGAAAAGCAACCTCTCAGCGGGCAGGGCGGACACCGGTCCTGCCTACCCCCGGTTCATCGGTGGCATCAATTTCAAACGGATCATGGGCAGCATGGTAATAAACATCATCCCGGTTCTCCAGATTGCGGACAAAACGGTGATAGACATACCAGTCCAGACTGACCCAACGCCCGGCTCCCATGAAAAACAGCGCCAGCAGCAGGATAAAATAGGTAACGGCTGTTTCTGCCGACCCGTGCACAAAACCATGCTCGTGCACAAAAGTCTGTGCCTGCTGCAACAGCTCACCACCACTGCCGGACAGCAGGCCCAGCAGCAGCATGACCGCCAGAACCGCCAGCGTGATCCAGCGCACGGCGAAGCCAAACACCAGCAACAGGGCGGCACCGATCTCGATCCCACCGATCACCAGCATCAGGGTTTCGGAACCGACACCGGACACCAGGGAATTGCTCAGACCCGCAGCACTGGCCTCGAAAGCCGCGTGATTCCACCAGCTGGAGACATCAAGCCAGGAAAAATTCTCTCCCGAAAACAGCCCCAGATGCCTGACCCCGGCGACCCACAATACCGGTGCCATAAAAAAACGAATGGCCAGCGGGGCCAGAAAATCCAGCGTTCGCAACCATTTGAAACTGAAAAACCCGACCAGAAAATTCATTGTTCCTCCTGCATATCAAGTGTCCATGACCAGCCCCATCATCCTGATGGCTGATGAGATCAATGATTTTTTCAGGGCCATTCTTGCCGCATTACACCGGCATGGCAAGTAATCCGCTGAAAATCAGCCGAGGTCAGGTGGTCACATGGAGGCAGCAGAAGAAAGCCGTGGCACAGCATACCGCCGGGACTGGGTGGCACCGGTCGCACGAATGCGCCGTACCAGACTGGCCGCATCCAGCTCACAGGCCAGAATCTGCTCCTCACGCAGGGCATGCTCGACCAGCAGGTCCGGAATCCCCAGATTCAGCACCGGCACCGCTACCGCCAACCGGTTCAGGCATTCATTCAAGGCACTGCCCGCCCCCCCCTGTACGGCATTGTCTTCCAGCGTCACCAGCAGCTTATGCCCCTCTGCCATACGCCGCACCATGTCCTCATCCAGCGGTTTGACAAAGCGCATGTTGACCAGGGTGGCATCCAGCTGCTCTGCGGCCTCCCGCGCCTCAGCCAGCAGGGCACCGAACAGCAGGATGGCGATACCGGCGCTGCCTTCACGCAGCAGCTCCGCCTTGCCCAGAGGCAATGCCTTCATGGCTGCCTGCGGCTGCACGCCCGGTCCGGTACCACGCGGGTAACGGACTGCCGCCGGGCCATCGTGCAGGAAGGCGGTATACAGCATCTGGCGGCATTCATCCTCATGGCTGGGTGCCATAATCACCAGATTGGGGATGCAGCGCAGGTAAGACAGGTCATAATTCCCGGAATGGGTGGGACCGTCCGACCCCACCAGCCCGGCCCGGTCAATGGCAAACACAACCGGCAGGTTCTGCAGGGCAATGTCGTGAATCAGCTGGTCATAGGCACGCTGCAGGAAAGTGGAATAAATAGCCACTACCGGTTTCAGGCCCTCACAGGCCATACCGGCGGCCAGGGTGAGCGAATGCTGCTCGGCGATACCGACATCAAAATAGCGCTCCGGGAACTGCTCGGAAAACCTGACCAGCCCGGAACCTTCCCGCATGGCCGGCGTGATACCCATCAGGCGCTCATCCTGTGCCGCCATGTCACACAGCCAGTCGCTGAACACCTGGGTATAGGTCACGGGTGCATTTTTCTTCTTACTTGATACCAGCCCGGTCTGAAGATTGAAAGGCGAGACGCCATGATAGGTGCAGGGATCATCTTCAGCCGGTTCGTAACCCTTACCCTTCCGGGTGATCACATGCAGCAGGCGCGGCCCCCGAATCTGTTTCAGGTTCTGCAAGACGCTGACCATTTCTTCCACATCATGGCCGTCAATCGGACCATAGTACTTGAAGCCCATTTCCTCAAACAGGGTACCGGGCAGCACCATGCCTTTCATGTGCTCCTCGGTCAGTTTGGCCAGCCGCGACAGGGACCGGCTGTTGGACAGCACCTTCTTGCCGCTTTCGCGCATGCTGGCATACATGCGTCCGGACAGCAGCCGGGTCAGGTATTTCTGCATGGCCCCGACATTGGGGGAAATCGACATTTCATTGTCATTCAGCACCACCAGCAGATCGGCATCCAGGTCGCCGGCATGATTCAGGGCCTCATACGCCATTCCTGCCGTCATGGCGCCGTCACCGATCACGGCGATGGCCTGAAAATCCTGTTTCCCGTGCCGTGCAGCCAGCGCCATACCCAGGGCGGCACTGATCGAGGTACTGGAATGGCCGACACCGAAGGTGTCATACGGACTTTCATCCCGGCGCGGAAAACCGGCCAGCCCGTCCTTCTGGCGGATGGTGTGCATGGCATCATGCCGCCCGGTCAGGATCTTGTGCGGGTAGGCCTGATGTCCCACATCCCAGACCAGCCGGTCCCTGGGTGTATTGAACACGTAATGCAGGGCGACCGTCAGCTCTACCGTCCCCAGATTGGATGCAAAATGCCCCCCTCCGGTAGAGACCGAACTGAGCAGAAATTGACGGACTTCATCACACAAAACGGGTAGATCCTGCTCATCCAACTGGCGCAAATCCGCAGGCGACTGAATTTTTTCAAGCATCTGGTACCTCATCTCTTGTTTTCAGCCCTGTGGTCCCGGGAACGTCAATGAACCCGGCTTACGGTATATTCAGCAATTTCGTACAGCAAGGGCGCATCCAGCCCCTCCAGCGCCCGTACCGCCTCCCAGTGCAGTTCCCGCAACTTGCGTTTGGAGGCAGCCATGCCGATAATCGAAGGGTAAGTCGGTTTATTGGCAGCCGCATCAGCACCGGCAGTCTTGCCCAGTGTCCCGGAATCACTTTCCACATCCAGAATGTCATCCTGGACCTGAAAGGCGAGCCCCAGGCATTTGGCAAAATGATCCAGCTGCAGCAATAACCCCTCATCCACGGCATCGGCACAGTATGCACCCAACAGCACACTGCATCGAATCAGCGCGCCGGTCTTGTGGATATGCATGTTCTCCAGTTCCAGTTCCGAAGGACTGGCATTGATGACGGAAAGGTCAATCGCCTGTCCGCCCACCATGCCCCTGGAACCCGCAGCCTGTGCCAGCTGCTGCACCATCAGCAGGCGCTGGCGGGGTGGAAGCACATCCAGTGCCGGGGACTGAACCAGCACCTGGAATGCCAGTGCCTGCAGGGCATCCCCGACCAGAATTGCAGTGGCCTCATCATAGGCACAATGACAGGTCGGCTTGCCACGACGCAGGACATCATCATCCATGGCCGGCAGGTCATCATGCACCAGTGAATACACATGAATCAGCTCCAGTGCCGCTGCCGGTACATCCAGCCGCTCCGGTGCCACCCCCAGGGTCGAACCGGTGGCATAAACCAGCAGCGGGCGGGCACGCTTGCCACCATTCAGGACTGAATAACGCATGGCTTCATGCAGGCGGGGAGGCAACAGGTCAGCCGCAGGCAGCAACGCCGCCAGTACGGTTTCAATCCGGGTCTGAAACCCCTGCAGGGCCGGGCTCAGCACACTCACTGCTCATCCCCGGCCTGAAATGCCTGCGCTGCTCCGTCCTGGCCCAGCAGCAACACCCGCTGCTCTGCATCCTGCAGCACGGACTGGCAGCGCCGGATCAGCTGCACTCCCCGTTCAAACTCGCGCAGGGAGTCCTCCAGCGACAGCTCACCCCCCTCCATGCGCAAGACCAGTTGCTCCAGTTCACCGAGGGCGGCTTCAAAGCCGGTTTCTGCTGCATGCTGATCTGACATTAGGGATTTTCCTTATACATACCGCTGGTTTATCATCTTTATCCGCCAGTAAACCTGATCCCGGCACAATGGGCAAGTCGACCCATACCCGGCACCCGAACATACCGGCGCAGTGTGCAGAACCGTTGCAGCAGACCTGCAGATTTCAGGCAGTCTTCCGGACGAAAGCTCATTCCGTCTTCTGGTCAGGGGTGATCGCCTGATAACGCTGCAACTGCTCCGGCGTGGCCTCGGTCTGGTATTCAGCCTTGAATCTGGCATAGGGCATGCCATAAACCATTTCCTGCGCCTGCTCATAATCCAGCGCCTGCCCACGCTCAAGGGCAGCCCCCCTGATCCACTTGGACATGCAGTTGCGGCAGAAACCGGCCAGATTCATCAGGTCGATATTCTGGACATCGGTGCGTTTCCGGAAATGCACCACCAGCTTGCGCCAGGCGGCAGCTTCCATCTCGATACGGGTTTGTTCATCCATTCCGGCTCCCTCCTAGAAAGCACACAGTTTCAGTTTGAAGGTGATATTGTCACGAACCTGCCGCCCGCGCTCGGACACCATGTCAGCCTCAACGAAACGCAGGGAAAAACGCTGCTTGCCGGCACTGATTTCCGGATAGATTGTCGAACGCTCAGGCAGAATGACCTGCAGCAGCTGATAACTGCGCGGCATGGTCATCTGGAAAAAACCCTCCTTGGCCACATGCTCCTCTCCGGCACAATAGGTGCGAATCAGGCCCAGCAGAAACTCGACCGCATCAGAGGTATTCATGTAGCCCTCCCCCCAGCGCTGCAGGTCTGCCTTGCGCAGGGCGGGGTCATGGTCCAGCCAGTAATTCAGGAGCGGAATATCGAAGTTGTTCAGCCCCCCCGGCAGGGAAGCCCGCTGTCGCAGCTGGCTGAAGAAATTGTTGGAACGCAGGTTCTGCCCCAGCGAGCCACGCAACTGGTACAGGATATTGCTGAAGTCCGTCAGCCGGGTGAGGGTTTCATCCTGGGCCCCGACATCACCGATGATCTGACGCACAGACTGGGCCGTGCGATCAATTTCCATGATCACATCACTTTTCAGATCAATACGGGAAGTCAGGTTGCTCAGATCCAGCAGCAGCATCAACGCAGCCAGATTGTCACAGGCATCCTCTTTTTCCAGGTGATAGCGAAAGCGCCTGACCAGCAGTTCAAGCCGCAGGAACAATCGGGTTTTTTCATTGAGAGGCTGCTCGAATACGGACAT
>JAGRJD010000180.1 GCA_020442915.1 Thiothrix sp. | reverse complement strand
TCCTTGATCTGGGAAATGCTCAGGCTGGACTCAATCTCGATTTCACGCAGCTGCTGCTGCGCCTCCACAACCTGCTCCTTCAGCGGCAGCAGACGCTCCCTGCCGGATGGATGATCGGCACAAAAGCGATCCAGCCACTCAACATCGGTTTCATTCTGCGGAAAACTGTCGATAAAGGCCTGACGCGACATGCCGCCACGCTGCACACACAGTTTCATGATCCGGCGCTCAAAACCACGAATCCGGTCCACGATCCGGTTGAGCTGCAGGGTCAGGCGGTCAATCACCGGCTGGGCCAGACGAAACTCCATGAATTTGGCCGCCATGGATTCGCGGGCTGCCGCATAGGAACGTTCATCATTACGCTCACAGGCTGCGGCTGCCGTCTGGAACAGCACCTGCAGCTCGGAAAACTTCAGCGCCGCCTCTTCCGGATCAGGCCCGGTATCCACCAGAATTTCTTCCTCGTCATCCTCATCCGAAGACTCGTCATCATCGCTGTCGGAACTGTCATCCAGCTTGGCACTGTCACTGTCGTCATCCGTGTCCAGCGTCGCCACCGGCGGCAACGGGCTTTCATCCACGGCGTTCGGGTCCACGAACCCGTTGATCACATCGGTCAGGCGTACCAGCTCGGCTTCAATCTGGGCCGCCATGACCAGCAACACCTCGGTCGAAGCCGGGTACTGGGCCAGGGCCCGCAGGATTTCATTCAGCCCTTCCTCGATCCGGATGGCAATCTGGATTTCGCCCTCACGGGTCAGCAGCTCGACAGTACCCATTTCCCGCATGTACATGCGTACCGGATCGGTGGTACGGCCAAAATCACTGTCCACATTGGCCAGTGCCGCTGCCGCCTCTTCCGCCGCCTCATCATCAGCCTGGACCGTATCATCATTCAATAGCAGGGCATCCGCATCAGGCGCATTTTCAAACACGGTGATTCCCATGTCATTGATCATCGCCACGATGTCCTCAATCTGCTCCGGATCGACAATGGTATCCGGCAGGTGGTCATTGACCTCGGCATAGGTAAGGTAGCCCTGTTCCTTACCGCGTGCGATCAATTCCTTCAAACTGGATTGTTGCTGCTCTTGTTGACTCATGTACCGCTTAGACCTCGAAAAAATGGACGCGCGATTATAGCATAAAACCTGAAATTACAAGGGAAGCCCGGTAAAATCACCCATCAGGACCATGAATTTCCTGTAGAAGCGACAAAAGGTCATGCCGCTCCTGTGGTGACAGGCCCTCGGTCTGTTCTTTGTAGAACAACGAGTCTAGGGCCTTTTCATGAACCTTACGCTTAACCTGGCGCAGACAGTCCTGAAATTCACGCTGTAACAGGGCGGCATCGGCCCGTGCCGGCTGCCAGGCCATCAGATTCCCCAGAATCTTCTCATGCCCGGTCCCGCGAAACCGCTCCAGCAGTCCCGCAGAATGAATATGGGGGTTGTCCTCAATGATTTCAACCAGCTGCAGCAGCAGTTCAACACCGGGCAGCTCCCAGGTCAGCATTTTCTCCGGGTTTTCCACCTGTGCAGCCAGCCCGGGATCATGCAGCAGCAAGGTGATCGCATAACGGACCGGCGTTTTGCGAATCGCGAACTCACGGGCCTCATTGGGAATATAGCCCGGACTCTCCTCCCTGGCCACCCCCGGTTTCCACGGGCGCCATCCACTGCCATGGCGACCGGCAAACCGCTCCCGCCCGGCTCCTGTCACCGGACCCGTCCCTGGTAAAGCCACCTTGCCCAGACGCTGGACCTCATCCAGCAGCTGCCGCTTCAGCCGGATATCGGGCATGGCCGTGAGCAGGCGGGTAGCTTCAGTGCTGAAACGGCTGCTGTCCTCAAGCTCATGCAGGGTGGCATCCGCCCCGAACCCCAGGGACTCCTTAAGCCCCTGAATAAAAAAACGGCTCAGGGGCATGGCCCTGCCCAACGCCTGCTCAAACGCATTCCGCCCCCGTGCACGAACCAGACTGTCCGGGTCTTCACCATCCGGCAGGAACAGGAAACGGATTTCCCGGTCATCCCGCACTTCCGGCAGGGCATTTTCCAGTGCCCGCCATGCCGCCTCACGCCCGGCCCGGTCACCATCAAAACAGAACACCACTTCCGGCACCAGCCGGAACAGCTGCTGCACATGCCGGTCCGTGGTCGCCGTCCCCAGCGTGGCCACGGCATAAGTGACACCGAACTGGGCCAGTGCAATCACATCCAT
>JAGRJD010000179.1 GCA_020442915.1 Thiothrix sp. | reverse complement strand
TTACCAGCTGGCCATCGATGCCGGGGTATTTACCACGGCCTACATGTCCGCTGCGATGCAGCACGCCGAATCCATCGCCGACGCGGACGGCTACAGCCGCTACGCCGACGCATAAAAAAAGCCGCTACAAGAGCGGCCTTTACCAACCGCAACCTGGCTTCGTCGCCAAACTGTCCCAGGTTGCAATATAAGAGAACGATAGCATGACAGCATGCACAAATTCAACATGCACAAATTCAACAACGGCACCGGCGTATCGTGCCGGGCTGAGCATCAACCCCTACGAAGCCCTAAGCTCCACCGAAATCGTGGAGCTTGAGATGTGGCTGGCAGGTGTCGACCTGCCACAGCCAGACCCTGCCCAGATCAGTCTGCCCGGTTTCGGGAACATTCCCGAGTCGGACTCTGACATCCAATAGAAGGTCCATTATGGACCATCTCATTGAAGAGCTGACATTAGAGCGTTACTGAGTAAACAGCACTCCAACCCCTGTCACTGATGAAGACGGTGGCAGGTGTGGGCGTGTTGCCCGGATCACAACAGGAGATTCCGAATGGATCAGACACTACAAGAAATGCTGTCCAAGATGCAGCAAGGACAGAATGGGCAGCAAGCAACGCCATTTCAGCAACAGGACATGACGGCAGCGATGCTCCAGCAAATCATTCAAATGCTGGCAATATTGGTCCAGGCTCACTATGACAGAGAGGCGCGCTACAGCGGCAACCGTGGGGGTGGCAGTTACCGCCGGTATGGCGGGAATGGCGGGGGATGGAACAACAACCAACACCCGTGGGGTGGTGGCGGGAATGGGTGGCGGTGATGAGCGCCATCCCCTTTCCATTCCAGCAGCTACAGCCCGACAACTATCTGGTTATCGACATCGAAACCGGGTATGCCCCGGACGATGCCATTTCCGGGATGGTCGACGACTGGCAACCGCCGGGCAACATCAAGGACCCCGAAAAAATTCAGGCCCGCCGGGCCGAATTTGAGGCCGAAGCACGGGTGAAGTCGGCGCTCACTGATGCCGCTCCTATCATCGCTGTTGCTATCAAAGGGCAAGTCGGTCTGGAGCAGCACGGGCTGGTATTGCATGCCATGGGGCAATGCCCCATGCCTGCACTAGAGGCGCAAGGCGTAAAGGTCGTCGGCGCTACCAGTGAGGGGTTAATGCTCCAAATGCTGTCAGCAGTGCTAGGCCAGCTGGCCGACAACCAGACGCTTCTAGCAGGACATAATGTCCTGCTATTTGATTTGCCAAAACTGCGTAACCGACTGATACGCAACCGGGCAGCAATCCCTGTATCCCTACAGCCAGGCGATGCCATCGAGCACCAACCGGTGTACGACACAATGAAACACGCGCGTTATTTTTCCGCAGAAGCGGGCAAAGCGGGCAATAACCCGTTTTTCGGGTTCAAGCGGCTTGAGCAAGTGCTAGGGCTGAGTAATCCCGGACACAAAGGCATCATGTCTGGGGAAGATGTCCCAGTGAAGCATGCCGAAGCAATGGCCGCGCTGGCGTCTGGAGACGCCGAAAAGCACGCAGAACTGGCAACGTTGATAGTCGCTTACAATTTTCAGGATGTCGTTCAAGAGGAAAAGGCATTTCGGCTCATGACGGGGAGGTACTGAACCATTTAGGAGTTTTTATGACAGGAATAGCCACAGGCCGGGCAATTGACCCGGCCCTATCAGAAACGGCCCAACGCACCCTTCAGGAATACCTGGACACGCTGGGGAACCATGAACCAAGCCATGTTTATCGTCTGATGATGGATGAAGTTGAGCGCCCCATGCTGGAAGTCATGATGCGCTATACCCACCACAACCAGTCCAAGGCAGCACAGCTCATGGGCATCAACCGCGCCACCCTGCGACACAAGCTCAAACGGCACAAGCTGCTGTGATATGTGCCAGCCTGTTTGGATAGCAGGCTGGCGCATCTCAACCCAAGCCCATAGGAGGGCAACATGCAACTAGGAACCGAAATTTCGGAAGGTTATCATACATTTAGCGAACTCTACGACCATCGGATCATGCTATTCCTAGCCCTGATGAAGGCGGCCAGTGATGCGGGGCTGGAATGCGGCTGGAGCCGCCGTCACGATGACGGTGAGCTGTGTTTCGGGGGTGGCTGGGTGATTGGGTGGATCACCACCCCGGCTGGGCTGCAGGCTCGATACCACATGGAGGACAGCCGCCCGCTCCCCCCGTCACTGGAGAGGCCGCTTGGCTCTCCATGGAATGGGCAGGAGGAAACACTGACTGCTCTGGCAGAGCTGATGGGGGGCTAACTCAGTCGCGGCCCCGCTAAAGCGTCTCCCTGCGCAACACGTTGCCCAGTCAAGGCTACACCGATTTGTCAATACCTGCCTGCGCCATGAAGGCCATAAGGTTTTTTGAATTCCACTCCCGCCCTCTGGCGCTCACCCCAGTACCTCGGTGAGACTGTGAAAACTGATATGCCAGACCCGAGCTGGGGCTTGTTCCAGCCTGTTTATTTTTGGAGCGGGCTGAAACAAGGACAGCAACTAACCGGGAACGGACGCCCTCAACAACAAAGGGCGAAATGAAAATTAAACTGACAACAGCCGCGATTGCGGCTTTTTTTATGTCCACCGCAAATGCGGCATCCACTCTGACTATCAGCGTAGTTGACGACTCTGGCAACCCGGTATTCCGGGCATGTCGCGTCATTATCAACGACGAGGCAGGACGGGTGGTCGCTGTAGAAAGCGGTACACACACAATGCAGGTGCTGGTGCCGGAAGCGCGGCGTTACATCGCCAATGCGGAGTGTGTGACAGGGGGCAGGCCCACCTTGCGTGGGTCACAACATTTTGCCGTTTTGACTGATTTGCACCTGTCGGTGCATGTCAGGGATTACGGCTACTAAGCGGGCCAAAGCTGGGAGTTTTCAAGGCAACCCAGCCCGGCCCTTTCTAAACCCACAAGGCCGGTACATGATGACCGGCCAAGGAGTGGAACCATGATACGCAAAATCTGGATCGCCGCAATAGCGGCGCTTGCTTTAACTGGCCCGGTGATGGCCGATGAGGTGCAGGAATACTGCACCGATGACCAGCAGGAATGCCTACTGGTATATCCAGACGGGACAGTCGTGCATGTCACGCTGGATGGCAACGGTGATTTGCAGTATGACGACAGTCGTGCGCTGACTGCCCCTGTAACCGTACCCGTACCGACTCAAGCCCAAGTAAAAGGAGTCCTGATATGATGCGCGACTTTCCTCCGATAGAAGATGAGCGATAAACCAAGCGCCCCGGAGGAACCAGACATGGCCGATCCGGGGAGTCTGGCCCAAGCATGGGACGAAGCTAAATTGATATTGGCCCATGTCCTGCTGATCATTACCGCCGGGGCTTGGGCATCTCTAATGCTATGGCCAATGATGAGCGGAGATATGGGGCTGTGGTTGCATAGCAAACCAGAAAATGCCGCATATA
Source organism: Thiothrix sp. (assembly GCA_020442915.1). GTDB lineage: Bacteria > Pseudomonadota > Gammaproteobacteria > Thiotrichales > Thiotrichaceae > Thiolinea. Next base: position 3,178 of record JAGRJD010000179.1, on the reverse strand, counting down.
CATTGATCGCTCTATCACTCCTAGGAGCGGCCTATCTTGCCATGGATTTTTTATTCATCGATCCAGAATCGAACAGGATTTACATCCTCTGCATCATCGACACCTGGATTTTAGCTACGTGGTTTTAATATGGACAAAGGTTTTAACCGTCCGGATTTTATCGTCCGGACAAAGAGCCTTCGCGACATCCTGGTTGATATCAGGAAGGCTCAGTTATGGCTGTCTATTGCCGCCGTCGCGGCATTCATGGCGTCAGCCTTTTTTGTGGTGAAATATTTTGTTGGCGGTGATTTGAATCCTGCCAACTGGAACGGTGAGCAATGGCTAATGGCCATGCTGGGACTGGGAATAACTGCAATCATCACTGCAGCCCAGGCATTTCTGTATGCCTCCGGTTACAAGGGGCATGCCGCTGTTATTGCTACCTGCGTGGTAGTTTTTTTCGGTCTGTTTTCCGAAATATCACAATCGATGGAACGCGAAGACATTACCGTCCGCCATCGGTCCGAAAATTCGGCGGTATTTAAAGCCGCACTGGGAAGCATCTCAGCTCTCTCTAACAGAGCATCATCGCCAGTTAAAAACCCATACGCAGATAATTTAGCGGAGGCAGAAATGAAACTGGCCCGATGCCATGAGCGATTAGCTTCAGGTAAGGAACGCGATTGTGTCCAATCAACGCAACGCGTGGAAACGTATCGCCAACTATCTGCAGAGACTGTGCAACAAGTTAGCGGACAGAATCAGGCGGCATTGCAGCAAACTATCGCCCAAGCCAAAGCGTTGGAGTATGACGAGGATAAACATTACGCCATGATCCGACTGATCCGTAATATGTTTGGGGTTACCGGGTTATGGGCGTCGTTCCTGTTTTCGGTCATTATTATTGGCACCTTTGAATATGCCTTTCACTTTGTGGGCGCTTATGTGGCCGATCATAAGCAGGCCCTACGAATGCTAGGGCGAGAAAGTAATGGCGCATTAATTGGCTCTGAACCCTCCCCCCAAATACCACCGGAGTTTTCCCCCCTTGAAATCCGGGCGAAAACGAAACGGCCCGATGCACTGATGCCATCGGCTGCTGGCTGGGAGGATACTGATGCATTCCGAATGCTGTACCCCATCATCGAGGAGCAAGTCATCAAAGGGGCGCTCCCCCCCGCCATGGACGAGTTAGTTGGCGCGGTCAGCCAGGCAGTTGACGGCCACGCCGACCGGCTCGGATTCGATGCCAGCCAGTTAGGCCAGCAGCAATTGCGCAAGCTGGCAGCTGCTATCCGGGACAAGCTGGCTGCCGACGGAATCATCACCCGCACCCCTTCCGGCACCTATGCCCTGCCCGCTGGGACACAGGATTCTGTATCCCGAGATACAGGGGGGGTGGCCGGAAGGGGTGGCCAGGATACAGATGATAAGCAGCGCTTGGCGCTGCTGGCCGTGCAGGATGCCATCAGGGGGGGGCAAATCACCGAAATCCAAACCCACCGGGGGGGGCAACTGTTCCAGTGGCTAGCCAACAACGGATATGGCCGGACCAATCAGGAGCGGTCCGACATGATTATGTTTATCCTGGACGCACTGTCAAAGGATGGCTACATCGTTCCGAATCCTGATAAGGGAACCGCCCGGAACAAGCCGGACTGGGTAATCCGGTAGCAGAAGTCTGTGTCCTGTATCTCAGGAAAAAAATCTGTATCTCGGGATACAGGGGTGTATTGACACACCCTGTAATCTGGCTCAATGATAGAGGCATGAAAAATAAGCTGCTGAAATCATTATGTATTTTCCTGATTGCAGCCTGTGTCCCGGCGGCAATGCTGGCAACAGTTCGCTACTCAATCACGGGGCAGGCAGGCTATTTGCTGCCTGTTCCGGGGTTGTCGTGTGCAGCGCTGCTGGCCATGGCATGGCTGACGCAGTACCGGATACCGGATTTCCCGGTTGATGGCATCGTCGGCTCTCTGGTAGGGGCCACCCTCGGGTTTTACTACGGGGGCTGGTGGCCATGAGCAGCAGCGTGCAGGAACTGATTCAGTCCGGGCAACTGGACAGCCGGGTATCCCTGTTGATGCGGGACGGTATTGCAGATGAGGCTAGTATCCAGCTGATGATGAGGTCCCGTGCCGGAAGGCAAAAGCTCGAAGACTGGATGGATCGCTATAGCACCCCCCAACAGTTCTGTATCCCGAGATACAGGGGTGGTAGCCAAGATAAAGAAATGGACATCGATTTACGGGCAATCAACCGCGATGCCAGGATTACTGTCGTCCTGATTATGGCCTGTTTGTCGGCATTTATGTACGACTGGCGGCTAGGAATAGCGGGCATCTTGTTGTGGCTGGCATGGGGAATGGTATGAATCTGGGCTGGCTGATAATCGGAATGGTGCTGCTGGTGGCAGTAATTGCGCTGGCGGAGAAGTTTTTCAAAGATCAGATCGCCCTGTTTCGGGAAGCGAAAAAATACAACCCGAAATCTTGGGGGGTTAGGAGAAAGAAATGAATACAAAGCGCGGCATAAGGCAGCAGAACTAGCTAGTGGAAATGCAGTGTTGCATAGCCAAATAATGAATATCCCCTGCGAAATGATCGAATTTAGGTATATCTAACGTCATGGCGCATATCCCCGCAGCAGGGTGGACGGTAATGCGCGGAAGCAACCAGCCTGTGGACCTCTTCAGGCTGAAGTATATCCCCCTGCAGAGGTGCGGCCATCATCCTTGGGCCGTGAGCCTCCCGCCTCCCGTCGGGCGTGCATGGCACCAAACGGGATTTAATCTGGATCGACATCGAAGAATGGGCAAGTACAAGCCTGCCCGGAGGAACTGAAATGAACGACGCTGAACGAAACAAACGCAACGAACAGAACCTAGAAAAAATCGTCGACATGATGATGGAAATCAAGGGCATCCATGCCGTCAGCCTGACGGTTGTGCTGGAAGAACGCACCCTGCACTTCAATCAGGCATTGGATGATCACGGTGCCCGGCTCCTGACCGCTGCGATTGCAAAGAACGGGGCCGCGATGGAAGAGGTGCTGGAGCAAGAATCCCCGGCACCCGGACAACCCACCCCGATGCTGCACTGACCACAACCAACAGGGCAGGGGAGCCTGCCCGGAGGAACCGATATGCTGATAGGCTACGAAGAACTGAAACGGCATTTCGGCGGCACAACAA
>JAGRJD010000055.1 GCA_020442915.1 Thiothrix sp. | reverse complement strand
GGCCTATGCCTGCGGCATCTTTCCGATGGCCGAATCCGCGGACGATCCCGGACTGTTCTGGGTCGAACCCGAAATGCGTGGCGTCCTCCCCCTCGATCAGTTTCACATACCAAAAAGCCTGCGCAAGATAATGAAGCGCAACCCGTTCGAAGTGCGCATCGACACGAGTTTCGAGGCCGTTGTCTCGGGCTGCGCGACGGGCACCGGTGAACGGTCCAAGACCTGGATCAACAAGCGCATTCGCCGCCTGTACAGCGAATTGCACAAGGCCGGTCACGCCCATTCGGTTGAGTGCTGGTCAGATGGCGAACTGGCTGGCGGGCTTTACGGGGTGAAGCTGGGCGCGGCATTCTTTGGCGAGAGCATGTTTACCCGCAAGACGGATGCGTCGAAGGTGGCCCTCGTACATCTCGTCCACCGGCTGAAGGAAGGCGGGTTCCTGCTCCTGGACACGCAGTTCATTACCTCCCATCTGGCGCGATTCGGAGCGGTCGAAATTCCGCGCGCGGAATACTCGGTCATGCTCGAAGAGGCAGTGCAGGCGGAGGCCGACTTCAATCCCTATTTGGGCGGCGGAACGTCCGACTCCATCTTGCAGTCTTTCAGCCAGATATCATAGATCGGGTGCTCGACCGCGTTCAGACCCGGGCTGTCGGCAAACATCCATCCCGTGAAAATCCGCCTTATCTTCGAATCGAGCGTGATCTCGTCAACCTCGATGAAGGCATCTGTCTTGGGCGCCTCGGTCTCCGGGCGCGAATAGCAGACCCTGGGCGTCACCTGCAACGCGCCAAACTGCACCGTTTCATCGATGTATACGTCGAATGTGTGAATGCGACCGGTAATCTTGTCGATGCCGGAGAATACGGCAACCCGGTTCGAAATCCGCTCGGGTTCCTGTGCGCCGGCGGGAACAACCGCAAGTCCAGCGAGCGCAACCAAGCCAATCGTCATGCGACGAATCGAATGCCTGTGGTGGAGTGAAATCATACGCATGCCGCCAATTGCAAGCGGCGTTGCACCGCTCGTTCAGTAATAGTGTCTGTGACTATCACGGGATTCGGGCAAGTCCAAGACTTTGCGCCTTGCTGTAAAACTCCGCTGTGTTCAAGGACGGCCGGATACCTGGAGTATCGAATGCTTTGTACCCTCAAGCCTCACGCATGACAGCAGGCCGTTCATGTAGACGCCGGTATCGAGGTTGATCCGGTTCGGCAGTACTTCAACCGCATCATGCGGCGTGTGCCCATGCACCACCACCTTGCCGAAATCGCCGGCATGATCGTGGAATTCCTTGCGAATCCACATCAGGTCGTGAGGATCCTGATGTTCCAGTTCCCTGCCCGGCCGAACGCCCGCATGGGCAAAGAAGTAGTCTCCTATCTCGTGGGAAAACCGTGTCGACTGCAGGAAGTCGAGATGCCTACGCGGCAGCGCGCGGGCAAATTCGCGCGCCATGCGCTGCGGATCGGGTTCGAATTCCCGGTCGATCCCGTAGGAAAGGACAGTTTCGCGTCCGCCCATTCGCAACCAGTGCGCGCCCGACTGGAACGGATCTTCGAGGAAATCCAGAATGTACTGGTCATGGTTGCCGCGAAGGCAAACCAGTTCACCGCCTTCCACCCTGCGAGACAAGAGTTCGAATACCCCGGAAGAATCAGGGCCGCGGTCGCAATAGTCGCCAACGGTAACGATACGCCGCTCTGCAGCGCTGCCCGCCGCAAAGTCGGCATCAATCTTCTCAAGAAGTTCCGCGAGCAGATCCCGGTATCCGTGAACGTCGCCGATGGCATAGACGACCATGCCCTCGGGGACGCTTGCCTTACCCAGAAACATGGAGAATTGCCATGGCCGGACCCTTAAGGGTTCCAAGCTTCGTAGTCACCGGTAACACGGGGGCGTTCAGCCGGATTGGAAAGCGATCCCTTGGGGAAGTAGGCACCGGCGGTGCCAGTAAGGTTCTCGCGGTGCGGCAATTCCCAATCGCGCATTTCGTACTTTTCGCGTGTCGGCGGAATGTCGGTGCGGAAATGCATCCAGCCATGCCAGCCCGGGGGAATCTTGGTCGCTTCGGCAAGGCCGTTGTACTGAACCCAGCGGCGGCCGCCGTCACCCTCGTAGTAGACATTGCCGAACTGGTCTTCCCCGACCTTCGTGCCCTTGCGCCACGTATAGAAACGCGTGCCCCAGGTTGAACCGTTCCACCAGGAAAAAAACTGAACAAGGAGATTGGACATCAGAATAACCGTTCGGTTGGAAGCCTGTCCGGTATATGCCGCGAAGGCCGCCGAAAGGCAAGCATTCGCGCGGATTTTCAAGGGGTGTTTTGCTGTTTCCGCGAATTGTTACAGGAACAGGAATATTGTAACGGCGCATTTACGCGATTGCGCAGTGCGGATAACGTGAATCCGAGGTGCGGGATTTGAGGAGCCGCACCTGCTCCAGGGAAAATCTGTATCCATTCGTGAGGCATGTCATGGCCCAGGCCGAGATCGACAGTTCCTATTCCTGGGTCCGCCTGGGCATCTCGGTCCTTGCCGGGACGATGTCCTGTATCGGACTGTGGGCTGCCGTTCTCGTGCTGCCAAACGTGCAGGCGGAATTTGACGTTTCGCGCGGCGGTGCATCGCTTGCCTACACACTGGCGATGGTAGGTTTCGGCCTTGGCAACGTCTACCTTGGCCGCCTGGTAGACCGGCACGGCATTGCGCCGGTACTTGCCGGTGCCGCCATTGTTCTCTCGGTGTCGTTTGCATTGTCCGCGTTCGTCAACTCGATGATGCTCTTCGCCTTGCTGCAGTTTCCGATCGGGCTGGCAACGGCGGCCGGCTTTGGCCCGCTTATCGCGGATATCTCGCACTGGTTCATGAAACGCCGGGGGATTGCCGTAGCCGCGACGGCGGCGGGTAATTACTTTGCCGGGGCGCTATGGCCGCTTGCCCTGAAAGACGTGATTGCCGAAAACGGCTGGCGTCCGGCATTCATCACCGTTTCCATCTTCTGCGTGGTGGTACTGTTGCCAATTGCCTGGATGCTCCGGCGCAGGATCGGTGCGGTTCCTTCAAGCGGCACCAAGGGCGCGATACCCGATCAACCGGTCAAGTCGATTGACCTGTCCCACCGGACATTGCTGATCCTGCTGGCAATTGCCGGCGTCGGTTGCTGCGTTGCCATGTCGATGCCGCAAGTGCATATCGTGGCCTATTGCGCCGATCTCGGCTTCGGCACTGGCGTAGGTGCCGAGATGCTGTCGACCATGCTGGGTGCCGGCATCATCAGCCGCCTTCTTTCAGGCTTCCTGGCCGACCGGTTCGGCGGCATCTACACGCTGCTGATCGGCTCCGTACTCCAGTGCCTGGCGCTGTTCCTCTACATTCCGTTCAACGGATTGGCATCGCTCTACATCGTTTCGCTGGTGTTTGGCCTGTCGCAGGGCGGCATCATCCCGAGCTATGCGATCATCATCCGCGAATACATGCCCGCAGCCCAGGCCGGACAACGAGTGGGGTTCGTCATCATGGCAACCGTGATGGGAATGGCGCTTGGCGGCTGGCTGTCGGGGCTGATCTACGATCTGACCGGGTCCTACCAAGCCGCGTTCCTCAACGGCATTGCCTGGAACGTTATGAACATCGCGATCATGGTGTTCATCCTGATGCGGTCACGCCCGGCGCGGCCTGCGGCAGACAAACTGGCTACAGCTTGAGCTTGAAGCCCGCATGGGTCTTTTCGAAGCCCAGCCGCTCATAGAAGCGATGGGCATCCGTGCGCTTGAGGTTGGATGTCAGTTTGACCGACTTGCAGCCGCGTTCACGGGCAAAGCCGATGGCATGTTCCATCATCACCGACCCGATTCCCTGCCCCTGCATGCGGCTGGCGGTGCGGACTGCCTCCACGTCCAGATGAAGTGCGCCGCGGCCCGTCATCACCCGCATCAAGGTAAGCTGGAACGTGGCAACAACTTCGCCGCCCGTCTCAACAACATGCAGGAAAACGGCAGGATTTGCTTCGATCTGGGCAAAGGCGCGGAGGTAGTCATCAAGCGCTTCCGGCGCTGTGGTGTCACCGTGGCCGCCAAGATCATCCTCTGAATGAAGAGCGGCAATAGCCGCAACATCGTCCCTCGTCGCCAGACGAATGATCATGCCATTGCGTTCCATCAACCGGCAATCTCCTGGGGGTTCAACTCCATCCGGATGGCTGGAATGTCTTCATGCTGACGGCACGAGGTTGGACCCTTTTCGGCGAATCCCTGCCTTGCATAGAAATCGATAGCCTTGCGGTTTTCCGGATGCACCTCCAGCCAGAAGGTATCGGCATCGTCGAAGCAGAAGAAGATTTCCTGAAGCAGCGACAGTCCCACCCCAGCGCCCTGTGCTTGCGGCACCACGTAAAGCTGCTGCAGCTTGACCGCCCGCCCTTCCTGGATGGCGCTGGCGACACCAACGATTTCGCTGCCGGTATCGGCGACGACGAATTCCGAACGCGGCGCGCTCAACTGGCGGGTCAGTGCTTCGAGAGAATGCCATTCTGCCAAGAGCGCTTCGACGCGCTCCGCGCCGAACAACCCGTCATATGTGTCGTGGAAGGTCTGGCGAAGCAGAGTGCGAACTGGCTCCAAGTCCTGTTTCGAGGCAGTTCTGACAAAGACCGGTGTAGACTCGCCGTCAGGCATCATATTTCCCAGCGCATCAGGATTGCCGGAATGCCGTTGAGGCCTTCTGCCTCGCCCAGATCCTCGAAACCCTGCTTGAAATAAAACGCTATGGCGCGGTCATTACCCTTGAGAACCGTGAGCTCGATGGCGTCGGGGTTCAGGCCTGTATCGCTTTTCAGATGGTCGCGCAGACCGTTCATCAGGGCCGTAGCCACCCCCTTGCCGTGCCAGCCCTTCTCCACATGCAGATGATCGACGTAGAAGGCATTGTTGTCCTGCATGTAACCGCCGACATGGCCAATGATCGCATCGCCTGACACGGCGACCAGCGCATCCTTTGACGGGGTCTCGATTTCGGCGAGGAACAGTTCGGGAATGTGCTTGTTGTCGCTGATCTCGCGCCGTGCGGCCTCGCCGATCGCCGGGTCATAGGTGCGAGCCCAGCTTTCCTTGACCAGCGGAATGATCGCCGGAACGTCGTTTACGACAGCCGGACGTATAATGAATTCTTCGGAACCTTCCATGCCTTGCACACTCCCTATCCCCTGCCCACGAGGCCGTCCCGTATCACCAGATCGCGGCTACGTGATCAGCCTGACAGCGCGAACGCTGCATCTTACAACTGCATGCCGCACCAGCAACCGGTGCGGCATAGCACATGGCATTACTCGATACCCAGTTTCTGGCGCACGAGCTGCTGTACCGACTGCGGATTGGCCTTGCCGCCGGTAGCCTTCATGACCTGACCGACGAACCAACCCGCCATGTTCGGCTTTTCGCGCGCCTGTTCGGCCTTGTCGGGGTTGGCGGCAATCACCTCATCTACGGCTGCCTCAATGGCGCCGGTGTCGGTGACCTGTTTCATGCCGCGTTCCTCGACGATTGCGGCTGGATCGCCACCCTCGTTCCAGACGATCTCGAAGAGTTCCTTGGCAATGGTGCCGGAAATGTCGCCCTTCTTGATGAGATCGATAATGCCACCCAGCTGATCGGGGGAAACGGGAGTCTCTTCAATATCCTGGCCGGTTTCGTTCAACTTGCCCAACAGGTTGTTGATGACCCAGTTGGCGGCCTGCTTGCCGTCGCGGCCTGCGGCCACGGCTTCGAAATAGTCGGCAACCGCCTTGTCCGAAACCAGGATCGAAGCGTCATAGGCAGAAAGGCCGACATCGCTCATCAGACGGTTTTTCTTGTCGTCCGGCAATTCGGGAAGGTTCTCGGCCAGTGCATCGACATAGGCCTGGTCGAATTCCAGCGGAAGCAGGTCCGGGTCCGGGAAATAGCGGTAATCATTGGCATCTTCCTTGCCGCGCATGGAACGGGTTTCATCCCGGTCCGGGTCATACAGACGGGTTTCCTGCACCACCCTGCCACCGGACTCCAGCAGCTCGATCTGGCGCTCGACCTCGTAATTAATGGCACGCTCAATGAAGCGGAACGAATTCAGGTTCTTGAGCTCGGCACGGGTGCCGAACGGCTCACCCGGACGACGCACCGAGACATTGGCATCGCAGCGGAACGACCCTTCCTGCATGTTACCGTCACACACACCCAGATAACGCACCAGCGCATGCAGTTTTTTCAGGTAAGCCACCGCTTCTTTAGCCGAACGCATGTCCGGCTCGGAGACAATCTCCAGCAGCGGCGTTCCGGCCCGGTTGAGATCGATCCCGGACTGGCCGTCGAAATCCTCATGCAGCGATTTGCCGGCATCCTCTTCCAGATGCGCACGGGTAATGCCGATACGTTTGCTCTCACCCTTCTCAAGCGTGATGTCCAGATGCCCCTGCGCCACCACCGGCAGCTCGAACTGGCTGATCTGGTAGCCCTTGGGCAGGTCTGGATAGAAGTAGTTCTTGCGTGCGAAAATGGAGCGCGGGGCAATGGTGGCGTCGATAGCCAGCCCCAGCCGGATCGCCATTTCCACCGCCTTTCTGTTCAGCACCGGCAGCACCCCCGGCATGCCGAGGTCGACCAGATTCGCCTGGGTATTCGGCTCGGCCCCGTAGGCAATCGAGGAGCCGGAAAAAATCTTGCTTTGTGTGGAAAGCTGGGCGTGCACTTCCAGCCCGATGACGGTTTCCCATGCCATGCTTGCGCCCTCCTCAGGCAAACTGTACCGGCACACGCGTATGCCAGTCAGTATGTTGCTGGTACTGATGCGCCACATTCAGCATGCGGGCCTCATCAAAATAATGGCCGATCAGCTGCATGCCGATGGGCCTGCCTGCGGCGGAAAAGCCGATCGGGAAACTCATGCCCGGCAGACCGGCCAGATTGAGCGGCACGGTGTAGATGTCTTCCAGATACATGGCGACCGGATCATCGGTCTTGGCCCCCAGTTCAAACGCCGTCGACGGACAGGCCGGTCCCATGATCACATCAACCGCCTTGAAAGCTTCGACAAAATCCTGCTGGATCAGGCGGCGCACCTGCTGGGCCTTGAGGTAATAGGCATCGTAGTAACCCGCAGACAGCGCATAGGTGCCGATCATGATGCGGCGCTTGACCTCATCCCCGAAGCCTTCCCAGCGGCTGCGCTCATAAAGGTCGCGCAGGTCCTGCGGGTTCTCGCAGCGATGTCCGAAACGCACCCCGTCAAAGCGTGACAGGTTGGAAGAGCACTCGGCCATGGCCACCACATAGTAAACCGGGATCGCAAGCCGGCTGTTGGGCAGGCTCACGCTTTTGACCACCGCGCCCAGACGTTCATACGCCTTCACAGCACCATCAATGGCTGCTGCCACTTCACTGTCCAGCCCGGTGCTGAAAAACTCCTGCGGCAGACCGATTTTCAAACCTTCCAATGACTGGCCCAGACCGGCCACATAATCCGGTACCGGACGGTTGGCACAGGTGGAATCACGCGCATCAAATCCGGCCACTGCGCCCAGCACCACGGCACAATCCTCGGCACTCACCGCCATCGGCCCGCACTGGTCCAGACTGGAGGCAAACGCCACCATGCCATAGCGGGAGATGCGCCCATAGGTGGGTTTGATGCCGGTAATGCCGCAGAAGGAAGCCGGTTGACGGATGGAACCACCGGTATCTGTCCCCAGGGCAAAGGGGGTCAGACGCGCTGCCACTGCCGCCGCGCCGCCACCGGAACTGCCCCCCGGCACACAGTCGGTGTTCCACGGATTGCGCACCGGGCCGAAATGGGAGTTCTCGTTGGAAGAGCCCATGGCATATTCATCCATGTTGTTCTTGCCCAGCAGCACCCCGCCCGCCGCCTTGAGCTTTTCAGTCACATGCGCATCATAGGGAGCGATGAAATCAGCCAGCATTTTTGAAGCACAGCTGGTCAGTACGCCTTCGGTGCAGAACAGGTCCTTGAGTGCATACGGCACACCGGCCAGCGCCCCGGAAAGCTCACCCCGGCGAATGCGGTTGTCCGTCTCGACGGCACCGGCACGCGCCGCCTCCTGGGTGACGGTAATGAAAGTATTCAGGGTCCCGTCATGGCGGTCAATGCGCGCAAGGTAAGCCTCCGTCACGTCCATGACGGAAAAACGACCACCCTGTATCCCCTGCTGCAAATTCCGCAGGGACAAGGAGGTAATGGAATCAGCCTGTGGCATGGTTTCTCCGGGAATTTTTTGCATTTATCGCATGTCAATGGCTGCTGCAATGCAGCAGGTCCACCTCGCAGCACTGCAGGCAGACCTGTAAGAACAGCCATCAAGGCCAGTTACTATAGTCAAGCCTGCCGGCAGCTGCAACAGGCTTGTGTGCTATGGGACACGGCCCTCAAGGCAGGTAGCCCCGGATAATGTAATTGGCGACAAAACCGGTATTGCCCGGATGCAGCAGGATATTGCCCAGCAGCAGGTTGGCATCATTACCGGGCCCGGCATAAACGGTTTGTCCATCCATATTGAAATCCGTGGCGTAATAACCGTTGAGCGGGTAATTCACATTGGTGAACCGGTTCTGTGGTGCCACCAGTACCGCCCCCAGCAGCACAGACGCATCACTGCCCGGCCCGGTCGACAGAACGGTTTTGCTGTTGTTGGCATCCCCTCCCCACAGCAACGCCTGGCCCGCACTGTTCTCCAGACGTGCATACTGGCCGAATACCGGCGTATCAACCCGGCTGAAATCTACCAGGGCCGGCGCCTGGTCAGTCAGCGTCACCGGCTGTGCCGTCCTTACCCCGAGGTGGTTGCGGTGCCGGATCGAGAGGATATAGGAGTCGGGGCTGACACCGCTCAACACCATATCCGTCAAGCCGGTGCTGGCATCCACCACATCACCGTCACGCTGCAGCAAGCCCGCCTTGCTGAATAGAATCTGTGCAGGATTCAGGGTATCACGCAAGTCGATCAGCACCCAGTCCACCACCGCATCGACCCCCTCCTGGTCCAGCATGGCCTGCGTCACCGCTTCAGAACCGAAATAGGCAAACGGTGGCAGGTTGCCGGTATGGCTGTATCCGAACGATGCACCCAGACTGGCATAAGGCTGTGCCAGCGGCAGGTAGCCGCGTTTGCGCAGATCATCCTCCATCAACCCGGTGCTGCGGTTATAGGCTCCCTGCAGCAGGACGCGGACAGCCAGCCGCACAAACGGAGTAACTTCCGGGTCCAGATAATCAACCCGGCCATCATGATCCAGGTCCAGTGCGTCCGCCGGCGCGCCATCACCATCCGGATCAGCCCCTTCCTGCAGGGTTGGCCGGCCATCGCCATCATCATCCGCATCGCGGTAATCCGGAATCCCGTCTCCGTCAGAATCCAGACCATCATCAGGGTTTCCATTGCCGTTCGGGTCCGGTGTTTCATGCCGGGTCAGCAGGCCATCCCCATCATCATCCGCATCCTGATAGTCCGGACGCCCGTCCCGGTCGGTATCATCATCAGCGGGAGTGCCACCGTTATAGTTCTCATGCCAGGTCAATACCCCGTCACCATCATCATCAGGATCACGGTAATCCGGCAGGCCATCACCATCCGTATCAAGCGTTCCTGCCGGATCATTTTCATCCCGGGTCAGGATACCGTCATTATCGTCATCCGCATCCCGGTAATCGGGTGTCCCATCCTCATCCGTATCCACGTCAACCGGATCACCGCCCAACCCCTCGGCAAGGGTTGGAACCCCGTCCCCGTCATCATCCGCATCCAGCATATCGGGTATCCCATCCCCATCGGTATCCAGCGGCTTGTCAGGCGTCCCCAGCTCAACGGCATCCGGCACGCCGTCACCATCCGTATCCGGGTCATCCGGATTGCTGCCCAGCCGCACCTCATCCGCATTGGAAATGCCGTCACCATCATCATCCTCCCAGGGACGGCTGCCATCACGGGCATCCAGATAATCCGGCACGCCATCCCCATCCTGATCCTGCGCATCCGCCGGCAGATGATCGCCATCCGGGTCAGCACCTTCAGATGCCGTGGCCTTCCCGTCGCCATCATCATCCGCATCCCGGTAATCGGGCAGGCCATCCCCATCGCTGTCATCATCGCGGGCATCGCCACCGTTATAGTTTTCGGCCACCGTCCACAGGCCGTCACCATCATCATCCGCATCCCGATAATCCGGAACACCATCCTGATCGCTGTCCTGCGTCAGGACGGTATTACCATCATAATGCTCAAGCACACTGGAAATGCCGTCGTTATCATCATCCGTATCCAGTACATCCGGCACCCCATCAGCATCGGCATCCAGCGGCTGACTGGCATCAGGGCCGATTTCAAGCGAATCCGGCACCCCGTCACCATCCGTGTCAGCCTGGGCCGGGTCCGTTCCCAGCCCCTGCTCGACCTGATCCGACACCCCGTCACCATCCGCATCCTCGAAGGCATCAGTCACCGAAACGATCAACAACTGCTCGTCACAGGCGGCCTGACTGTCACAGACCTGGAGCTTCACCCGGTAACTGTTGTTGTGATCACTATCCTGCGGCTGCTCAAAATCGGGAGGCTGCCTGAAGCTCACCCGGCCCAAGGTATCCAGCACAAACAGCCCGGCATCCACACCCCCGCTGAGGCTCCAGACCAACCCCTTGCCTTCGGCTTCACCATCCACATCCTGGGCTGCATAATCAATAATCACAGCCGTTCCATTTTCCGGATAGGACACCGCATGCTGGGTCGCACCATCGTTGATGACAATTTCCGGCGCATGATTGGCCACCGGCTGCAAGCGCACCACCGCCGTATCATCTTCATTCGGATAAGACCTGCGATTATAAGGTGTGGAATCAGGGTCCTCATTGAAAGCATAGCCAATTTCGGCAACCAGCGGGTATGCCGTTGCACGCCCGACCTGTAGCTCCAGGGTGAGGCTGCGCGTCGCACCGGCGGCAACCTTTCCCACCTGCCAGATGCCGGTTGCCACATCAAACTGTCCACCACTGTCATCACCCAGCCAGCGGACACCGGCAGGCAGCTCAATACCCACCTGCACCAGACGGGTACTCACTGCTGACTGGTTGGTGACTTCATATTTCAGGCTGAGTGTCCCCTCAAAGGTGGGGTTGAGGGTTGAGGCTGTCGCCCGCAGCGCCAGGTCAACCGGTGTCGAGGAAGTACTGGTCAGCCACTTGAACAGCGCAGCCGAGTCAAAGGCCGAATCACCGGTATCGGCCAGGGCCAGCTTGACCTTGTAGGTACTGCCGGGCTGAAGATCACCGATACTGGCGGTAATGGGGGTGGAAAAGCCATCCAGCTGGGTACCGGCATTGCCGGTGCCATTGCCGTTATTGACGAAGTACATCGAGTTGCCCAGCTGGCAGGGTACATCCGCACCTGCGGCCACACCCGGCTGACCGTTATTGATATTGTTCACGGTAATGGCCGCATGGGTATCGGGAACAAAGGCGGCATTGCGGGCTCCGGTGATGCCGGGGCCGGAAACAAACAGGCCGAACACATCATTGAACGCGCTGCAGACATACTCGGGGTATTCCTCCGAGCCAAAGACCAGCACGAAATTGATCCGGTCGCCCTCCGGAACCATATCCAGCTCCAGAATCACCGGATCAAACACGGCCTTGGCACTGATCCCGGTCAGGTCCGGGTCGGTATAACGCCGACCGGTATTGAAGGTATAATCCGCGACTGAATTCGGTCCCAGCAGGGAACGGCTGTCACCGGTCAGCAGGAACACACCGTCCGGCACTCCCAGCACCGGCCCACTCCCCATGGGATCAGCGCCGCCACTGAACAGGCCATATTGCCCCTGCATCCCCTGCTGCAACCGGAGCCCCTGCAGAGACAGGCCCGGCCCGTCCAGGGCCGATTTCAGCTGCTGCAGCGTGGGGGTGGTATTAAGGGTCAGGTCCGCATGCAGGGACGAGTTTACGGTTAGCGCCAGACAAGCGACACAGCCTTGCAGGACAAGCTGCTTGCAGAAGTACATTTATTGTTATTCCGGTTATTTATTACACAAGCCCGTTGACACGTTGCCAGCCACGTTCGCCATGACGTTAAATCAACGCTGATTATAAATATAATCTATTTGCCACGCCGATAACAGCCCCCGGTGATGGTAAGGCGTAAAATCAGGCATTTACTTACCACTTATCTGTTGCCACCGCCCGTCCCTTTCAGTACCGAACAATCTGATGCAAAATATAAAAAACCCTAAAGACATAAAAAAAACAAATGCGGGTGTCGATTGTGAAACACAAAACCAAAATCATGCAGCTGCTGCTGTCATTCGCCTTCCTGCAAACCGGCATTGCCTCCAGCACCGCCCTGTCCTGGTGGGATGAAATTCCCGTACTGTTGCCGGTGGAAGACATCATGCCGCCCAAACTGCGCCCTTTCTCACCGCCGACAGCGGCGCGCCCGCTGCTGCCCGGCACCCCCAAAATCCTTCCCGTCACCTATATCAGCCCCCAGACAGCCCGGACAACCACCACCGCAAACTGCAACAATCAGGAGGCCTGGACCCTGACGGATGCCTGCATCCTGCGCACCAGCGCCAACCGTCAAGGGCTCATGAATCTGATGAGCTACCTGCAACGCACGCCGATGCAGAAACGGGTTGCCCCACACTGGGCCAACATCTCCAATGCGGCCCTGCTGCAAACCGTTCAGGAAGTACAGTCCTGGGAGGAAGGTCGTACCCCCTTCTCGTTTCAGGAGCGCTTCTCCCTGCGTGAAGTCGCCTCTCACAAAAACGCGGCACGCGCCGACTATACCGGCTATTTCACCCCGGTACTTGAGGTCAGCCCCTATCCGGATCAGGAGTTCCGTTTCCCGCTCTACGCCCCGCCCAAATCCAGCCGCCGCCTGTCACGCGATCAGATCAATGCGGGTGCACTGAAAGGCAGAGGACTGGAAATCGGCTGGACCAATGACCGCATCAACCTGTTCTTTGCCCATGTCCAGGGCTCTGCCATGGCGCGTTATCGGGATGGAACGGAAAAATTCCTGCAATATGCTGCCGATAATGGCCAGCCCTACGGCAGTGTGGCCGGCTACATCCGCAAGAGCGGTTACATGAATGGTGGCAGTCTGAGCAATGCCAGTATCCGCAGCTGGCTGCATACCCAGCCCAAGGAGCGGATTGATGAAGTACTGCACCAGAATCCGCGCTACGTGTTTTTCAAGCTCAGCGACAGCAGGCCCCGCACCGCCACTGGTAGCCCGGTCATCGACGAACATACCGTGGCGGTGGATGACCGCTACATTCCGCTGGGAGCCATTCTGCTGGCGGAAATCCCGCGCATTGATGCCGCTGGCAAACAGATCGGCACAGACTGGAAACTGCTGTTTGCCCAGGATCGCGGCAATGCCATCGTCGGCCCTGGCCGGCTGGACATCTATACCGGGAGCGGCAACAATGCGGAGTTAAAGACTTACCGCCTGACAGGTGGCCATAAAACCTACATGCTGGTACGCAAACCCGGCTTTACCGGGAATAATTTTGCCGGACTATGAACTAAGCCGGGATTAAGATTGTCGGGTATATGGTATGGGGAAGACAAAAATCCGCACCTGTGGCCGGCGACCCAACCTAAGATAGTTAATCCAACATGATAAGCATTCTTGACGTCCTGATCATCGCGATTGCCTTGATAGCCCTGCAGGCTGCCGTGCTGCTGCTGCGCCCCCAGGCCGGCCAGCGCGAGCGCTATCTGCTGAGCAAGTACCGGGCTGAAGCGGAACAGGAGCGCAAACAGCTGGCACAGATCATTGAAACCATCCAGCACGGGGCACAGGATGCCAACTATCTGGGTGAACAGCTGAAAACCCGCTTTGAACAGATCAACAAGGACTGTGAAACCAGCAAGAACCGGGCGGATGATGCCGGACAGGTAATCCAGCATGCCCGTGAAGCAGAACGGGAGTTACGCGATATCTCATCCCAACTGGCGGATCGCATTCAGCACGTCCAGAACTACTGGGATCAGCAACTGCAGGATACGGTTGACACAGTCCGTACCGTCAAGCAGAAACTGCAGACCGGCCTGTCCCAGGTTGATGACGGCATCCTGCGCCTGCGCGAGCAGGAAAGACTGGCTCAGGGCCTGACCCGCAAACTGCTGGAACACCAGAAGTCCCAGCTTTCAGCCCAGGAAGAACACGCTCGCCTGTCCGCCGAAGTGCAGACCCAGCTGGAAACCATGCTTCAGGAGTCCACCCTCGCCATGAGCCGCCTGCGTGAACAGCAGGAAACGTCCGAACAACGCTTCAGCCGCCATTCGGAGGAAATGGAAACCCTGGAACAGCAGGCACAGGAGCAGTTCACCAGCCTGTTCCAGACCACCGACATGGCCCGTCAGGAACTGGAGGCCAATCTGGAAGAATCACGCCGGATTGTCGGAAACCTGCGTGAAAACAGCGAGCAGGGGCAGGACATGACCTCGAAAGTGCGTGAACAGTTTGCCCAGGTGGAGAACCTGAAAGTCGATCGCCTGACCCAGACGGTCAGCCTCACGGATGAAATGTGCGCCGACCTGCAGGAAGGGCTGGAAAATGCCCGCACGCTGCTGAAGACCCTGGAAAACAAAACCGCCCAGGTCATCAGTGAAAGCGAGAGCACTCACGCTGAAGCAGAAGCAGCTTCCGAGCCACCCCGCCACCTGTTTTCCCTGAAATCCTCCTCCCACCGCTGAAAATAAAAAGCCGTCCCTGGCAATGGCAGCTTTCCCTGCTGATTTTTTGCATCAGCACAGGCCAGTCCGAAAATGATTTCCTTATGCGGGTGGACTGCCTTTTCCAAGTGTAGTAGTCCGACAGGTTTCTTTTAGAACAAATATTAACCATTCAGGATTTCCCTGCCTGCTGCTCCTGCTGCTGCAGCTCCCACATGGCACAATACGCTCCCCGCGCTGCCAGCAACTGTTCATGCGTGCCCTGCTCCAGTACACGTCCATCTTCCAGCACCAGAATCCGGTCGGCCTTGACAATGGTGGAGAGGCGGTGTGCAATCATCAGGGTTGTGTGATGCCCCGCCACTTCATCCAGGGTTTTCTGGATTGCCCGCTCCGTCGCACTGTCCAAAGCAGACGTGGCTTCGTCAAAAACCAGGATCGGTGGCTGTTTCAGTATCGCACGGGCAATGGCCACACGCTGCTTTTCCCCGCCTGACAACTTGAGTCCGCGCTCGCCCACCACCGTCTCCCAGCCCTCTGGCAGATTCTGGATGAAGTCCAGGATATGTGCCATGGCGGCAGCCTGCTCCAGCTGTACCTGACTGGCATCAGGGTTGCCATACAGCAGATTGTAGCGGATGGTGTCATTAAACAGCACGGTATCCTGCGGCACGATACCGATGGCCCGGCGCAGGCTGTCCTGCGTCACCTGCCTGATATCCTGGCCATCAATCAGAACACGCCCGGCACGGATGTCATAAAACCGGTATAACAGCCGTGGCAGGGTCGATTTTCCTGCTCCGCTGTGTCCGACCACTGCTACAGTCTTCCCGGCCCCGATAGTGAAAGATACCCCTTTCAGAATCTCGCGCTCGGGCTGATAACCGAAGTGCACTCCCTCGAAACAGACTTCACCTTTGCCCACCCTGAGCCCGGATGCCTCTGGCACATCCTGAATCTCCGCTGCCGTTTCCAGCAACCGGAATACCATGTCCATATCCGCAAGGGTATATTTCAGGGAGCGGTAAATAATACCCAGCGCCCCCAACGGCAGAAACAGCTGCAACATGAAAGCATTGACCATGACCAGATCCCCAATGGTCATGATCCCGTTGATCACCTCCCGGGCCGCTGCAAACATGATCAGGGTGACACCAATGGCAATAATCGCTGACTGCCCGAAGTTCAGTAGTGACATGGAAGTCTGGGTCCTGACCGCCATATCCTCCCACCGGCCCAGTGTCTGGTCATAGCGCTGCAGCTCCATGGCTTCATTGTTGAAGTATTTGACAGTTTCGTAATTGATCAGGCTGTCAATGGCCTGGTTGTTGGCCTCCGAGTCCAGCTGGTTCATCTCGTGACGGTGATCCATGCGCCACTCTGTGACCTTGAGAGTGAACAGAATATACAGGGCGACAATGCCAAAGGTGATCAGGGTAAAGATGGGGTCGTAATTCCGCAGCAGGATGATTCCGACCAGCAGGAACTCGACCAGAATCGGGATAATGCTGAAGGTCATGAAGTTCATCAGGCTGCTGACCGAACGGGTACCCCGCTCCAGATCACGGCTGATGGCTCCGGTCTTGCGCTCCAGATGAAACCGCAGCGACAGCTTGTGCAGATGGGCCAGCACCCGGCATGACAGGGTACGCATGGCATGGTAACGCACCTTGGCAAATACCGAATCACGCAACTCGTTGAAAGCCGCACTGGCCAGACGCAGCAATCCATAGGCCAGCAGCAGCATCACCGGCAATACCAGCACCTGCTCCGGACGCTGCTCCAGCGTATCCACAATCTGCTTCAGAACCACCGGCACACCGACTGTCGCCACCTTGGACAGGATCAGGCACAACAGGGCAAACAGTACCCGCCCCCGAAACTCAAACAGGTAAGGCAGCATGGACTTGAGATTATGCCAGTCACGCCGGTCTGCATGCGGGCGGGCGGTACGGCTCATGGCGATCATCGGGGACAGGTTCCTTTTTTTTCTTGCTGATGGCAGCGGGATATGCTCCACTTTAGCATTGTTTGCTGTCGCTCCGGAAACCTCTCCCCATGAAAGAACGCATCCAGAAACTGCTTGCCCACGCGGGTTATGGCTCCCGCCGTGAAATTGAACGCTGGATTGAGGCCGGAGAGCTGATCATCAACGGCCAGCCCGCAGCTCTGGGACAACAGATCAGTCCGGAAGACCGGGTTGTGCTGCGCGGCCAGAAGCTGTACCTTTCGGCACGCCTCAAGGCCACGCCCAGAACCCTGATGTACCACAAGCAGGCCGGTGAAGTCTGCACTCGCTCCGACCCGGAAGGGCGCGCAACGGTTTTCAAGGCCCTGCCGCGCCTGAATCAGGGGCGCTGGGTCATGGTCGGTCGCCTGGACGTGAATACTGATGGCCTGCTGCTGTTCACCACTGACGGGGAACTGGCCAACCGGCTCATGCATCCTTCTTCAGAAATCGAGCGGGAATATGCCGTGCGGGTATTCGGGGAAGTCACTCCGGACATGCTGGCCAGACTGGAAAGCGGGGTGGAGCTGGGAGATGGGCCGGCTCATTTTCTGGGTATCCACGATGCCGGCGGTGAAGGCATGAACCACTGGTATCACGTAGTACTGGCGGAAGGGCGCAACCGCGAAGTCCGCCGCCTGTGGGAATCGCAGGGTGTACAGGTCAGTCGGCTCAGACGGATACGCTACGGCAATATCACCCTGCCACGCGGTCTGCGGGCCGGAAAGCACCAGGAACTGGATTACAAAAGCCTGCGGGAGCTGTACCGGCTGGCTGGTCTGGTTTATGAGCCACAACAGGAAAGCAATACCGACGCATACGGAAGCCGACGCACGCCATCAGGCAAAAAAATCTCTCCCTATGCTCAGGCACGTGCCAAAATCAATGCGAGGCCGGAATCCGGCCCCGGCGGCAGAAAATCGCGCTGAGCAGGCAAAAGCTGCAGCACATCAGCCAGCGGCGGCCCATCAGACCCAGTGCCACCACGGCGCCCTACCTGAACGCACCAAACAGCCCCGTAGATTGCCCCGGACTGCCGCTGGCACCGGCAATCCCCAGATTGGTGTGCGGACGCAGCAGATAGACCACCTGCATATGCCGGGCATGCTCGGCCAGCTGCAGGGGTGTCAGGCCATCGGAGTTGCGGGCATTGGGATCATTTCCCAGCTGCAGCATGTAACGGGCCAGCTCCACATGACCAAAGCGGGCGGCATGATGCAGGGGTAGCCATCCCTTATTGGTCTTGGCATTGACATTGCAGCCGAGATCAACCAGATACTGGGCCATTTTCATCTGCCCCGCAGCAACCGCAATGTGCAGGGTGGTCGTCCCGTCCGCTGTCGGACGAATGAAGTCTCCACCGGCTTCGCGCAGCATTTCGGCCAGCTGGACCCAGCCTGATCGCACCGCCACATAAACCGGGGATGCCCCCGTTTCATCCACATAGTTGGGATTCGCCCCCTCATCCAGCAGCCAGCGGATATCATTGATCCTGCGGGCATTCTGCAGGGTATACATCAGACGTCGGTCCAGGGAGTTGTCATACTTGACCCGGTTCCTGACCGGATACTTCTCGGCTTCCGGCTCGGGAAGCAGGGTCTTGCCCGACACCTGCGGCACGGATCTGGCCGGTGGCGGGCTGGCCTGCAGTGGTGCTGCCGGCTGGGTCGGGCGCTGTACGGGAGCTGCCGGAGCCGGTGCCACCGGCTGGGGGCTGCGGGGAGCCTGCGGCTGTGGTTGTTGTGGCTGCTGCTGCGGTTTAAGCCAAGGGAAAAGCATCTGGAACAAAGAGTCCTGAGCCATGGCCGGTGCGGACACACTGCCACACAACAGACCAAGCAGAATCAGTCCGGCAGTCTGGGGAGCTGCCGGACTCCGCCTAGAAAATCTTGTCTTTTTCATATGCACTCCATATCAGCACTGACAGCCCCCTGATCACGGTTGTGAACACCAGATTAATATACGCGTATCAGGCTGATCACGCCACCGGGGTTCCGACAGAATAGCCCATTTTTATGCCGTATCAGTCACAGAGACGCCCAATCATGGCCAACAGCGCTGCATGGCGCTGACGCTGTACTTCGAGGCGGAGCCGGCCACTGCGGAATATGGCCAGTAATTCATCCAGCGCGGTGTCAAAATGCTCATTCACAATCAGGTAGTCATATTCATCAAAATGCGACATTTCACTGCAGGCTGCCAGCATCCTGTTCCGGATGACCGCCTCATCATCCTGGGCACGGGCACGCAGGCGTGCTTCCAGCGCCGCCATTCCCGGCGGAAGGATGAATATACCGGGTACATCCCCCCATACCGCCCGCACCTGCCGGGCTCCCTGCCAGTCGATTTCCAGAATCACGTCATACCCGTCCGCCAGCTGCCGCTCCAGTTCAGGACGTGAAGTGCCGTAATAATTGCCGAACACTTCGGCATACTCCAGAAACGCCCCCTGCTCCAGAGCCTGCCTGAACGCCGGCATACTGCAGAAATGATAATGCAGGCCATCCGTCTCACCGGGACGTGGCGTGCGGGTTGTATGGGAAACCGAGACCATGACCCGCTCCAGACGCTCACACAACGCCTTGACCAGACTGGTCTTGCCCGCACCCGAAGGTGCCGACACGATATACAGCCGCCCTGGATATAACTGTTCCGGATTCATTTCAGTTCTGCCTCCTGAAAGCCTGAAACATGGCTCCTGTTGGTAATGGTCTTGCTGAAACTTGTATGCGATTATGGGTGCTGGCCGTGGACGATATAGCGAATGATGGCCAGACGCAACAACCCCAGGAAACGAAATGATGATTCAGGTCATAAATGTACCGGCTTTCACTGACAACTACATCTGGCTGATTACCGATGAAGACAGGAAATACGCCGCCATTGTCGACCCCGGCGATGCCGTGCCGGTACTGGCCGAACTGGAGCAGCGCAATATCAAGCCGGTCGCCATTCTCATCACGCACCACCATCGGGATCACGTTGGCGGCATTGTCGGGCTGCTTGAACAGCATCCGGGACTGGCCGTTTACGGCCCGGCCCATGAAACTATCCCCCACCGTCAGCACGCGCTGCAGGGCGGTGATGTGGTCAGCCTGGAAACCCTGGGCCTCTGCTTCGAGGTGCTGGACATCCCCGGCCACACGGCGGGCCATATTGCCTATTACGGCGAAAACAGCCTGTTTTGTGGCGATACGATTTTCGGCAACGGCTGTGGACGGGTGTTTGACGGCAGCCTGGATCAGCTGCATGAGTCACTGCTGCGGCTGGCAAAGCTGCCTCCGGAAACCCTGGTCTACTGCGCCCACGAATACACGGTGGACAACATCGGCTTTGCCAAATGGGTAGAACCGGATAATCCGGCCCTAGATGAGCGTCTGGAAGAGTGCTGGGAACTGCTGGATGCCGGACGCCCGACTGTGCCCTTCCGGCTGGAAAACGAATTCAGAAGCAATCCGTTCCTGCGCACCCACATTCCGGAAATCATCCACAAGGCCGAAGAAGTGGCTGGGCGGGAGCTGAGTACACCCACCGAAGTCTTTGCCACCTTGCGCATCTGGAAAGACACCGAATACGATTGAGTATAAACACGGCCTGTTACTGGTACGACGGTTGTGCGCCATGTTATAGATGCCCGACTACCGAGGAAGGAGTTTATGACATGAAAAAATCCGTTTTGCCATCCACCCTGCTCCTGCTGTTCAGTCTCTTCGCCCAGTCCGTACTGGCCGCCGACAACTTCCCGGCACAACAGCACTTTGCCGGCCAGAACCTGATCCTGAACGGCAAGGGTATCCGCACCCGGCTGGTCTTCAACCTGTACACCGCCGGCCTGTACCTGCAGGCGCCCGACAGGGATGCCAACGCCATTCTGACAGCCAGTCAGCCCATGGCACTGCGCCTGCAGATCACCTCCGGCATGATCACCAGCGAGAACATGGAAGCCGCCGTGCGCGAAGGCTTCCAGAAATCTGCACCCAACCAGCCCCAGTTGCAACAGCGCATTGAGCAATTGATTGCTGTCTTCAAACAGCCCATCAAGGATGGCGACCTGTACGACTTCATCTACCGGCCCCAGAACCTGATCATCCTCAAAAACAGCCGGCAGGCCGCCACCATTGCCGGTGCTGATTTCAAGCAGGCCTTTTACGGTATCTGGCTGGGTGCAAGACCGGCACAGGGCAACCTGAAAAACGCTCTGCTGGGTAGTGGCGACTGAAAACAGAAGCATCCAGACAGGCGTCAACCGGCCCCACACAAGTGGTCAGGGTAATTTCTCCACTGACGCAGGCCATGTTAAAGTCACCGGCATGACAACGATAATGCTGCTCGGATTGCTGGCCCTGCTGGCCTGGTTCTGGCATGATGCCCTGCGCACCCGTGAAGCGGCCATTCGGTACTGCACCACTGCCTGCCGCAACATGGATGCCATACTGCTGGACCAGACCGTAGCGCTGGAAAGCATTCGCCCGGCCCGCAACCGGCACGGTGTCATGGTATTGCGTCGTATCTACGGTTTTGATTTCACGGTGGCGGGTTACGAACGCCGTCGGGGGCGGGTCATCATGTCGGGCCAGCAGCTGGAACAGATGCAGATTGACTCCACCCAAGGCACGACCATCGAAATGTCATCCTGAAAACGGACCAGCCCGCCCGGCCCCTTCCTTCCGGACGGACTGCCCGCAAAACCCGCAGATGACAGAGCATCCGGGGTTTTGAGCTTTACAGCCTTATCCGGACTCAGTTGATGCGCAGACGCATGCCAATCCAGAGCTGGTTGGCGCGGTGGCCGTACAGGTTGTTGAGCCGCTGCAGGTGAGCCGGGTTGACACGGTGGCGGGCGGCAATCCGGCCCAGGGTGTCACCACGCTGTACATAAACATAACGCACCTGTACGGGTGCACGGCGGTAATGGTTGCCACGCGTGTTGTGACGGTAGTTGCGGTCATTACGGTTATAGCGCCGATGATCGACATTGCCACGACGGTCTCCGTTGTCTACATAGCCGGTGGTACCGATAACGCCGATACTGACAGAGGCCCCGCCAGCCGACCCATTGCCGTGCGCCAAGGCAGTGCCGGCAGAAGCCAGCAGACCGCAGGAAAGCAGGGTGGCCAGAGCAACTTTATTCAGTTTCATGACTTGACTCCTTGTATATTGTCATTATCAAAGTTTGAACTAAGGTTACGTGAAAGCACCGATGTACGTTGATACGCCTTCACGTTAACTGAGACAAGTCTGAAAACGATTGATTTGGCAGGAGAGTCAGGTTCCTCACAATTTGCACAATCCCTGCCCACCAACTCCCCTGAACGGGGGATGGCATCCCCATGCTACCGGCTCAGCGATCGGAATCCGGATCAAACAGGCTGACCAGCACCAGCAATACCGCCCCCAGGGTAATGGCAATATCCGCCCCATTGAAAGTCGCAAAATGATAGTTATCCCGAAACCAGGGAATATCAAAATACACATCGATGAAATCAATCACCTTGCCATACAGCAGACGGTCAATCAGATTCCCGACAGCCCCCCCCAGCACCAGCACCAGTCCCAGTGCCGTCCAGCGTGCCGTGCGTTCCAGCTTGCGCAGCCAGTTGATGATGAAAACCGAAACCACCACCGCCAGCATGGCAAAGAACCAGCGCTGCCAGCCATCCTGATCCCCCAGAAAACTGAAGGCAGCCCCCTTGTTGTACATCAGCATCCAGTTCAGGTGCGGGAAACCGGAGGGTACCGGCATACCCTCGCCCAGGCTGGCCTCAGCCATCCATTTGCTCAGCTGATCCAGGGCGACCACCACCGCAGCCACCCATAACCACAGCAGCATGCCGCGCTCCTGTTCCGGCCCGGTATCCTTCTCAAGCATACTGGCGCACTTCCCCGCTGCCGGCCACATTCTCCACACAGCGCCCACACAGCCCGGGATGATCGGCATGGGCTCCGACATCTGCCGCATGGTGCCAGCAGCGCACACATTTGGGCGTATCCAGCGGGCTGACCACTGCTTCCACGTCGCTCATGGCGGATACCGCTGCAGCAGGTGCCGCCCCTGCATGCCGTTGTACTGATGAAGTAATGAAAACAAACTTCAGCTCATCCCCCAGCTGCTTCAGGGCATTGACAACACCGGTATCACCGGACAGGTAAAGATCCACACCGGCATCCAGCCCGGAACCAATTCTGCCTTCCACACGCAGGGTTTCCAGCTGCTTGCTGACCACCTCGCGTACGTCAAACACCTGCTCCCAGTCCTGCGCACTCAGCGGGCTTTGTGCATCCAGTTCAAACAGGCCGTCATACCAGGTCATGAACAACACGGAGTCGTCATGCTGCCCCGGCAGGTGCTGCAGTATCTCCTCCATGGTGAAGCTCAGCACCGGGTACAGCCAGCGCAGCATGGCCTGCAGGATGTGCCAGGCAGCCGTCTGGGCCGAACGACGGCCAAGGCTGTCGGCCTGCATGGTGTACTGGCGATCCTTGATGATATCGAGGAACAGACTGCCCATGTCCACACTGCAGAAACGCTGTACCTCCTGCACCACCAGATGAAACTGGTAGCGCTCATAAGCCTGGGTCACCCGCTTCTGCACCTGGGCCGCCTGGTGCACGGCCCAGCGATCCAGTGCCAGCATGTCAGCCTTGGGCACCAAGTCACTGGCCGGATCAAAGTCACTCAGGTTGGCCAGCAGAAAGCGAGCGGTATTACGCATACGCCGGTAGCCATCCGCAGTACGTTTGAGGATTTCATCCGATACCGTCATCTCGCGGCTGTAATCGGCAGCCGCCACCCACAAACGCAGAATATCGGCCCCGAGCCGGTCCATGACCTCCTGTGGCGCAATCACATTGCCCAGCGATTTGGACATTTTCTGGCCCTTGCCATCCACGGTAAAGCCATGGGTCAGCACCGAAAGGTAGGGCGCACGCCCATCCATGGCCACCCCGGTCAGCAAGGAGGAATGGAACCAGCCCCGATGCTGGTCCGACCCCTCCAGATACATGTCCGCCGGCCAGCGCAGTTCCGGGCGCTCACGCAATACGGAAAAATGCGTGGTGCCGGAATCAAACCAGACATCCAGCGTATCCTGAACCTTGTCGTAGTGTGCCGCATCCCGGCCCAGCAGCTCAGCCGTGTCGAGTGCAAACCAGGCGTCAATCCCGCCTTTTTCGATCCGCTGCGCCACCGCCTCGATCAGGGCCTCGGTCTGCGGATGCAGCTCACCGGTTTCTCTGTGCACAAACAGGGCAATCGGTGACCCCCAGGTGCGCTGGCGCGAGATACACCAGTCCGGGCGGTTGGCGATCATGCCCTCAATCCGGGCCTCACCCCATTCCGGAATCCAGTCGCCCTCGCGGATGGCCTTGAGCGCCTGCTCCCGCAGCCCGTGCTGTTCCATGCTCACAAACCACTGCGGCGTGGCCCGGAAAATCAGCGGGGTCTTGTGGCGCCAGCAATGCGGATAACTGTGGGTCATTTTCATGGAAGCCAGCAAGGCACCGTGCTGCCGCAGCACGTCCAGCACCTGCGGATTGACCTCATGCACCGACTCACCGGCAAAAAACGGGGTATTGGGCAGGAAGCGACCATCATCCCCAACCGGATTCAACACCTCCAGACCATACCTGAGCCCTGCAGCAAAGTCTTCCTGACCATGGCCCGGTGCAGTATGCACCGCCCCCGTACCGGCCTCCGTGGTGACATGCTCACCCAGAATCAGCGGTACCTCACGGTCAAGAAACGGATGCTGCAGCATCAGCCCCTCCAGCTCACCACCCCTGGCCCGGGCCAGCACCTGCCAGCCCGTCTGACCGGTTTCCTTCTGCACCGACTCCAGCAATGCCTCAGCCAGCAGCAGGCGCTCCTCACCGGCAGCCACCAGCACATAGTCCAGCTCGGGATGCAGGGCAACTGCCATGCTGGCCGGCAGGGTCCAGGGGGTGGTGGTCCAGATCAGGGTGCTGACCCGGCCCTTCCCCGCCGCCCCCGGCATGCGTGCCAGCAATGCAGCCTCATCCACAAAACCGTAGCGCACATAGATGGAAAATGACTGCTTGTCATAGTATTCCACTTCAGCCTCGGCCAGTGCCGAACCACAGTCGGTACACCAGTGCACCGGCTTGGTACCCTTGGTCATGTGGCCGCTCAGGGCAATTCTGCCCAGTGCCCGCACAATCCCCGCCTCGGTACGGAAATTCATGGTCAGGTACGGATTGTCCCAGTCACCCAGCACCCCCAGCCGTTTGAAATCCTTGCGCTGGATGTCGATCTGCTCGGCGGCGTACTCACGGCAGGCCTTGCGAAAAGCATTGGCATCCACCTTCACGCCAACCCGGCCAATCATGTCCTCGACCTTTTTCTCGATCGGCAGGCCATGACAGTCCCAGCCCGGCACATAAGGCGCATCGAAGCCGGCCATGGTTTTACTCTTGACGATCACATCCTTGATGATCTTGTTGACAGCGTGACCGATATGGATAGGGCCGTTGGCATAGGGAGGGCCATCATGAAGAATGAATTTGGGCCGCCCCTGAGCCCGGACACGCAGCTGTCCGTACAGGTCGCGCGCCTGCCAGTCCGCCAGCATACCCGGCTCCCGCTTTGCCAGATCACCGCGCATGGGGAAGCCGGTTTTCGGCAAATTGAGCGTGTGCTTGTAATCCGTCATCGTGCTATCCTGTTGATGTTTTTAACTCAGTCCGCATAATCGGCGAAGGATAACAAGTTTTACGGCAAAAACCGATAGACTTGCCGCTTTTCCACTGGGGTTGCTCGCACTTTATCAGGGCATGAAAAACCATAAACACCACACGGGTCCGATTCAGGGCCTGGCAGTCAGTTACATTTCAGGAAGGGCACAATGCAACAAGGCATAACAAGATACAGAAACGCCATATTACTGGCCAGCGGATTATGGCTTCTCCCTCCATCGGCACTGCTGGAGGCCAAGACGGACACGCCGGATACCCCGGACACCAAACCGGCTGCCAGAGCACCGGTCGACACACGGGATGCACTGAAAGATGCCGTGGTCAATGTCAGCGTGGTCAAACGCAATTATGACACCCTGTCCCCCTGGAACTCCGGTACCCGCAAGGGCGGTGGCTCGGGATTGCTGCTCAAGGGCGGACTGATCCTGACCAATGCCCATGTCGCGGCCAACGCCACCTTTCTGGAAGTCCAGCGCCATGGCGAAACCCGTCGCCACGAAGCCAGTGTCCTTTACATCTCCCATGACGCTGATCTGGCGCTGCTGACCACCAAGGAAAAAGACCTGTACCAGGACATCATACCGCTGGAACTGGGCGAGCTGCCCAAAGCGCAGCAGGAGGTCGAGGTCTATGGCTTCCCGATCGGCGGTACCACCCTGAGCGTGACACGTGGTGTGGTGTCGCGGGTGGAGAAGCAGAACTATGCCCACAGTGGAGAAAACCTGCTGGCGGTGCAGGTGGATGCCGCCATCAACTTCGGCAACAGCGGCGGCCCGGTCATTTCCGAAGGCAAGGTGGTTGGTGTCGCCATGCAGTCCGGCTTTTTCACCGAAAACATCGGCTACATGATCCCGACCCCGATCATCCGCCACTTCCTGAAGGACATTGAAGACGGCAAACAGGACGGCTTCGGGTTTCCGGGCTTTCTGGTCCAGTCACTGGAAAATCCGGCCCTGCGACGCAAGTACGGACTGACCGACAGCCAGACCGGTATTCTGGTGCATAAAACCTATCCCGGCTCTCCTGCGGAGAACCGGATTCAGGTCGGTGACATCATTACTGAAATTGACGGACACAAGATTGAAAACAACGGCACGGTTGAATTCCGCCCCGGCGAATTCATCAACTACACCCACTACGTCGACCTGCACCAGCTTGGTGAGCAGCTCCAGCTGAAAATCATCCGCGACGGCAAACCCGAACAGACCGCCCTGACACTGGACAAACCCGGCAAGGATTACCTGCTGGTCAAGCCCAACCAGTATGACAAACAGCCGACCTACTTCATTTACGGCGGTTTTGTCTTCATGCCCCTGAACCAGGATGTGCTGGAAGCCATGGATCCGGACCCGCCGGCACTGGCGGCACTGGCCAATGACCCGCCCACGACGGACCAGCAGGAGGTCGTGATCATGACCCAGGTGCTGCCTGCCGACATCAACAAGGATTATCACCACGATTCGGATCTGATGATCAGGAAGATCAACGGTGAGTCGTTCAACGACCTGAAGGACTTCTACCTCAAGATGCAGAACGCCGACACCGACTTTCTGGTACTGGAGGCTGATGATGGCTACCAGATCGTGATTGACCGCAAGGAGGCCCGGGACAAACAGCCGGCCATTCTGGCCCGCTACGGTATCAATGCCGACCGCTCTGCCGATCTCGCCGACCTCAAGCCCTCACGGCTGGCTACCGATGGCAATCAGCACGAAACCCCAGAAGTGGAACAGAAAAACACGGACTCCGCCAAAAAAATCTGATGCCGATCCAGCAACTGCCCGACCATCTCATCAACCAGATCGCTGCCGGCGAAGTGGTCGAACGTCCGGCATCCGTCGTCAAGGAGCTGGTTGAAAACGCGCTGGATGCCGGCGCCACCCGGATCGAGCTGGACATTGAACAGGGTGGTGTGCGGCGCATCCGCATTCGTGATAACGGCTGCGGCGTTCCCGCAGACGAGCTGGCCCTGGCCCTCAGCCGCCATGCCACCAGCAAGATCAGCAGCCTTGATGACCTGGAACAGGTCAGAAGCCTCGGTTTCCGGGGTGAAGCCCTCCCCAGTATCGCTTCGGTCTCGCGCCTGACCCTGAGCTCCTGCTCCCAGGACAGCGAGCAGGGCTGGTCGATACAGGCCGACCATGCCCGACTGGCCGAACCGGAGCCCGCCGCTCATGCCATGGGTACCACGGTTGATGTACGAGACCTGTTTTTCAATGTGCCGGCCCGACGCAAATTTCTGAAAACCGAAAAAACCGAATTCGGCCACATTGAGGACATGGTGGGCAAGCTGGCCCTGAGCCGTTTCGACATCGGCATCAGCCTCAACCACAACCAGAAAAACATCCTGCACCTGCGCCCGGCCCATGACCGGGCCGCCTCGGAAAAACGCCTGGCCGGTATCAGCGGCAGCCGTTTCGTGGAGCAGAGCCACTATCTGGACTACGCAGCCGCCGGCCTGCGCCTGTGGGGCTGGGTGGGTCTGCCGACCTTCTCGCGCTCGCAGGCAGACCTGCAGTATTTCTATGTCAACGGTCGGCACGTGCGTGACCGCCTGATCACCCATGCGGTCCGTCAGGCTTATCAGGACGTGCTCTACCATGGCCGTCACCCGGCTTTTGTCCTTTATCTTGAGCTGGACCCGCAGCTGGTCGATGTCAATGCCCACCCCACCAAACAGGAAGTGCGTTTCCGGGAGGGACGGCTGGTACACGACTTCCTGTTCCGGACCCTGCACACGGCCCTGGCAGACCTGCGACCCGGTGATGGCACCGCCGCCCCGACCCACCTGCCAGCATCCCCGGCAGCCGATAGCCAGACCACGACCGCTCCAGACCCTGCACGCAGCCAGCCGGCAATGCTTGTGGCCACACCGGTGCCGGAGACCCTGGCGGACACTGACCCGGCCACCGCAGCCACCCGGAGCCTGCCACCCCGCATGCACGGCTACCAGTACAGCCCCAGTGGCCGCCAGACCCGTATTCCCATGCCGGTACGGGAGACGCTGCCGGCCTACCGCCAGCTGTATCAGCCGGATCCGCTCACCGTCACCCCGGCAACCAATCCGCAATCAGACCTGACGGCGAATGCCGACAGCCTGCACGACCCGGCCAATACCACAGCAGCCGACGACCTTCCCCCACTGGGCTTCGCCATTGCCCAGCTGCACGGTATTTATATTCTGGCCCAGAACACCCACGGACTGGTGGTGGTAGATATGCATGCCGCCCATGAACGCATCACCTATGAACAGCTCAAGCACAGCATGCAGGACGACGCCATTCGCTCCCAACCCCTGCTGGTCCCCCAGGTCATGCATGTCAGCAGAAAGGAAGCCGACTTCGCAGAAAACCACGCCGGAACCTTCAGCACCCTGGGCTTCACGCTGGATCGCATGGGTCCGGAGCAACTGACCATCCGCGCCGTACCCAGCCTGCTACGTGACTCCGATACCGAAACCCTGGTACGCGATGTGCTGGCGGACCTGATTACACACGGTGAAAGCCAGCGCATCCAGCAGGCCATGAATGACATTCTCGCCACCATGGCCTGCCATGGCTCGGTACGCGCCAACCGCCGCCTGAGCATTCCGGAAATGAACGCCCTGTTGCGCGACATGGAGCATACCGAGCGCAGCGGCCAGTGCAACCACGGTCGACCGACCTGGACCCAGATGAGCCTGAGCCAGATTGACAAGCTGTTCCTGCGCGGCCAATGAGCCTGGCCAGCACGCCGCTCCCCGAGACCGGATCACCCGGGGCGATATTCCTGATGGGACCGACAGCCAGCGGCAAGACCGGACTGGCCGTTGAGCTGTGTCAGCGCCTCCCGCTCGACATCATCAGCGTGGACTCAGCACTGGTCTACCGCGACATGGCCATCGGCAGCGCCAAACCGGATGCCCTGACCCTGGCACAGGCCCCACACCGGCTGATCGACTTTCTTGATCCATCCCAAACCTATTCAGCCGCTGACTTCCGGGCCGATGCCCTGCGTGAAATGCAGGCCATTCATGCGCAGGGACGGATTCCGTTACTGGTGGGCGGCACCATGTTGTACTTCCGGGCACTGGAATACGGCCTGTCAGCGCTGCCGCCGGCTGACCCGGCCATCCGGCACAAACTGGAACAGGAAGCGACAGCATACGGCTGGCAGACCCTGCACCAGCGCCTGCAGCAGATCGACCCGGCAGCTGCCGCCCGCATTCACCCTAACGATCCGCAACGCCTGCAGCGGGCGCTGGAAGTCTGGGAGATCAGCGGCCAGACCCTGACGGAACTGCAGCAGACCCGAAAGCAGGATACCTGTCCCTTCCCGTTACTCAAGATCGGACTGATTCCACGCGATCGCGCCTGGCTGCACCAGCGCATTGCGATACGTTTTGAGGGCATGCTGAAACAGGGATTGCTGGAGGAAGTCCGCCAGCTCCATGCACGGGGGGATCTGGACAGCCACCTGCCCGCCATCCGTTCCGTTGGCTACCGGCAGGTCTGGGAGTATCTTGATGGCAAAATAGACTACAATAAAATGTACAATCGTGCTATCGTGGCAACAAGGCAGCTTGCTAAGCGTCAGTTAACCTGGCTTCGATCGGAGCGGGGACTAAAGAAGTGTTTTGCCGAAGATGACAACCTCTCATCGGTAACAAGTGACATTCTGGCATTTATTGGCGGATAAGTGGTGGTGTCCGATGAAAAGGTGTTTTTAATATTGCATTAAGCTGGTAGCCTTTTTTACGGTCAGCTGTTGGAATGTCTGGTCGAATAATGAAGACTTTGAAGCAAAACAACCACAAACCCATATATAAAGATTAGGAGAAACCCATGTCGAAAGGGCACACGTTACAAGAACCCTTCCTCAATGCACTGAGAAAGGAAAGGATTCCCGTCTCAATTTATCTGGTCAACGGCATCAAGCTGCAGGGACATGTTGAGTCATTTGACCAGTTTGTCGTTCTGTTGGGCAATACGGTAAGCCAGCTGGTTTACAAGCACGCCATCTCCACCATCGTGCCAACCCGCCCGATCAAACTGAATCTGACTTCCGAATAAATGGTTACAGTGATTGGAACTGTTTGAACGCCCGCATGCGGGCGAAAATGCCATACTGGTTCAGATCGGTTTCAAAGCCGATGCAACACCACCCGACGAGCAGGAATTTGTTGAACTTGCTCGTTCTGCGGGAGCCCATGTTGTACATCTTATCACTGGAACCAAAACCCTGCCTGAGTCGCGCCTGTTTATCGGCTCTGGCAAGGCCGAGGAAATCCGGGAGCAGGTCGTTGCCTGTCAGGCGGACCTGGTTATCTTTGATCACAACCTGACGCCGGCCCAGGAACGTAATCTGGAGCGTTTGTTTCAGTGCCGGGTGCTGGACCGTACCGGCCTGATTCTTGACATTTTTGCCCAGCGGGCCCGCAGCCATGAGGGAAAGCTGCAGGTTGAGCTGGCCCAGCTCAGGCACCTGTCAACCCGGCTGGTACGGGGCTGGACGCACCTTGAGCGCCAGAAAGGAGGCATCGGTCTGCGCGGTCCGGGCGAAACCCAGCTGGAAACAGACCGTCGACTGCTGGGCGTACGTATCAAGCAGATCGGCAAGCGACTGGAGAAAGTGCAGAACCAGCGCGAGCAGGGGCGGCAGGCACGCAAGAAAGCGGAAATCCCCACCGTTTCGCTGGTCGGGTATACCAATGCCGGCAAGTCCAGCCTGTTCAATACCTTGACCCATTCCGGCGTATTCGCTGCTGACCAGCTGTTCGCCACGCTCGACCCCACCCTGCGTCGTATCCAGCTGCCCCAGCAACAGCAGATGATTCTCGCCGATACCGTCGGCTTTATCCGCAACCTGCCCCATGATCTGGTGGCTGCCTTCCGCTCCACCCTGCAGGAAACCACCGAGGCCAGCCTGCTGCTGCATGTCATCGACAGCCATGACGAGCAGCGCGAACTGTACCGGGAGCAGGTCAATATGGTCATCGAGGAAATCGGTGCACAGACTGTTCCCCAGCTTGAGATCATGAACAAAATTGACTTGGGTAACAGGCCGGCAGGTCTGGAGCCCGGCAATGGCCTCAATCCGGACCGAATATGGCTGTCAGCCCATACCGGCGCAGGCATTGATGCTTTGCTGGAATACCTGGGCAATTACTTTGCCGGACAGATGTTTCAGGGGCGGGTTCGACTGGCTCCCAGACACGGACGCCTGCGCTCCCAGCTGTATGCCGATGAGGCCGTCAGGCAGGAAAGCGTGAATGAAGCCGGGGAGTTTGTACTCGACCTCCACATTGACCGGGTGCGGTTGAACACCTATCTGGCCCATGAAGGCATCAGCCCGGATGAGCTGGACAGTGACACCCCCATCACCGCCACATCGACACAGGAAGCCTGGGAACAGCCCGCGTGACCCCACACCCGCAGAAAACACCAAAACACCCCGTAGCATGCAAAAACACCGAAGGGGGCCTGCGGATCACCCTGCCCCCTCCGCAACACTACAGCGGTATATCAACCGCGCTTCATGACATCAAAAAACTCACTGTTGGTCTTGGTTTTGCTCAGACGGTCAAACAGCAACTCCATGCCCTCCAGCTCATCCATGCCATGCAGAAACTTGCGCAGCACCCACAGGGACTGCAGCTCTTCCTGCGTGGTCAGCAGCTCTTCACGGCGGGTGCCGGAACGGCTGATGTGGATAGCCGGGAAGACCCGCTTCTCGGCGATACGGCGATCCAGATGGATCTCCATGTTGCCGGTGCCCTTGAACTCCTCGTAGATCACCTCGTCCATGCGACTGCCGGTGTCGATCAGGGCGGTGGCGATGATGGTCAGCGAGCCGCC
>JAGRJD010000054.1 GCA_020442915.1 Thiothrix sp. | reverse complement strand
TGGCCATCGCCCATCAGGCCGAACATATCCAGGGTTACTATGTGCTGACCCTGAGCATTCCCTGGAACTCCCTGCACGCCCGCCCCCGCATCGGACACCGGCTTGGTCTGGATGTCCACATCAATGACGACGATGATGGTGGTGACCGTGAAGGCAAACTGGTCTGGCATGACCGCAGTGACACAGCCTACCGCAATCCGTCCGCACTGGGTGAAGTGGTACTCGCGGAATAACCGGGCCGGATAACCCGCATCAACCAACATAAACTGCCTCCTGACCGGGGCAGTTTTCTCACTTCTCCAATGACAGAAAGTCCAGATAGGCCAGCCCGCCCAGCAACTGCATCTGGCGCAGGATGCGGGTCTGGCTTTTGCGCACATACCGCGAGGGTTTGGCCACATCATAACGGGAGGGAGCCGGCAGGGCCGCTGCCAGCAGGGCTGCCTGCTGGCGCGTCAAACGATCCGGCGTGGTGTGCAGCAGGCTCCTGCTGGCGGCACCCACCCCGTAATCACGGGTGCTGAACTGGGCGATATTGAGATACACCTCCAGAATGCGACGCTTGTCCCACAAGCGCTCAATCAGCAGGGCCAGCCCCCATTCCATCCCCTTGCGCACATAACTGCGCCCGCTCCACAGAAACAGGTTCTTGGCCACCTGCTGGGTAATGGTACTGCCCCCACCGCTCGAATCACCCGCCAGGGCAGCCTGAATCGCATTCAGGGTGGCCTTGTGATCAATCCCGGCATGCAGCGGGAACCGCTGGTCTTCCGAAGCAATCACAGCCAGCATCAACTGGGGACTGATATCCTCCCAGTCCACCCAGACCTGATTGACGCCGGGGCTGTGCTCCGGATCCAGCCAGGCAGCCACCTGCTGCTGCAGCATGAACGCAGAAAACGTGACCGGCACCACCCGCCACAGCAGCAGCAGCAGAATGATCAGC
Source organism: Thiothrix sp. (assembly GCA_020442915.1). Classification (GTDB taxonomy): domain Bacteria; phylum Pseudomonadota; class Gammaproteobacteria; order Thiotrichales; family Thiotrichaceae; genus Thiolinea. Next base: position 20,616 of record JAGRJD010000054.1, on the reverse strand, counting down.
ACCAGCAGCAGCAGGGGCAAACGCCAGAACCAGTGCAACCAGCGCCATGACAGACGGGTAAACGGATTGATCACGTGGGCTCCCATAGCCTGACAGTCAGCCTGCACTTTAGCCAGATGCCGGCCAGGGCTCAAGCACCCGCTATCAAAAAGGCAGCCGTTCTTTCCAGACTTCAGCCGGGTTGTCACCCGTGCTACCATCCGCACTTCATTTGGCAACCGGATACCACCTGATGAGCGCAGCACTGGAAATACAGGGGCTGAAGAAAACTTATGGCAATGGCTTTACAGCACTCAAGGGCATCGACCTGAGTGTGACCCAGGGTGATTTTTATGCCTTGCTGGGAGCCAATGGCGCTGGAAAATCCACCACTATCGGGATCGTGAGCTCCCTGGTCAACAAAACATCAGGCAAGGTCCGCATCTTCGACCATGACCTTGACACCCAGCGCGAACAGGCCAAGGCCCAGATCGGCCTGGTACCTCAGGAGTTCAATTTCAATGTGTTTGAGCCGGTGCGGGAAATCCTGATCAATCAGGCCGGCTATTACGGCATTCCACGCCCGGAAGCCAATACCCGCGCTGAAAGCCTGCTCAGACAGCTGGGCCTGTGGGAAAAACGCAAAAATCAGGCACGCGAACTGTCCGGGGGCATGAAACGCCGCCTCATGATTGCAAGGGCCCTGATCCACCGCCCCCGGCTTCTGATTCTGGATGAGCCGACAGCCGGGGTGGATATCGAGATCCGCCGTTCCATGTGGGAATTCCTGACCGAACTGAACCAGTCCGGTGTCACCATCATTCTCACCACCCATTATCTGGAGGAGGCTGAAAGCCTGTGCCGCAATATCGGTATTATCGACAAGGGTGAAGTGATCGAAAACACCAGTATGAAAAAACTGCTCAATCGCCTTGACAGTGAGCATTATGTCTTTGACCTGGAACAGGAAGTACAGACACTCCCCCCGACTGATGCCCACTGCAGCATTCGGCTGCGTGACCCTGCAACCATTGATGTGGAGTTTCACAAGGGGCATTACTCACTGAATCAGGTATTTGACTTCATGAATCGCAATAATCTGAAAATCAGCAGCATGCGCAACCGTACCAACCGTCTGGAGCAACTGTTCATGGACCTCGTGGAGGGCAACAAGGCATGAATGCGCAGCAGAAATGGGTGGCCTATTACACCATCGTGGTCAAGGAGGTGCTGCGCTTTGCACGCATCTGGGTTCAGACCATCCTGCCCCCTGTCATTACCACCGCCCTTTATTTCATCATCTTCGGCAACCTGATCGGCCCACAGATCGGTGACATGGACGGCCACAGCTATATCAACTTCATCATGCCCGGCCTGATCATGATGACCGTGATCACCAACTCCTACGCCAATGTAGTGTCCTCGTTCTACGGCAGCAAATTTCAGGGCAATATCGCCGAAATGCTGGTGTCCCCACTGCCGAACTGGATCATCCTGGCCGGCTTCATTACCGGTGGCGTGGCACGCGGCATGGCGGTGGGGCTGGCCGTCACCATTGTCTCGATGCTGTTCAGCGACTGGCAGCTGCAGAACATCCTGGTCACCATCAGCATGGGCCTGCTGACATCCATTCTGTTCTCACTGGCCGGGCTGGTGAATGGCGTGTATGCCAAAAGCTTTGATGATATTTCAATCATTCCGACCTTTGTACTCACCCCCCTGACCTACCTGGGCGGGGTATTCTACTCCATCACCATGCTCAGCCCGTTCTGGCAGAAACTGTCACTGTTCAACCCGATCCTGTACATGGTCAACGGCTTTCGCAACGGCATTCTGGGGGTATCAGACATGCCTTTGTGGCTCAGCTATCTGGTGGCACTGGTGTTCATTACGGCACTGGGCAGTTTCAGTCTGGGACTGCTGAACCGGGGTGTGGGCATTCGCAGCTGAAGCAGCAGAAAGTGCGGTGAAAATAGTAAAAACAAGGGGAGCCAGAGCTCCCTTTGTTTTTTCTACCAACCGCCCAGATGACGGAAAGATCAGGAAATTTTCGGATTCAGGGCACCGCTTTTGTAACGGGCCACCATGTCCTCCAGCGCAACGGGCCGGATTTTCCCCGCATTACCGGCGGAACCGAAGGCTTCAAAACGCGCCTTGCAAATCGCCTTCATGCCCTTGGTCGCTTCCTTCAGAAACTTGCGCGGGTCGAAGTTGGACGGATTGTCATGCAGGTGCCTGCGGATGGAACCGGTGGAAGCCATGCGCAGGTCGGTGTCGATATTGACCTTGCGCACACCATTCCGGATCCCTTCCACAATTTCCGCAACCGGTACACCGTAGGTCTGGCCCATATCACCGCCGTAGTTGTTGATGATTTCCAGCCAATCCTGGGGTACGGAGGAAGAACCATGCATGACCAGATGCGTGCCGGGGATACGGGCATGAATCGCCTTCACGCGCTGGATGGCGAGAATGTCGCCAGTCGGCGGGCGGGTAAACTTGTAGGCTCCGTGTGAAGTGCCGATGGCAATGGCCAGTGCATCCACCCCGGTTTTGCGCACAAAATCGGCGGCCTCTTCCGGGTCTGTCAGCAGCTGGCTGTGATCCATCTGCTCATCGGAGCCATGCCCGTCCTCCTCGCCCATCATGCCGGTTTCCAGCGAGCCGAGACAGCCCAGCTCACCCTCGACCGAAACACCGCAGGCATGGGCAATATCAACCACCGTGCGGGTGACATCAACATTGTACTCATAGCTGGACGGGGTTTTCATGTCTGCCATCAGGGAACCATCCATCATCACGGATGAGAAGCCGGACTGGATCGAACGCACGCAGACCGCCGGTTCGGAGCCGTGGTCCTGATGCATGACAATCGGAATGTGCGGATACATTTCCACCGCCGCCAGCACCAGATGACGCAGGAACGGTTCTCCCGCATAGGAACGGGCACCGGCAGAACCCTGCAGGATGACCGGTGAGTCCACCTCGTCAGCCGCCAGCATGATGGCATGGATCTGCTCCATATTGTTGACATTGAACGCCGGCATGCCGTAACCCTGCTCGGCGGCATGATCCAGCAGCTGCCGCATAGAAATCAAAGCCATCGTTTTTTCTCCTCAAACTGTTTTCATCAAAAATCAAAGACCAGTGCAGGAAAACAAACCCATCAGCCGTTGTGGTGCTCACCCACACGCAGAATTTTCATCGGGTCTGTCCTACCCTTGATCCCCATCAAATCTCCTTTGGTCACCATGGCAGTATCACCATTATTCACGATAACTGCCTTTATCAATCATTCAGCCGCCACCCGGTTGGTCACTCCGGAGCAGTTCCCGGACAAACACCACGACAAGGTGCTGACCCGACACCGGACAAGGCGCTAACCGGCAGCACGCTGCTCCAGCATCTCGACCGCCGGCAGCGGCTTGCCTTCCAGGTATTCCAGAAAAGCACCGCCTGCCGTGGAAATATAAGAAACCTGATCATAGATGCCATACTTCTGGATCGCGGCAATGGTGTCACCCCCACCGGCAAGCGAGAAACCGGGGGCATCGGCAATGGCCATGGCGATGGTTCTGGTCCCCTCACCGAACTGATCGAATTCGAACACGCCGACCGGGCCGTTCCAGACAATGGTACCGGCTTTGGCAATGATGTCAGCCAGCACCTGCGCGGACTGCGGACCAATGTCAAAAATCATGTCATCATCTTCCACGGCATCAGCCGATTTCAGCACTGCAGGCTCTGTGGCATCAAAACGCTTGCCGCACACCACATCACCGGCTACCGGAATACCGGCTCCACGTGCTGCCATTCGGGTCATCAGGCTCCGGGCAGTCGGTACCAGATCCGCCTCACACAGGGACCGGCCCACATTCCAGCCCGATGCCTTCAGAAAGGTATTGGCGATGCCGCCACCGACCACCAGCTGATCCACCTTGTCTGCCAGGGCTTCCAGCACCGTCAGCTTGGTGGATACCTTGGAACCGCCGACAATGGCGACCATGGGCCGGGCCGGATCCGCCAGGGCACGCGCCAGCGCCTCCAGCTCCTCAGTCAGCAGCATCCCGGCAGCGGCCACGGGGGCAAACAGACCCACTCCATACGTGGAGGCCTCGGCCCGGTGCGCGGTCCCGAACGCATCCATGACAAACACGTCGCACAGGGCGGCATACTTGCGTGCGGTTGCTTCCAGGTTCTTCTTTTCTCCCCGGTTGATGCGGCAGTTTTCCAGCACCACCAGTTCGCCTTCTTCCACCTCAAACCCACCATCCACCCAGTCCCGGATCAGGCGCACCTGCTGCCCCAGCCGGGTGGCAATATTGTCGGCAATTGGCTGGAGCGAGATGTCTTCGGACCATTCACCCTCGGTCGGACGTCCGAGATGGGAAGTGACCATGACCCTGGCACCGGCCCTGAGTGCATGTTCAATGGTGGGCATGGAAGCGGTGATCCGCGCATCGGAAGTGACAACCCCCGCCTTGACCGGGACATTCAGGTCCGCCCGGATCAGCACCCGCCGGCCCTTGAGGGCCAGATCGGTCATTTTGATGAAAGCCATGGCACAACTCCTTGAAGCTTCAAATCACTCAAGTAAGTCCGGATGGAGCTGGCGGATTTAGTTGAATGATCTGGAGGCGGGGTGGTCTGCCATCCCGGTCCCATCCCCCGGAACGGGAGACGGGACAGAACCGGGACGACGTCTCAGTGCTCAGTGTCCGGCTACATGTGCAACAAAACGCAGCATGTTGCAGGTATAGCCGTATTCATTGTCATACCAGGACACGACCTTGACGAAAGTATCATCCAGCGCGATACCGGCTTCGGCGTCAAAGGTGGACGGTGCGGAATTACCCCGGAAATCGGTGGCAACCACTTTTTCATCGGTATAACCCAGAACGCCTTTCAGCTCACCGGCAGCGGCAGCTTTCATGGCCGCACAGATGGCGTCATAGGAGGCTCCCTGCTTCAGCTCCACTGTCAAGTCCACCACCGACACATCAGAAGTCGGCACCCGGAAAGCCATGCCGGTCAGTTTGCCGTTGAGTTCCGGCAGTACCTTGCCCACCGCCTTGGCCGCGCCGGTGGAAGACGGGATGATGTTTTCCAGAATCCCGCGTCCACCACGCCAGTCCTTCAGGGAAGGGCCATCCACGGTTTTCTGGGTTGCAGTGGCTGCATGCACGGTGGTCATCAGCCCGCGCTTGATGCCCCAGTTGTCATTCAGCACCTTGGCAACCGGAGCCAGGCAGTTGGTGGTACAGGATGCGGCGGAGACAATGGCCTGTCCGGCATAGGCCGTATGGTTGACGCCATAGACAAACATCGGCGTGCTGTCCTTGGAGGGTGCGGACATGACTACTTTTTTGGCACCTGCCTGAACATGCTTCTGACAACCTTCCTCGGTCAGGAAAAAGCCGGTACATTCCAGCACCACATCCACGCCCAGCTCACCCCATTTCAGGTTGGACGGATCACGCTCGGCCGTGAGACGGATATTCCTGCCGTTCACGATCATGGTGTCGCCCTCGACACGAATGTCACCATTGAAGCGCCCATGCACGGAATCGTACTTGAGCATGTAGGCCAGGTAATCATTGTCCAGCAGGTCATTGATGCCCACAACTTCCAGCTCGTTGGCAAAATCCTTGCTGATGGCCCGGAAAGCCATGCGCCCGATGCGCCCGAAACCGTTGATTCCTACCCTGATTGTCATTCGATACTCCTTGAAATTTCAACTGTGATGAACTGACAGCACGCTTTCCACGGCAGCGACAACATTGTCAACCGTAAAGCCGAAGTGCTTGAACAATATACCGGCAGGGGCAGACTCACCGAAGGTGTCAATACCAACCACCCTGCCCGCAAGCCCCACATACTTGTACCAGCCACCGGTCGCCCCCGCCTCGACTGCCACCCGGGCCGTGACCGCCACCGGCAGCACGGATTCACGATAGGCAGCATCCTGGGCATCAAAGGCATCGGTCGATGGCATGGACACCACGCGCACGCGGCGCCCGGAAAGCTTTCCGGCTGCATCCATGGCCAGTGCCACCTCGGAACCGGTAGCAATGATAATGGCTTCCGGCGTGCCGTCACAGTCCTTCAACACATACCCGCCCCTGGCAATACCGGCCAGCTGTCCGGCATCACGCTGCTGATGCGACAGGTTCTGGCGCGTCAGGACCAGGCAGGTGGGGCCATGCCGTTTCTCGATGGCCGCACGCCAGGCCACGACCGTTTCCACACCGTCACAGGGTCGCCACACCGACATGCGTGGTACCAGACGCAGGGATGCCGTCTGCTCCACACCCTGATGGGTCGGACCATCTTCACCCAGACCGATGGAGTCATGAGTATAAACAAAAATGGAGCGAATCTTCATCAGTGCTGCCATGCGCAAGGCATTGCGGGCATATTCCGAGAACATCAGGAAGGTGGCGCCATAGGGAATGAAACCGCCATGCAGGGCCACACCGTTCATGATCGCACTCATGCCGAACTCGCGCACTCCATAGGACAGGTAGTTGCCACTGAAATCCTGCTCGGGGCCATGCATGGAGTTGATGCCCTTGCTGCACTTGTTGAAAGTGTTGTTGGAAGGACTGAGGTCGGCTGAACCGCCCAGAAACTCCGGCAGCAGCGGGGCAAATTCATTCAGGGCATTTTTGGAGGCAACCCGTGTGGCCGGTGATTCGGCTTTGGCATTGATGGCATCAACCGCTTTCCGGGCTGCTTCTGTCCAGTTGGCAGGCAACTCACCGGCCATGCGCCGCAGGAACTCTGCCGCTTCTGCCGGGTAGGCAGCACGATAGGCATTGAAGGTTGCATTCCACCCGTCTTCGGCAGCAGCACCCTGCTCGCACGCATTCCAGCCGGCATAAATTTCTTCCGGGATCACAAACGGGTCCTGTTTCCAGCCCAGATTTTTACGGGCGGCAGCAATTTCATCCGCTCCCAGGGGAGCACCATGCACATCATGTCCGCCCTCCTTGTTGGGGGCTCCCTTGCCAATCACGGTCTTGCAGCAGACAAGACTGGGGCGCTCGTCCTCCATGCGTGCATCCGCCAGTGCCACCCGCACGGCATCCGGATCATGGCCATCCACGGCACGGACCACATGCCAGCCATAGGCCTCAAAACGTGCCGGGGTATCGTCCCGGAACCAGCCCACCACGTCACCGTCAATCGAGATGCCGTTGTCGTCATAAATGCAGATCAGCTTGCCAAGTCCCAGAGCGCCTGCCAGCGAGCAGGCCTCATGGGAAATCCCTTCCATCAGGCAGCCATCCCCCAGAAACACGTAAGTGTGGTGATCAACGATCTCATGACCGGGCTTGTTGAACTGGGCCGCCAGTACCTTTTCCGCCAGTGCCATGCCGACGGCATTGGCCACCCCCTGCCCCAGTGGTCCGGTAGTGGTTTCAATACCCGGTGTGTAGCCGTATTCCGGATGTCCCGGTGTTCTGGAGTGCAGCTGGCGGAAGTTTTCCAGTTCACTCATGGGCAGATCATAACCACTCAGGTGCAGCACGGCATACGGCAGCATGGAACCATGGCCGTTGGACATCACAAAGCGGTCCCGATTGACCCATTGTGGATTGGCCGGATTATGGCGCATGAAATCATTCCAAAGCACCTCGGCAATATCAGCCATTCCCATGGGGGCCCCGGGATGGCCGGAATTAGCCTTCTGTACAGCATCCATTGCCAGGACACGGACAGCATTGGCCAGCGCTTGACGGGTTGTCATGAGGGAATCTCCTGTAAGTTCAAAGCCGTAAAATGAAGGATTCCGGTATTGCCTCTTCATCACTCATGACAATGTCAATGCAATACCGGAATCCGTCATCTTCCCTCCCGGACGCCATTTCACCTGCGCACCGCCGGATTTGAAACCGACATTAATCTGGCCAGCAGGATTCATTCTGTCCAGACGGTCCCATGCCCACAACTCCCCTGTTTGGGTAGATAATCAGGGCGTTGGGGGGGTAAACAGCATACATACTAAAGACGGCTCATGGCAAAAAGCTTTCAAAATCCGGACGTCTGTCATCCTGAAATGGACCTGGATTGAGATTGCTGCAGAATGATGGAAATGGAACTACCTGTCCAGTGGAGCTTCATGGACAAACCGAGGGAAAAACAGCAGCAAGCCCGGCCACAACTCCAAGCTTGCTTCATGCCGGCCCGCCCTGTCCGCAGACCGATACCTGATTCAGCCGAAAAGTCAGTCTGACTCCACCAGATCCCGGTAGACATGCCAGCTGGCATGTCCGACGATCGGCAGGGTGACAGCCAACCCGACCACGCCGAACAGGAACCCGAGCACAATCATGGCAGCGATCATGAAAGCCCAGGTTGCCATGGCTTTCGGGTTTTTCCTGACCGCCTCGACACTGGTAATCATGGCGGTCACGAAGTCCACCCGGCGGTCAGTGATCAGGGGGGCGGCGACAACGCTGATCGAAAACGCGATCACGGCGATCACACCCCCGGTCAGGACATAAACCAGGAAAAACGGAACCAGATTGTGCTGCCGGATCAGGGTGTCAAGAAAATCCCTGCCAACCACGATGCTGTCCATGAACAGTGCCACCGTCACTGCCGACACCAGGGCCCATACGCCCATCAACACCGCCAGCATCATCGCAAAGCTGCTCAGGCTGAAAAAATTGCGTTTCATGAACTGCCAGCCCAGCAGGGTTCCCACCCGCATGTTCGGGTTATTGCCTTTTTCCAGCTCGCTGCTCATGCAGTAGAAGCCGACCGCCACCAAGGGGCCGATGATCAGGAAGCCGGCAGCCAGCGTGGTCACAAAAATCGGATAAGACCAGGCAGCCCACATCATGATGATGCCGAGAATCACGTAAATCATGCCCATCAGGAAACTGGGTACCAGCATGGCCCGGAAATCAGCCACCCCTTTTTCCAGCCAGCGCATGGGGGCATCAGAACTGACCGTACGAATCCGCAGATTGACCTGACGCGGCGCCCCAGCCTGATCCGGTACCGGCTCCATGTCTGAATTATTCTCACTGATTGCAGTCATAAGCTTCCTCTGGCGACAAACTGTTTAATCTTGGCAACTTTCATGATAGTAACCGCTCCTCCGGTACTGTACAAGCCTAACGGCCACTGATCAAAACCACGCCAAACAAACGCGGGTCATTCATGGCATTGTCCTCGCGAGCCAGCCAGGAAATCTTCTGTTCCCGCTCTCCGCCATCGTCGTCGTCGTTAACCTCTATCTCCACCCCGAGCCGGTGCCTGACATCAACCTCGGTCCGCAGCATCTTCCAGGGAATCCTGGCCTGCAGCTCATAACCGTCCTCGGTCGCCTGCATGTCAAAGTCCAGCCCTTCGTCCGTGGTATCCGGCGGCGACTTCGGGTCAATGTAGACCTTGTCCCTTCCCCAGGCAAATATCAGCCGGAAATCATTCTTGCCATCGTAATGGGGCAGGCGGCTGTTATCGGCATCGATATAGACTTCAATCGAATCATCCTGGGTCGGATCGTCCGAGTCCGCCACCCGGTTTTCATCATAAACCCGGACTGTCAGGTACAGGTAATCCTTGTCCCACTTACCCTGCCATTTACCGAACAGGTTACGCTTGGCCCAGGTGCTCCCGCTGATCAGGGTATCAAGGGTACGTGGATTTTCCAGAAAGAAATAACGTTCCGGGTCATTGGCCGGGCGAAAGACGATAACAGGATCATCCGGCGCCCGCTCGTGCCTGGCAGCATCCGACTGTGCCTGTGCAGCAACCTGCTCAGGCTCGGGGCCGGTTTTGTTATGCTGCAGCTGCCAGTCCTCATGGCTATGGATGAAATCCAGGACAGCGGCATATTTGTAAGCCGTTTCCACCGGTTGGCGAATGTATTCCTTCAACCCCCAGCAGCCAAACCACTGGCAGGTGCGGGGGGAGGCAAAAGTGACGAACAAATCACCCCCGGCATCTTTCCAGCCCTGCAGCAGCTCGGTGTAAAGCGGCCCCATGCGCGGATCCCGGTTGGCGGCAAAAAACAGTGGATTGGGATGCTGGTCCGGCTCACGGGTGACCCAGTCCACCAGCCCCTGCCCACCTTCATAAGCCAGCAGGCGCAGCCCGTATTCACGCGCAACCTCCGCCTGCTCCCGCACATGATCCAGTACCTGTGCCAGAGAGCGGAACGAGTCGGGAGCCGTGGTCAGGTCAAAAATCCGGTCCACCGTCTGTGCCTCCCGATAGCCCTTGATATTGCCCCCGAAATACGGCGCAATGGCGATGGCATCGGCCTGTTTGTAACCGCCATACTGCCCCAGCAGCCTGCGCGAAATATCCGGACGTGTATCCCAGGAGCCAAGGACACGGGTAAAACGCTCACGCCCCCCGAACACGTCCTCCCAGATGGCAAAAACCTCACCGGCCCGCTGCACATAGTACTGGAACCCGGCTTCCACCGAGTTGATGCTGTAACCGGCCTCTATGCCCTTTTTCTGGGTATATTCACTGTGCGAGAACGCCGTATTCCAGACTTCGTTGGTATATTCAACATAGATATTGAGTCCGGCATCCAGATGGTCGCGGACATAGGTGGCGAAGCGGCGGACATAGTCATCATCCGCGGCATGCGGCAGGTTGAACCAGGCATCATTATGCATGCGATTGGCCAGTGCCACCTGAATTTCCAGTGGTGCCCCCCGTTCGCCATATCCCCCGCCCCAGGTCGCTTCCTGCAGGTTGGGGCGCTCATCCCAGTGCTGCTCCGGATTGCGGGTGATACCGGACATGGCCATAAAACGGAGGGTACTGAACGGCTTGATGAAATCCAGGTAATCCGGATTGAAGACAATGCTGTTGTAGTAATGCTCGAAATCCAGGTATTGCTGCGGCTCCTCACAGGCAGCCGCATCGTTCACATACCAGACCGGATTGTAGCGACAGATGCCCCCAGGCGGCAGAATGCGGATATTGCGCAGCGGGTCCTGTTCCAGAGAGCGCGTAATGACCAGAGCCGCATTGATTTCGCCGTCCTCCCCCGGATAAAAGCGGAGCAGCTCCCGTCCCGGTTCAGCACTGACCCGCTCCACCCCCGGCCCGTAACGCAGTTCACCCTGCCCGTCATAAAGCAGGACATAGTCTCCTGCATACAGCGCCTGCGGCGGCATCTTGCCGATGAACTTGGTACCGGCCTCCTTGCCATTGAGGCGGATGGGCCAGCCATCAGCATCATATTCCACCCCGTCGGAGTCCAGCGCCAGAATATTGTCCTGAAACGGATCCGCCTGCCGGAACAGGTCCACAAACGGAAAACTGGCGTCCTCATGGTGCAGTTCGTTGACATTGATGCCGACCGGCGGACGATGGCCGGGATTGTAGACCGGCAGTTCCAGCAACGGGGCCGGCGCACGCACCTGACGCACAGCGGGGTCGAGGACCACGCTGCTGACCGGCTCGGGTGCGGATGGCGGCTGTTGGGCCGGAACGGGTGCCGGTACCGGCATCAGCCAGCGATAAGCCCACCATGCCCCCAGAAGACAGGCCAGCAGGATAATGAGGATCAGCAGAAGCGTCCTGAAACGTGCCATGCAACCAACCGTTTTATTTTTTTGACCGGTGCATGATAACCAAGCCGGACCGCATTACAAGCAACCATGCCGCAGGTTGAGAAAAAAACAGGTATCAGGAGCCAGGACGGCCCACAGTCAGGGAAATGGGCGAGTAGAAGCTTCCCCGGAGGGAAAAAGCTCCCGGAGAAAATGGGCTAATATTAATCTCCGGGAGTCAAAATCGCCCGCATACCACCTCCCTCAGTTAAGGTGATCGGTTTCCCTCGCGAGCCATCCGAATATAGTACAAAAATGTTAACTTTGTAACTCCTTTGTCACTGATTCTGTCCGAAAACCCCGAATAAAGCCCGATCTGCCATAAAATCCGGCCCAAAAACCCGGCACTGCCCCGGACGCGCGCCTGCCAAGACTACGGTCATTTGATCCGGAAAATCGCTTCCGCCTCCAGCCCGGTCAGACGGCGGATGCCGCGATACAGGAACCAGAAGGCAAAGATCATGATCAGCATGGAGGGTATGACAATGACCGGATAACTCAGCAGGGTCATCTTGCCCAGCTCCTGGTTATAGGCTTCCGACCCCGGTTCGCTGACCACAATCAGGCGCGCCAGGATAAAGTTCAGGATGGAGGACAGCAGGAAGGATGAGGACAGAATCACCGTGGTGCGCACCAGCAAGGTATCGAAACCCGGTTTGCTGCTTCGTTGCTCCAGTGCCTGATCCACTTTGCCGGTATCCACGATCAGGTCATTATAAAACAGCGTCCGGATCAGGGGATAGCGGGTTTTGAGCGACCCCAGCACAATCAGGCCGATCATGGCAGGCACCGCCGCCTCCTTGATGGCCAGCCACTGATTATCCAGCTTCAACAGGCCGATCCCCCCCGTCAGGGCCACATTCAGCACCCCCAGCAGGGATATCCAGTTCATTTTTTTCTGGCTGAAAAAGTCATACAGCCCGTAAAATAGCGGGAACGACAGGGCGACTACAAAACCCAGATGTGGCCCCAGATACCGGTCATTGGCCAGAAAAAACAGAATGAAGGCTGGGATCAGGATATTGATCAGCAGGTTGAGGAAAGGATTTTCCTTGCGGTTGACCAGCGGGTGGTCATTCCCGGTATCGCTCACGGTGCTACCTCGGTATCAGCAAATCAGTCAAACGTTGTACAACAGGGTGGCCGCAACCACACGGGCAGGATTTTACCGGGATAGACCATACCGGGCCACCGGAAAGGTGCGGGCTCGGGAAAGAAAAAACAAAAGCCAGCCACTAATGGCCGGCTTTAAAAAATATAAAGGAGACTCAGCAGTAGGTAATATAACCCATACCACCCCAGGCGGCCAAGTTTTGCAGATGAGCGGCACGGCTCCATCCACTGCGGCCACGGCAGCAGCTTCCGGCAACGCCCTCGAACGCTTAAACATATTTAGTAAACCGGCTGGAACTAGCACCCGCCAAACCGGTCTCTGCTAGTGCCGAATGTATCAACAATCAACCTGCAAGGACTTATCGATGAATACCCTGAAACGCATCCTGCTGATGGCCGCTCTGCTGTCGCCCTGGTCACTGCCAACCCATGCAGCCAGCTTTGACTGCAGTAAGGCGGAAAATGCAGCGGAAAAAACCGTCTGTGCCGACGCCAATATTTCGGCACTGGACGACCTGCTGGCACTGGCCTATGCCAAAACCCAGGCCAGTGCTCCCAACCAGGAGGTCCTGAAGGAGCAGCAGGCCATCTGGCTGGCCGAGCGCAATGACTGCAAGGATGAGCCTGCCTGTCTCAAGGCCACCTATCAGACCCGACTGGTGGAACTGATCGACCGGGTGGCCAGCCCGGACCGCCTGCTCAACGGCAGGATCAAATCCTTCGAGTGCGGCGACAACTGTTACCTGACCGTGACCGATGATGCCGACAAGGACCACGTGGGTCTGTGTACGGCTGAAATGTGTGGTCCCTGGAACGAGGAAACCAGAATGCCGGAGGACATGGCTGGCAAGCCGGTGGAAATTACCATCCGGGTCGGGGTCCAGATCGACGGTGACGGCAATGTCATGGATGAAATGGACGCTTTTGACGAAATCAAGGTACTGGAATAAACACCATGTCCCGAATATTGAAATACGCCGCCCTCATCCTCGGAGCAGTACTGCTCGCCCTGCTTGGTTACGGTGCCGGGGGGTATTTCGACGCCATGCGTGATGCCGAACGGTTGCGTGTGGAAGCGGATACCCTGATCGCTGAAGGATACGGGGGCGACAATCTCGGGCCGGATCATCTCACACAACTGCTGCGTGTCCAGGATCCGGCCTTCTTCACGCATTCAGGCGTGGACTTCACCACCCCTGGAGCCGGGGCAACGACGATTTCGCAATCAGCCTCGAAAAGGCTCGCGTTCACACAGTTCCGTCCGGGAATCGGCAAGATTCGTCAAACGGGTTACGCCCTCGGTCTTGAGCAGCACCTGAGCAAGGCACAGATTCTGGCCCTGTGGCTCGATAGCGTGGAAATGGGACGTGGCCCGGACGGCTGGATGACCGGCTTTTATGTAGCCAGCAAAGCGGTCTATGGGCGCTTACCTGCCGCGCTGTCGGAAATTGAGTTTTTGAAGCTGACTGCTGTCCTGATAGCGCCTGCCACCTTTGATTTGCAGGGAAGTGACCCCGCCCTTGATGAGCGTGTGAGGCGCATTCGAGACCTGCTCACAGGCCAGTGTGCTCCAGCCAGCCATGCCGATGTCTGGCTGGAAGGATGCCGCTAAACCACCATGACCTAGCACGCCCTGCTTGCTGCAGCCGCCATCCCCGGCTACAGTAGCGCCACCATGAGCAAATATCCGCTGGCCAGTGCCCTGGGGGCCTATTTTATCTGGGGACTGTTTCCATTCTACTGGAAATGGCTGATTGAGGTTCCGGCCTACGAACTGATTGCCCATCGCATCCTGTGGTCCTTCCTGCTGTTGCTGTCTGTGCTGCTCATCATCGGGCAGTGGCGCAACTTCAGGGCCAGCCTTGCAAACCGGCGCCTGCTGCTGCCCTACCTGCTGGCTTCGGTGCTGCTGAGCATCAACTGGCTGGTTTATGTCTGGAGCGTCAATTCAGGCCAGATCATCGAGGCCAGCCTCGGTTACTTCATCAACCCGCTGGTGAGTGTGATGCTGGGAGTGGTGTTCCTGCACGAGCACCTGCGCCGGTTGCAGTGGTTCGCGATCGGGCTCGCGGCACTCGGGGTCCTGTACCTGACCTTCATGCACGGACAGGTGCCCTGGATCGCCCTGAGTCTGGCCTTTTCCTTCGGCCTGTACGGGCTGATCAAGAAAAAATCCCCCCTGGAAGCCGTACAGGGCCTGACCCTGGAGACGGCACTGCTGTTTCTGCCGGCCCTGGGCTACCTGCTCTGGCTGGAAGCACAGGGCAGCGGCCACTTCCCGCACGGAGGAGCCCTGCAGAGCGTGCTGCTGATTGGTGCCGGCCTGGTGACCACCCTGCCCCTGCTGCTGTTCGCTCAGGCGACCCGGCAGGTTCCGCTCAGCGTCATCGGCATGCTGCAGTACATCACACCCATCATGCAGCTGCTGATCGGCCTGTGGTTTTTTCACGAGCCCTTCGGGCTGGAAAAAGCGCTGGGCTATGCCTTGGTCTGGCTTGCCCTGCTGCTGTTCATGCTGGAAGGGCTGCTGCATCAGCATTTCCGGCATAAAGCCTGGGCCAATAACTGAACAGGTACCAGTTCTGACAGCCGGTTTATAACAAACGCAACCATTAAGGTCATTCTTTAGCCAAAATATCTACAATCCAGGCATCCGGTACTACAATGCGGAATGTATCTGGCGAATTTTTTCAACCCAACCAGCCGCACGAGAAAGGAATATCTCCATGAAATACCACAACCACATGAGAAAAATGCTTGTCGCTTCAACCTTGGCGGTGGGACTGGGAATGGCCCCACTCCTCACTGTGCAGGCCGATACCAGCATCTTCCATCAGGTCATCAACGTAGCCCAGAATGACGTGCTGAACATGCGCTCCGGTCCCGGCACCGGCTACCCGGTCGTCGCTTCCATTCCCCACAACGGACGCACCCTCATCACGACCGGCAAGGCATCCAGCCAGGGCCGGAACGACTGGGTGGAGGTGGTCTGGGCCGGCAGTACCGGCTGGGTCAATGAACGTTATCTGACACCGCTGAACGAATACACATCGACTTCAGCCCCGGCAGATCCCTATACCTATGTGCAACCCAGCCAATCCTATGAACAACCGCTGCAGCCGGTACAGAAGGCCAATCCGGTCGTGAACCTGAATCCGGTGAATGCCGGTGAAACCCACAGTCATCCGGCCAATGCCTGCACCCATTCGGTAACTCACACGCATCCGAACGGCAATCGCCCGCATACCCACCATTACAGCTGCCTCAACAACCGTACCAATACCCGTGCAAGCAAAGTCACTCCTCAGGCCAGGCCCAAATTCAGGCCCAAATACCAAAGCCTGACGCTGTAAGCGGAAAAAACCGGAAAAGGTCGGAAAAATCGAGGAAAGTTGAGAAAAAAACGGGTGGAAATAAAACAGGGTGCCAGTAAGTGCTGACACCCTGCCTACGGTAGGAATGGCATCAGGCGGCCCAGCCCTTGGGGCTGAGGACAAAGCCTTGCGGGAAACGGGAGGTGGCCTTGGTACTGCCGGAAACAGCCGATCCGGCTGCTGCCTCGTCAGTGCGCCACGGGTAAGCCCGTATGCCCTGATTCAGGAGTTCACGTGAAACCCCGATATCAGCCAGTTCACGATCACTCATATCCTGAAACATCACCAGGACACGGCCCTTCTGCTGGTTCTGCAGAACAAGGTCCACCATTTTTGTAACTGTGCGTGCTATGCTCATCAGCTTGTTCTCACGGGTTATGCCAACAAACTGAATGATCAGACCGCCAGATGCCCATGCGCACCCGGTGAGGACGGCGCTGTCGTCCGGGCCGCCTCGGGGGTCCTGGCACCGGCAGGCGCTTCGTCCACACGCCATGGGTATGCCTTCACACCCTGATTCAATAACTCACGGGAAATGCCGATATCGGCCAGATCACGATCGTTCATGTTCTGAAACAGTTGCAGAACACGGATTTTCTGCTGGGTTTGCAGGGCATCACCGACAACTTTTGCTACTGTGCTGAAAATACTCATTTTTTACTCTCGTTTGGTTTTCTGATTCGGACAAGAGTAATGATAAGATCAATGCTGCACTGCAACAAGCAATAAATAATAGCCGCGCCTGTTAGCAAAATTCACCTGAATCAGGCCGCCCTGGACACGCTGTTCCGCTCCAGTTCATGCCGCAGTGGGTACTGCAGCCGACGCACGATTTCATAGCTCAGGTTAGGCTGGTTCAGGGTATAGAAATGCAGCTGCTCCACACCCTCACGGATCAGGTTCTCACACAGTTTAACAATGATGTCGATACCGATTTCACGCTGCTCGGTACTGCCGGCCCGGGTGCCACGGAAACGCTCGTGCAGAAAATCCGGCACGCTGGCCCCGCAGCGGGCACTGAACCCCTGCACCTTGTCAAAATCATGCAAAGGCAGGATGCCGGGAACCAGCGGCTGGGTGATACCCGCCCGGAGTGCCGCATCCCGAAAACGCAGAAACACGTCCGCATCAAAAAAATACTGGGTCAGGGCCCGACGCGAACCGGCATCCAGCTTGCGTCTGAGGCTTGCAAGATCAGCCGCCAGGCTCGGTGCTTTGGGATGAACCTCCGGATAGGCCGCCACACTGATGTCAAAATCGGCAACTCCCAGCAGGCTTTCCACCATATCGGCCACATCACGAAATCCGCCCTGTGCCAGATCATCACCCCGCAGGGCGACCAGCCGACGCACACCCAGGGCGGCAAAACGTGCCGCCAGCGCCAGCAGTGAATCGCGGGTATGACCGGCGGCAGTAATGTGAGCCGCCACCGGAACCGGGCCTTCCTGTTGCAGGCTTTCCACCGCACTGATGCTGTGTTCACGCTCACTGCCCAAGGCACCGTAAGTCATGGAAAAAAAAGCCGGACTGAACAGCTCCAGCTGCCCCATGGTACGCCACAGATTGCGATCCATGCGCGGGGTGCGGGCCGGAAAAAACTCGAAGGACAAGGCGGGCAGCTGCGCCCCGGAACGGTTGTGGCCCGTGTCAGATACAATGCCTGGATAACTGGTCATGAAGTAACTCTCAAGTCGCTCTGGTTTCATGGCGCTTATTGTCACATGCGCCGCTTTCCAGCAGAATCGCAATCTGATAAACGAAAACTTGAAGAATTTTCAATGAACCTGCAACGCAAGCACCTGGAGCTGATTCAGGCCATCCATGAGCAGGACAGTCTGGCAGAGGCGGCCCGCCAGCTGCACCTGACCCCGTCAGCCCTGTCGCACCAGCTCAATGAACTGGAACACCGGATCGGCATGGAGGTGATCCGGCGCAAGAGCCGCCCCCTGAAACTCACCGCAGCCGGTCAGCGTCTGCTGGACAGTGCCGGCGATACCCTGCCGCGCTTCAGCCGCCTGGAACAGGACCTGGCCCGCATGCACAAGGGGGATGGCGGGCGCATCAACATCGCCATCGAGTGTCACTCCTGTTACCAGTGGCTGCTGCCCACACTGGATCAATACCGGCGCCAGTGGCCGGATGTGGAACTGGACATTGCCGGCGGTTTCAGTTTCACCAGCCTGAATGCCCTTGCAGAGGGTGAACTGGACCTGGTGATCACTGCCGATCCGGAACCCCTGAACGGCATCAGCTACATCCCGCTGTTCCGTTACGAGGCGGTGTTGGTACTACCACTGGACCATCCGCTGACCCGGGCGGAAACGATCACGCCCGCCCTGCTGGCTGACCAGACCTTGATCATCTACCCGGTGCCGCAGCGCAAACTGGACATTTTCCGGCTGTTCCTGCGCCCGGCGGATGTGGAGCCGGTCCGGCTGCGCCAGTGTGAACTCACGGTCATGATGGTGGCACTGGTCGCCAGTGGGCGCGGATTATGCACCCTGCCCAACTGGGCCGCCAGCGAATACACCGGGCGCCAGTATGTCACTGCCCGTTCACTCGGGCCGGACGGCATCTTCAACACCCTGCATGCGGCAGTGCGCGAGGAACACCTGGGAGCACGCTACCTGCAGGACTTCCTGTTTCTGGCCAAGGACCTGCCATTCTCCACCCTGGAAGGCATCGCCCGCCCGGCCTGAACCGGACCGGCACTCCTGTGATCACGATTTCTGTTTTGCCTCCACCAACAGGCATGATACATTCCCTTCAGGCCGGGGCATCAGGGCCTGCACCGCAACCGAAGGAGAGTGTTCCGCATGACAGCCATCCTGGATGTACAGAATATCCACAAGCGCTTTGACCGGCTGGAAGTCCTGCATGGCCTCTCCCTGACTGCCCGTGCCGGTGATGTCATCTCCCTGATCGGCTCATCCGGTTCCGGCAAGTCCACCTTCCTGCGCTGCATCAACCTGCTGGAAATGCCGGATCAGGGCGAAATCACCCTCGCCGGAGAAACCATCCGCCTGCAGACCGGTCGCCACGGCGTGCGCCAGGCCGCCGACCCGAAACAGGTGCAGAAACTGCGCTCACGGGTCAGCATGGTGTTCCAGCAGTTCAACCTCTGGGCGCATCTGAGCATCCTGGAAAATGTCACTGAAGCCCCGATCCGGGTTCAGGGCCTGTCCAGAGCCGAGGCCGGGGATATTGCCATGGAATACCTGGACAAGGTGGGCATTGCCGCCAAGGCCGACGCCTATCCGGCGTTCCTGTCCGGCGGCCAGCAGCAGCGTGTGGCCATTGCCCGCGCCCTGGCCATGCGCCCGGACGCCATCCTGTTCGATGAGCCGACCTCGGCCCTTGACCCCGAGCTGGTGGGGGAAGTGCTGACAGTCATGCGCCGGCTGGCGGAGGACGGGATGACCATGATCGTCGTGACCCATGAAATGGCATTTGCCCGTGATGTGTGCAGCCATGCGATTTTCCTGCATCAGGGGCTGATTGAAGAACAGGGTCGGCCTGCCGAACTGTTCGGCAATCCGCAGTCCGAGCGCCTGCAACAGTTTCTGGCCAATACGTCGATCCAGCCTCACTGACGTATGGCAGCAAGACAGCATCCGAGGCACTTTACTGGAGTTGAAGTTTTATGACGAAAAAATGGGTAGTTTCCATTGCACTGGCCGCCCTGCTCAGCACCCCGGTACTGCAGGCGCAGGATACCCTCCGCATCGCCACCGAAGGAGCCTATGCCCCCTGGAACTTCGTCAATGACGAGGGCAAACTGGCCGGCTTTGAAGTCGATCTGGGCAATGAGCTGTGCAAGCGTCTGGAGGCCAAATGTGAATTCATCCAGAATGAATGGGATTCCATCATTCCCAACCTGATCGCCGGCAACTACGATGCCATCATGGCCGGCATGTCAATCACCGACGAGCGCCTCGAGGTGATCGACTTCTCGCGCTCCTATGCGACGACGCCGGCGATCTTCGTGGCACCCAAGGACAGCGACTTCGCCGCTGCCGGCCTGCCCGAGACCCGCGTCGACATGACGGAGATCTCGGCCGAGGAGCAGGCGCTGCTCGACCAGGTGAAGGGGCTGCTCGACGGCCTGACGGTCGGCGTGCAGACCGCGACCATCCACGAGAACTTCCTGCGCGAGCACATGGGCGACATCGACATCCGCACCTATGACAGCCAGGAGAACCTCGACCTGGACCTGCAGGCCGGGCGCATCGACGTGGCGCTGGCCGACCAGAGCGGCTGGCAGCCCTTGCTCGAGGGCGAGCTCGGCGAGGACTTCACGCGGGTCGGCCCGGGCTTCGCCCGCGGCATCTTCGGCCGCGGCGTGGGTGTCGGCATCCGCAAGGAGGACGCGGCGCTGAAGGACAAATTCAATGCCGCCATCCAGTCGGCGCTGGACGACGGCACGGTGAGCGAGCTGGCGATCAAGTGGTTCGGCTTCGACAGCGCCACCACGGACTGAGCGGCGAGCGGGCCGGGGCTCGTGGACCTGACGCTCCTCGCCTGGGGGGACGCCGGCTGGGGCGACCAGATGGCGCTGG
>JAGRJD010000178.1 GCA_020442915.1 Thiothrix sp. | reverse complement strand
ATGCCAGCAACAGCAGCAAGCTGGAGCAGACCATTGTCAACACCACCGCAGGCAAGGGTGAATGGAAGTTCCGCATCAACTACCCGGACTGGGGGCGCTATCTGGTGCGAGCCTGCGACCTTGAAGGCAAACACTGCAGCGGTAAGACCCTGTACGTGGACTGGCCGGGCTGGGCCGGACGGGCCCAGGAACAGGGGGGTGGTGCAGCGGCGCGCCTGAGTGTCAGCACGGACAAGGATCAATACCAGCCCGGTGACACGGCTCAGGTACAGTTGCCGGAAGCCGCCGCCGGGCGCGCACTGCTGACGGTGGAAAATGCCAACCGGATTCTGGCACAGCACTGGGTCGAGTTTGATGGCCAGCGCACGCAGGTTCCGGTGCCGATCACCGCCGCCATGGCCCCGAATGCCTATGTCAGCGTCACCCTGCTGCAGGGGCATCAGCAGCGCCAGAACGACCGCCCCATGCGCCTGTACGGCATTATTCCGCTCATGGTGGAGGACCCGTCCACCCGTCTTAAGCCGCTGATCCAGGCGGCGGATGAATGGAAACCGGAAAGCAGTCAGCTGTTTCAGGTCAGCGAAGCAAACGGCAAGCCCATGGACTACACCCTGGCGGTGGTGGACGAGGGCCTGCTGGGGCTGACCCGCTTTGAGAACCCGGACCTGCATCAGGCTTTCTACCGCAAGGAGGCGCTGGGAATCCGGACCTGGGACCTGTATGACCAGGTGGTCGGTGCCTACGGTGGTGAACTGGAGCGCATGCTGGCCATCGGTGGCGGGGATGAGGCCCAGATTGACGATGCCGCCAATAAACCCAAACGCTTCCCGCCGGTGGTAAAATTCCTCGGTGCCTTCCACCTTGAAGCCGGTCAAACCCGTGAGCATGCCGTGACGCTCCCCGCCTACCTCGGTGCGGTGCGCATCATGCTGGTGGCTGCCGACAGGACAGCCTATGGCAGGGCCGAGCAGTCAGTCTTTGTGCGCCAGCCGCTCATGCTGCTGTCCTCGCTGCCCCGCAGCCTCCGAACCGGTGAAAGCGTGGAAGTGCCACTGACCCTGTTTACCGCCGACCCGGCCATCAAGGCGGTGGAAGTCAGCATGCAGGGCGATACGGCCTTTACCTCGCTGGCGGCCCCGCGCAAGGTCGATATCACCGGTACCGGCGAGAAAACCCTGTCCCTGCCGCTCAAGGCCGGTAACAAACCGGGGCCGGGCACGCTGCAGTTCCGTGCAGTGGCGCTCAAGGCCGATGGCCAGCCCGATACCGCACAGGAAAGCCGTCATGAAGTCACCCTGAACATTCAGGCCCCGAGCCTGCCGGAAGTGCGCAACCTGAACCGGGCCCTCGACCCCGGTGCCGACTGGACAACCGTACTGCAGCCCTTCGGCCTGCCGGGAAGCAATCAGGCCAACCTGGTGCTGTCGGCAATTCCCAACCTGAATCTGGAACAGCACCTGGACTATCTGGTGCATTACCCGCATGGCTGCCTGGAGCAGGTCACTTCCACCGCCTTCCCGCAGCTCTATCTGTCCACCCTGCTGCAGCTGGATGCCGAACGCCGCCAACAGCTCGAAGGCTACGTCAAACGGGCCATTGCACGCATGAACAGCTTCCAGAGCGGCAGCGGCAACCTGATGTACTGGCCGGGCTCCACGGAAGCCAGTGAATGGGCCAGCCTGTACGCCGGCCACTTCCTGATTGAGGCCCGCAAACGCGGCTACAGCGTACCGCTCGGTCTGCTGAGCGGCTGGCAGTCCTATCAGGTCCGGCAGGCCCAGAACTGGACTCCCGGCAAGACAGCAGGCACCACCCCGGCAGCAAATGCTGCGAATAACGCCACGGATAGCCGCAATACCGCTGATACCAGTGCCACACAGGCTTACCGCCTGTATGTACTGGCCCTGGGGGAACAGCCACAGCTGGGGGCCATGAACCGGCTGCGCGAATCCGGAAAAGCCAGTGTTCAGGCACGCTGGCTGCTGGCTGCCGCCTACCAGCTGTCGGGGCAGCCCGAAGCCGCCCGCCGTACCACCGAAGGGCTGATTGCTACGAATCTGGATGTCACGCCATCCGATACCACCTTCAGCCAGCGTCTCGGCACCCTCGGGCTGCAGCTGGAAACCCTGATCACCCTGGGACGCCAGCAGGATGCCGCCCGGCTGGTCGAGCAGCTGGGCGAGGCGCTGGGCAGCGAGATACGGCCCAATACCCACGACCTGAGCTGGGCCTTGCTGTCAGCAGCACATTACCTCGACAGTGCACCGGCACCGGTCAAGGCCAGCCTGACCCTGAACCAGGGCAGCCCTGCCACGCTGGACAGCCCGCAGGCCCTGCTGAACCGGTTGCTGGGGGTAGAAGACAAGGCCTACCAGGTGGCCTTGCGCAATGACAGTTCGCTGCGCCTGTATGCCAGCCTGACCCGGCGCGGTATCGCCCCGGCAGGCAGCGAACAGGCTCAGGAGCAGGGACTGGCGCTGGCGGTGAAACTCAGTGACCGCAAGGGCCGGGAAATGCTGGCCTGGAACAGCCAGCCGGCAGCGACGCCAGCGGCGGCCTCCCCCGGACTGAAACTGCAGCAGGGCCAGGACTACGTGCTCACCGTCACGGTCACCAATACCGGTCCGCAGGACCTGAAACGGCTGGCCCTGGCCACGCTGCTGCCTTCGGGGGCGGAAATCGGCACCAGTCCCACCACGGGTGAAAACAGCACCCCCTCCGGCCTGAGCCATCAGGATGTGCGGGATGACCGGGTATTCAGTTACTTCGACCTCAAGGCCGGTGCCACACGCACGGTCACGGTGCGTATCAATGCCGCCTATCTGGGGCAGTTCCGCTTCCCGCCCGTGAGTGTGGAAGCCATGTACCAGCCCGGCATCCGGGCACAGACCGGCAGTCTGGGACTGGATATCCTCAAGGTGCTGCCAGTGCCGGGAGCCGTGATGTCAATGGCGGACTGAACAGCACCGGATGGGAAACCGGATAAAGCGGATGATGAGCGGCAGACCCGGTAAAAAACGCCGGCTGTTGTTCAAGGCCCCGGCAGCCATCCCGGTACTGGTGCTGTTGAGTGCCGGGATGGTCTGGTGGCATGCCTTCAGCCTGCCGGAAGTGCTGTTCAGCACCGACCATTCACGCCTGCTGCTGGACCGGGACGGTCACCTGCTGAGTGCACACATTGCCACTGATGAACAATGGCGCTTTCCCGAATCGGCAACGGTACCGGACAAGTTCGCCACCGCCCTGATCCGCTTTGAGGACCGGCGTTTCCGGCGTCATCACGGCGTGGACATGCTGGCCCTGTTGCGGGCCGGTTTCGACAACCTGCGCCAGGGACGGGTGGTGAGCGGAGCCAGCACCCTGAGCATGCAGGTCATCCGCCTGGCACGGGGCAATCCGCCGCGTACCCTGAGTGAAAAGGGGCTGGAAATCCTGCGCGCCTGGCGATTGGAGATGCGGCTGGACAAGGAGGCCATTCTCGCCCTGTACGCCGCGCATGCCCCGTTTGGCGGCAATGTGGTGGGGCTGGAGGCCGCCGCCTGGCGTTATTTCGGGCGGGCACCCGGGCAACTGTCCTGGGCTGAAAGTGCCATGCTGGCCATCCTGCCCAATAATCCGGCCCTGATCCATCCGGGCCGCAATCGTGCACAACTGCTGGCCAAACGCAATCGCCTGCTGACCCTGCTGCATGCGCAGGGCACGCTGGAGACACTGGATTATGAGCTGGCACTGGCCGAGCCGCTGCCCGAGGCTCCCCATCCCCTGCCCCGGCTGGCTCCGCACCTGCTGGATACCCTGAGCCGCCAGTACCCGCAGCAGCAGCGTTTCCACAGCACCCTGGATGCGCCCCTGCAGCAGTCGCTCAACAATCTGGCCCGGCGCAGCGGCGAACAGCTGGCACTGGAAGGGATACAGAATCTGGCCATTCTGGTACTGGACAATCACACACTGGGTACACTGGCCTATGTCGGCAACCGTCCGGACATGGACAGCATGCAGGATCAGGGCCATGCCATCGACATGATCCAGCGCCCGCGCAGTACCGGCAGCACCCTCAAGCCGTTGCTGTTTGCGGACATGATTGAACAGGGCCTGATCCTGCCGGACTCGCTGGTCGCCGATGTACCGGTCAATTACAGCGGCTTCACTCCGCAAAATTACAACCGCCGTTATCATGGTGCGGTCAGTGCCCGGGAAGCACTGGCACGCTCCCTCAATATCCCCATGGTCAACCTGCTGAGCCTGCGTGGGGTGGAACCGTTTCTGGCCCAGCTGCGCCAGCTTGGCCTGTCCCACCTCAAGCGCAGTGCGCGTGACTATGGCCTGAGCCTGATTCTGGGCGGTGCGGAAGCCACGCCCTGGGAGCTGGGAGTGGCTTATGCCGGTCTGGCCAACCGCGCCCGTCAATCCCGCAGGCAGCAGCAGGCATTCTGGCCCCGGGGCCGACTGCTGCAGGAGGAAACGCAACCAAGCCACCGGATTGTCACCCTGTCCAGTGCCTCCGCATGGTTGACGCTGGAAGCCCTGCTGGATGTGGCACGCCCCGGTGATGAAGGCTACTGGGAAAAGTTCAGCAGCAGCCGCAAGGTAGGCTGGAAAACCGGTACCAGCTACGGCCAGCGTGATGCCTGGGCCATCGGCGTCGATCCGGATTTCACGGTCGCGGTCTGGGTCGGCAATGCCAGTGGTGCCGGGCGGGCGGACCTGACCGGTACCCGAAGCGCCGCACCCATCCTGTTCAACACCTTCAACCTGCTGCCGGCAGCCGGTGACTGGTTCCGGCCCCCGCAATGGCAGCTGCACACCGTGTCCGTGTGCCGGGATGATGGTTACCTGGCCAACGGAGCCTGCAACACCCGTCAGGTACCAGCCCCGGTCGGCAGTCACTTCGCCCGCCTTACCCCGTATCATCAGCGGGTGCATCTGGACGCCGGCGGGCAATGGCGTGTGCACAGCGAATGCGAGTCGGTAGCGCATATGCAGAGCCGCTCCTGGTTCGTGCTGCCCCCGGAACAGGCCAGTTTCTACCGCCAGTATCATGCCGATTACCAGCCACTGCCGCCCTGGCGGCCCGACTGCCAGGACGGGGACGGAAGTAATGTGAACCAGACTGCACTGGGCCTCCTGTATCCGCAGGAAGGCACCCAGATCTACCTGCCCAGGGAGCTGGACGGCAAGCTCGGGCAGGTGGTGTTCCGTGCCGTGCCCCAGCGTCCTGATGCCCTGCTCTACTGGCACCTGGACAACCGTTTCGTCGGCACCACCCGCACCTTCCATCAGCAGGCCATGCAGCCGGTTGCCGGCAGACACCGGCTGACGGTGGTGGACGAGGATGGCAACCGGGTGGAACGGGCGTTTGAGGTGCTGGCCGGAAGCTGAGGGCTGACTTCCCGTTACTCACCAGCCGGATAATTGAAGTGGCTATAGTTTTCCCGGACACACCGACGCAGGTACTATCACCTGCCAATGAAAGGTGTGTCATGAGTCAGAAGAAAACCAGTTCCTATACAGCAGAGTTTAAAGGGTCGGCAGTGAAGCTGGCCGTAGCGTCTGATCAACCCGTCACCCGGACGGCGAGAGAGCCGGGCAGTAAGTACCCCCCGGCAAAGCCGGGGGCTTTAAATTCGTGAGCCGCTCAAAGCGGCTTAGAGCCTGTTTACGATCTTCTG
>JAGRJD010000053.1:38525-38713 GCA_020442915.1 Thiothrix sp. | reverse complement strand
AATTTATGCCACCCATCAGTCAGGACTGTTATTAAGACCTCCAATTGTCGGATGGCCTGATTTTTTTATCAGAAAATAACCCCTTCCCAGCAACTTCCGCCAGGCACCTTCTATCAAAGGAATGCGCCGAAAGTCGGGAAATTGCGGAGAAATTGATACTTGGGGTGGTATTCTTTTACTCAAGGTTG
>JAGRJD010000053.1:29924-38426 GCA_020442915.1 Thiothrix sp. | reverse complement strand
TCTCTGTCGGCACCATGGTGCATCCATGGCCACCTCGGAGATGCTGACTTCCGATATCCGGTTCTGGGACAGCAGGAAATCCAGTGCGCGCTTACCCCAGCTTTCCGAAACGGAACCCCGCAGTCTCCAGATTGCGGGAACCGAGGCCGGACAAATGGCAGTGGCTGCCCGTGAGTGCGTAGCGCTCGGGGCGCAGATCATTGACATCAACATGGGCTGTCCGGCCAAAAAGGTACTCAAAAGAGCAGCGGGATCCGCACTTTTACGAGAACCCGGGCTGGTCAGATCGATACTGGAAGCCGTTGTTTCGGCAGTGGATGTGCCGGTGACGCTGAAATTCAGGACCGGCTGGTCAGAGACCACCCGCAATGCAGTGGACATTGCCCGGTTGGCCGAAGATTCCGGTGTTGCCGCCCTGTCCCTGCACGGCAGAACCCGCAGTGATGCTTTTCGGGGGACCGCCGAATACGAAACAATTCGCCAGGTCAAACGGCATGTATCCATCCCCGTCATCGCCAACGGTGACATCCGGAGTGTGGAAGATGCCGCTTTCATCCTGGACTATACGCATGCTGATGGCCTGATGGTCGGTCGGTCAGCCTTGGGACAACCGTGGATATTCGAACAGCTTCAGACTTTTCTCGGCACGGGGAAGCAGCCTGAAACACGGGATATCTCACATCGGACTCAGGTTGTTCTGGATCACCTGAAGGCAATTCATGAGTTTCACGGCCCTGCCGGGGTACGCATCGGGCGCAAGCACATTGCGTGGTATCTGGAAAGGCTGACTCAGGACCCAGTACTCTGGAAAAACCAGGTGCTGAGAATAAATTGCCCCAACGAACAGCTGGTGGTGTTGGAACAAATTCTAGCCAAGCTGGCTATTAACAAAGGTTAAATAGAATGAATGCATCTACCCGTACCCTGGATTCTTCCCTGTCAGAAACGGTACACCGTACCCTCCAGGATTATCTGGAAACACTGGGTGATCACGATCCAGGCAATGTGTACCGTCTGGTACTGGATGAAGTCGAGCGCCCCATGCTGGAGGTCATGATGCGCTATACGCACGGGAACCAGTCCAAGGCCGCGCAGTTCATGGGCATCAATCGTGCCACGCTGCGTACCAAGCTCAAGCGCCACAATCTGCTCTGACAAACCCCCGCACCTCCCCCGCAACGGCTGTTCCGTTCGGGGGAGGTCAAACACCACCATCAGACCACTCCCCTGCCCGTTTCCTGTTCTACTTCCCGCACCTGCTTCCATACCATCGGCCAAACAGGGCCACTGGGTTTGCTTTCAGGTTCAGAATCCGGTGCCCTGCTTCATAATTTTCATTAATGATCAGCAGGGAGTCTCACCGCATGTGGAAAAGCATCCTGACCGTTGGCATGGCGCTGACACTTGGCGGATGCCTTGATATCCCGGAACAGACATCTGAAACCACCCGCTGGCAGAACCCGCCCCTTCCCGGCCCGGGCAACAGCCCCGATGCCGACACGGAGTTGCGGACACTGATCAGTGCTTTCAAGCTGACCGGTGATCCGGTCCGGGAAATACAGCCCCCCGCCATCACCAGCCCCAAAGCCCGGCTGGGGATGAAGCTGTTTTTTTCCCGTGCACTGGGCGGGGATATGGATGTTGCCTGTGCCAGCTGCCATCACCCCCTGCTGGGTGGCGGTGATGAGCTGTCGCTGTCCATCGGGGTCGGGGCCAGAAACCTGGAAATCCTGGGGCACGGTCGCAAAACCGCCAATCGAGAACCCCCACAGGTCCCGCGCAATGCCCCCACCACATTCAATATCGCCCTGTGGCAGCAGCATATTTTCCATGACGGACGCATTGCCGCTCTGGCCGATGGCGGCATCACCACCCCGGATGTGCCATGGCCACAACCCGACCCGGAAGCCGGTCGCAATCTGGTTCAGGCCCAGGCCCGTTTTCCCCTGACCTCCAGCCATGAAATGCGTGGTGAAAACTTCGACCCGGACGGCACCAATCAGTCCTGCCGCCGTCTGATCGCCGAGCGTCTCGGTGGTTACGGCTCCCGGCAGGGGGAACTGTCATCCAGGGAAACGGCCTACTGGCTGGAACAGTTCCGCAATGCCTGGAACACTCCGGACGGGTTGCCCAATACCCTGATCACCGAGCAGAACATCAGTATCGCCCTCAGCGAATACGAGCGCTCACAGGTTTTTGTCGCCAACCCCTGGTCCGCCTACGTCCAGGGCGACAACGCCGCCATCAGTGAACAGGCAAAAAAAGGAGCATTGCTGTTTTACCGCCCGGCTGGCAGTGGGGGTTACGGCTGTGTCAACTGCCACAGTGGTGATTTCTTCACCGACGAGCAGTTCTATCACACCCTGATGCCGCCTGTCGGCCCCGGCAAGCAGGTCGGCAATATGCCGGATGACGGACTGGATCGGGGGCGGGAGCTGGTGACCGGTAAATCCGTTGACCGCTTTCGTTTCCGCACCCCGAGCCTGCTGAACGTCGAAGTCACCGGCCCCTGGGGCCATAATGGAGCCTATACCACACTGGCAGGGGTGATCCGGCACATGATGGACCCGTTTCTGAACGGACTCAACTACGACCGCAAACAGGTGCTGCAACAGAACATCCAGAGCGATGAACTGCAGGAGCGCATGCGCTATATCCTTGCCTGTGATGTACAACTGCCTGGACAGGATTACAGCGGTGAGGACGTACAGCACATGCTCGCCTTCCTGCTCAGCCTGACCGACCCCTGCGTCAAGGACAAGGCGTGCATGGCTCCCTGGATTCCGGCTGATGATGGTGGCTCCGGCCTGCATCTGCAGGCACGCGGACCGGATGGCAGGCCCCTGTAGGGAAATGTGCGGCCAGAGACAGCGGCAAGGCAAAGTGTCATGACAAGGAACCGTCAGATACCATACCGGCGGCGATAGGCCTCAATCGCCATCAACAGACCGGCATCATGCCCGCTACCTTTAAGGTGATCAACAAGCTCAGCCAGCCCCACAATACTGAGCACCGGCACCCCGTAGTCGGCTTCCACTTCCTGCACTGCCGAACGGGCACCTTCCCGGCCACACTCCTGACGGTCAAGGCAGATACAGACCCCACCGGGCCGGGCGCCCTGGGCCTGCACCAGCTGCATGGCCTCCCGGATTGCGGTACCGGCAGTGATCAGGTCATCCAGCACCAGCACCCGACCCGTCAGCGGTGCACCGACAATCAGGCCGCCCTCGCCATGATCCTTGGCTTCCTTGCGGTTATAGGCATAGGGATAATCCCGCCCATACTGCTCATACAGGGCCATGGCCGTGACACTCACCAGCGGAATGCCTTTGTAGGCCGGGCCGAACAGCATGTCGAACTCCAGCCCCGACTCGACAATGGCACGCGCATAAAAACGCCCGAGCCGGCTCAAAGCCGCACCGGTACGAAACAGGCCGAAATTGAAAAAATACGGACTGATACGCCCGGATTTAAGGGTAAACTCACCGAAGCGCAATACCTGCTGGCTGAGGGCGAAATCAATGAATTCCTGCTGATAATCTTTCATGCACATGTTTCCGGAATGGGGAGGCGCATGATAGCAGAAATCCTTTCGCTGGATGCCGCCTCAGGACATGCGCTTTCGTCTGCGCCGGAACGGCATGAACAGCAGTGGCAATACCGCCACCTCACCCGCTCGGTACTCGGGAATACCGATCCGCATCTGCAGCTGCCCGTCCACGGGTTCGGCCACATAAGTGCCGAACAGCCGATCCCAGCCGGAAAGGTTGAAACCGTAGTTGCTGTCGTGCTCCACACGGTGGACCGAATGATGGATGCGGTGCATGTCCGGCGTGACCACCACCTGGCGCCACCAGCGCTCCAGTGGCAGCCGGATGTTGGCATGATTGAACAGCGCCATGCCATTGAGTATGACCTCGAACAGGATCACCGCCAGCGCCGGAATCCCAAACAGCCAGATGGCAGCAAACTTGATCAACATCGAAAGCAGGATTTCCAGTGGATGAAAACGCAGTGCCGTACTTACATCCAGCCAGTGGTCACTGTGGTGAACCTTGTGCAGGCGCCACAGCAGGGGAACCGTGTGAAACAGACGGTGCTGCAGATAAATCAGCAGATCCAGCACCAGTACCGATACCAGCACCGGCAGACTGAAACCCAGCAAGGCCGCATTGTGCGTCTCGACCAGCAGGGCTAAAGCCGAGGCGGAAAACGGCAGCAGAATCCGCACCAGCAGGGTGGACAGCACCACCAGTAGCAGATTGCTGCACCAGCGCCGATAGCGGGCCGGGCCGTCCACGGTTGGCGGACGCCGGGGCATGACGGCCTGCCACAGCGCCATCAGGATCAGCAGCCCCAGAAATGCCCCCAGCCGTATCAGGGTTTCATGCTGCACAATCCCGTCCGTCAGCACCTGCATCAGGTTTTCCATTCCGGCTCTCCTCATCATGCCCTGCCCCGGCCCGGCCCGAAAATTCCTCCGGGCGCACCAGGGTTTCATGCCCGTACTTTTACTGCATCGGCCCGGTGACTGCAAGTTCAGCGCTCCCGTCAGCCGTGCTACAATCAGGAACCAGCCGGCGGTACTGGCGTCCGGCAGGCTGGCACGGACCATGCCCGACCCCTTTAAACCTGACCGACTCATGGTGGAGGATGTTCAAACAAGCTGCCGGCAACCTGCTTGCCAACTACCTTTCTGCGCCCGGCAAACGGGATGTACGACCGGCGACCTGTTCACCGGAAACCCTGCTCGCCACGATCGAAAAGGGGGACATACTACTGGTGGAAGGCTCCAGCCGTTTCAGCAGTGCCATCAAGTACCTGACCCAGTCCACCTGGTCACATGCGGCACTGTGCATCAGCAAAAACGCCAGCGCCGCAGAACTGATTGAAGCCGATGTTTCGGAAGGTGTACGCATCGTGCCGCTGCAAACCTACGGCGGACTGCATACCCGTATCTGCCGCCCGGTCGGACTGAATGCAGCGGAAATTGATCAGGTGGTCGCGTTTGCCAGAGCACGCCTGAACCACCGTTACGACCTGCGCAATGTCTTTGACCTGATGCGTTACCTGATCCGCACGCCCCCCGTGCCCCGGCAATGGCGCCGGCGCATGCTGGCCCTCGGCAGCGGCGACCCCACCCGCGCCATCTGCTCGACCCTGATTGCCCAGGCCTACCAGTCCGTGCAGTACCCGATCCTGCCCGATATCGAAATCATCCGTGCCCATGACAATCGCAGCCATGACACCTTCCGGGAAATCCTGCACATCCGTCATTACAGCCTGTTTGCACCACGCGACTTTGATATCTCCCCCTATTTTGCCATCATCAAGCCGACACTGGCACAGCACTTCGACTTCCGCAAACTGCATTGGGCCGAGCCGGAGCCGGCGGATACCGGCACGGAAAAGACAGACACAGACCCGGTACCTGCGGAGGGCATCACTGCTGACCTGCACGCAGCACAGACCCGCCCTCAGCCATCCGGCTGACGGGTATCAATCCGGCCTGGCTGCATAGCAGGCCAGCAGCTGCCCGACCTCCTGATCCAGATACAGTTCCTGCAGCTGCAATGTACCCGCCTGCCCAGACACAATCCCGTCCCCCAGGGTACGGACGTGCTGCCCACCCACCAGCTGCAGCACCTGGGTCAGGTACAGCCGCTCCAGCACCCGTTCCTGCAGCATGGTGCCCAGCATCAGCGGTCCCGACAGCAGGTAAAGGCTACGATATCCCAGCGCTCCCAGAGCCGCCACCAACGCCCGGCCCTGTACCAGCCGACCGGTCCCGGCCTGCCGCACCGTAAAGCCCCGGCCCTGCCAGCGGGCGACCCGGAGCGGATCAGCCGAAAGGCCCGTGAACAGGTGCACCGGCTGTCCCTGCGCCAGCAGACTGTCCGGCAGGCTGAAATCCAGGCTGGCACTGGCAATGGCAATGGCCGGCTGATCCGGCAACCCCTGCTGTCTGCGCCAGTCGATCAGGTCCGGCTCACGTACCTGCAGCAGATTGCCGATCAGACCCGCCTGCAATTCACGCAGATAAGCACCATGAGTGATGAGGCAGTCCGCCTGGGCATGCAGCTCCTGCAACAGCCGCCAGTCATTGGCATTCCGGATCGTGCTCGGGGTTGTCATCAGTCCCCCTTCTTCCATGGCAATGCGCCCGTCCAGGCTCATGAGAAAACTGCCATACACCAGTGGCCGGGGCCGTTCAGGCCGATACAGCCGGTGGGACAGGTACAGTCCCGGCAGCGGGGCGGTACTTTCAGCAGGCCAGGACTCACCAACAGGATAAAGGCGGGTTACAACAGCCAATGTCACTCCTTTGGCCCACAGACAGGCCAGCCCGGATTAATCACCCTGATCCTGCTGCCCGATCCACACGCTGATGTCATCAATCACCCGGGTGCCCTCCAGATCACGCATCAGCATGTGCCAGCCATCCGGATAGCGGATCTGGCGCGTCTTGCCGGTTTTCGGCAGCCGGTTCCAGAGTCGATCAATCGGTGCTCTGGGCACCAGCTGATCCTTGTCGCCATACAAAAGCAGTACCGGCACCCGGATTTCGGATGCGGCGGCAAAACCCTTGTCCATCAGGTCCACCAGCCCGGCCAGGGTATCCATGCGCGTCGTGCGCAGCATCCAGGGGCTGCTCCAGATCCGGCGCAGCAGGGGGATGTTGTCGGAGGCCTGCACCAGCCCTTCACCACTGGGTGACCAAGCCGGTGTCAGGGTTCTGGCCACATCCAGAATCCAGCGCTGGAAAAACGGCTGGGAATCACGGGTCCAGACCGCTGGCGCCGCCAGCACCACGGCATCTGCCCTGAGCGTACCCTGGCCGGCAGCCAGCAGTGCCACCGCCCCGCCCATGGAATGCCCGAGCAGCACCAGCGGCAGCTCCGGTTCGCTCCCCTTGATCAGCACCGCCAGCTCACGGACATCGGCAGCCATGCGTTCGGCACTGGACCACAGCCCCCGGTAGGGACTGCGCCCGAAGCCACGCTGATCCACCGCCCAGACGGCAAACCTCCGTTGGGCCAGCGCCTGTCCCACGCTGTCAAATGCCCCGCTGTACTCGTTGAAGCCATGCAGCAGCAGGATGTTGGCACGGGCCCGGCCCGCCGGCTTCCAGCGCGCCATGGCCAGCTGTACGCCGTCACTGGCGCTGAACCAGGGTTCAAATGCAATGGCAGGGCTGCTGTGCCGGTCACCCACCGGAAAACGGGCAGCACCGCACCCGCCCAGGATCAGGCTCAAAAGGCAGGTCAGCAACAGGTAAGGCACAGGTCTGGGCATGCATGTTTTTCCATCAAACCGGGTAAAAAGCCCGCCAACAAACCCTAGCAGGATGCGCCCCTTTCCGCTACCATTGGTCGAAACTGACTTGTGAAGGATGGGACAAGAACCATGAACGCCAAAGACCCGCATCCCGTAGAGGTCCACCTGCGTAACGAAACCGGCTATACCTGCGACATGCGCACCGGTGCACATGAGCTGGTTGCTGATGAACCGGTTCCGCTGGGTGGTGAGGATCTGGGTCCAGCACCCTATCAGCTGCTCAAGGCCGCCCTCGGGGCCTGTACCGCCATGACCCTGCGCATGTATGCCGAACGCAAGCAATGGCCGCTGAAGGATGCCCGAATCATTCTGCGCCACAGCCGCGATGCCAACAAACAGAGCTTTTTTGAACGGGATATCCGTCTGGTGGGCGACCTGAGTGAGGAGCAACGCCAGCGCCTGCTGGAGATTGCCGACCGATGTCCGGTACACAAAACCCTCAGCAGCGGGGCAACCATACTCAGCAAGCTGGTGGATTAGTGGATTAAGCGTCATTTCCCGACCGGAAATCCGCTCTCCGGGTTTCCGCACCCCCACCTGCCTTTCCGTTTTCCTGCCTGCCCCTTCGCTATCAAACCGAACCATTTGCCGGAACCAGACCATGCTCCAGATTTATAACAGCCTCACCAGGCGCAAACAGGAATTTGTCCCCATCACACCCGGTCAGGTACGCATGTACGTATGCGGCATGACCGTGTATGACTTCTGCCATCTCGGCCATGCACGAGTGATGGTGGTCTTCGACATGGCATACCGTTACCTGCAAGCCAGCGGTTATCAGGTCACTTACGTACGCAACATCACCGACATTGACGACAAGATCATCCGCCGCGCCCGGGAGAATCAGGAAACCACCACTGACCTGACCCGACGTTTCATCCATGCCATGCATGAAGACGAGAATGCACTCGGGATTCTGCGCCCGGATGCCGAACCCTGTGCCACCGCCAATATCGATGCCATGCTGGCCATGATCAGCACCCTGATCGACAATGGCCTCGCCTATGTCGGTGACAACGGGGACGTGTATTACGACGTGTCACACTTCGATGGCTACGGCAAACTGTCAGGGCGCAGGCTGGAAGACCTGCGTGCCGGGGAGCGCATTGCGGTGGATGAAATCAAGGATGACCCGCTGGATTTTGTGCTCTGGAAAGCCGCCAA